>JABIXB010000255.1 GCA_018666805.1 Rhodospirillaceae bacterium | reverse complement strand
GTGCAAGCCGCTCAACGCCGCCGAGAGCAGGCAGACTTGACATTTCGCCCCATCCCCTGCTTTTTGTGCGCCTTGGTGAATATGCGGCTGTGGCGGAACTGGTAGACGCGCAGCGTTGAGGGCGCTGTGGGGGAAACCCCGTGGAGGTTCAAGTCCTCTCAGCCGCACCATTCGCCGGGGTGGCGCAATCCAAATTGCGCCGCTGGTGCGCGTTGCGGTCGTGGCGGAACTGGTAGACGCGCTAGATTCAGGTTCTAGTGGGGGCAACCCCGTGGAGGTTCGAGTCCTCTCGACCGCACCAGCGCTCCCCAAACTCCCGTAATCAGGCTAATCGGCACCGTCCGCGCGCGGCTGTAGATTTTCGACCAGCGTCGCCCAATAGCTCGCGCCCCAGCCGAGCGCCTCATCGTTGAAATCATAATTCGGATTGTGCAGAAAGCAGCCGCCGGGCTGGCCGGCATTGCCCATCCAGATGTAAGAACCCGGGCGCGATTGCAGCATGTAGGAGAAATCCTCCGAGCCCATGACGGGCGGCAGATCGTGATGCACTTTGGCCTCGCCCGCCACCTGGGACGCCGCTTGGGCCGCGAGACCGGTCTCAGCCGCATGGTTCACGGTGGCCGGGAACTGGCGCATATAGTTGATCTCGACGCGGCAGCGATGGGCGCTGGCAATACCCTCCGAGATGCGCGTGATACTGGCTTCGATCTCGTCGCGCACTTCTTCCTTGAAGCTTCTTGTGGTGCCGGCAAGCTCGACCCGCTCAGGGATGACGTTAAACGCATCGCCACCATGGATCTTGGTGACGCTGACCACGGCTGAATCGAGCGGATCCTTGATGCGGCTGGTAATGGTCTGCAGCGCGCCGACGATTTCCGCCGCGCAGGTCACCGGATCGATGCCGAGATGCGGCATGGCGCCGTGCGCGCCCTCGCCGATCACATTGATCTCGAACGCGTCGCAGGCCGCCATCATCGGCCCGACGCGGACGGCGAATTCGCCGACATCGAGGCCCGGCCAATTGTGCAGGCCATAGACGCCGTCGACCGGGAATTTATCGAACAGACCCTCCTCGACCATGGCGCGGGCACCGCCAAGCCCCTCCTCCGCCGGCTGGAAGATGAAATAGACGGTGCCGGAAAAATTCTTCGTCTCGGCGAGATATTTGGCCGCGCCGAGCAGCATCGCGGTGTGGCCGTCATGGCCGCAGGCATGCATCACGCCGTCATGGAGCGAACAATGATCGAAACCGTTCTGTTCCTGGATCGGCAGCGCATCCATATCGGCCCTGAGGCCAATCGAACCGCCGCCAGCGGCGCCCTTCAGCACGCCGACCACACCGGTCTGGGCGAGGCCGCGATGGACCTCCAGACCGAAGGATTCGAGCTGCTTGGCAACCACATCGGCGGTCCGGTTTTCCTCGAAGCCAAGCTCCGGATGGGCATGGATATCCTGCCGCCAGCCAGCCATTTCCTGCTGAAATTCGGCGATGCGGTTGATCATCGGCATGTCTGGTTCTCCCCAATTTGAGATATCAGCATAGCAAGCAGGACCCGCTGAGGATAGAATCTAAGCCATGGCCAAGGTGACAAAATTCAGCACCGTTCTGGAGACCGCCGAGATGCGCGCCGGCGGTGCGGCGGCGCTCAAAAAATCATTGCCCAAGGCAAAATCGGCGAAGGCGCTGAAAGCGGTTACGGACGACCGTTATTTGTCGCTGATGTCGCTGCGCGTGTTCTCCGCCGGTCTGAAGCACAGCATGGTCGCGGCCAAATGGCCGGATTTCGAAGAAATATTTTTCGCCTTCGAGCCAAAGCGCGTCGCCGTCATTCTGGATGAGGAATTGGAGGCGCTCTTAAAGGAAAGGCGCATCATCCGCCATTGGGGGAAAATCAAGGCGACGCGCCATAACGCGGCCACAATGGCGGCGATTTCCGCCGAGCATGGCGGCTTCGGCGCCTGGCTGGCGGACTGGCCGGAAAGCGATATTGTTGGCCTGTGGGACGAGATGCAGAAGCGTTTCAGCCAGTTGGGCGGCAAATCCGGGCCTTATTTCCTGCGCATGGCCGGCAAGGACAGCTTCGTGCTCACCTCCGATACGATCAAAGCGCTCAACAAATGGGGCGCCTGCACGGGCGAGCCGAAAGGCAAGAAAGCGCGCCGCGATGTGCAGCAGGTGTTCAACCAATGGGCCGATGAGAGCGGCCTTAAACTGTCCGAAATGAGCATGATACTGGCCTGTTCAGTGGATTAGATCGGAACATGATTAATTTGAACCACTTCGTGGTTCCATTTAATTATGTGAATCTGTTCGCTATCAAATAGTTAGAGCAGAGTTCTGCTCGAGCCGCGTAATCTCTCGTTAACCAGAAAGTAAGGCTCGCGTGGCACCATCGGTGCCATGTCAGACCCCAGCATCAGCGACGATCTATCACGCGAACGGCGCGCCCTCGGCGCACCCGCGCTCGACGGTGTACGTGACGCCCTCGAAGCCGGCGTTCAGGCCTATCGCCAAGGCGATTATCAAGCGGCCCGGACGCAGGCGGAAAATGCGCTCAAGGACATGCCCAATCAGCCCGATGCACTCCATCTGATGGCGCTTATTTCGCAGCAAGCGGGCGCCCTTGATGCCGCCATCGGCTATATCGAGCGGGCGCTCGCCGTGACGCCGGACAGTGCCGCCTACCAGAACAATCTGGCGACCATGTATCTCGCCGCCGGGCGCGACGAAGATGCGCGCGCCATTCTCGGCCGCCTGATGGACAATCATCCGGATTATCCTGGCGGCTATTACAATCTCGCCAATATTTTTAAGGCCGACGGCGATTTGCAATCGGCGCGCAATCACTACCGCCTGGCGCTTAACCACAAGCCCGATTTTATCGATGCCCATATCAACCTGACCCAGACGCTACTCGAATTGGGAAATTTTGACGAAGCCCTCGATTCGGCGCGCAGCGGTGTTGAATGCGGGCCGGTCTCGGCGCTGGCGCATGAGTCGCTTGCCGCCGTTCTGTTGAGCCAGAATGACTGCGCGGCGGCGGCGGACGCCTGCCGCAAGGCGATCGGCCTCGATGCCGCCCCCGGCGAGCCCTATCTCGCGCTTGGCAACGCCCTCATTGGCCTGGGTGAATTCGAAGCCGCTATCGAACCGCTGTGCCAGGCGAAGGAGCGTTTGCCCGATCATGCGGTCATTCACAACAGCCTCGGCGTGGCGCTGCTCGAAAGCAACCGGCTCGACGAAGCAGAGGTGGCGCTGCGCCGCGCCATCGAACTTGTGCCGACGATGATCGAGGCCTACAGCAATCTCGCCCACCTGCTCATTCTCAGCCATCAGCCGGAAGATGCCGCAGCCCATGCCTGGCGTGCGGTGGAGCTCGACAAAGGCTTTGCCGCCGGCTGGAATAATCTTGCCGGCGCCCTCCTAGCCCTCGATCAGCCGGCGGAAGCGCTAACCGCGGCCGAGCGCGCTCTTGCGCTCGGCGCCGTTACGGCCGAGGCCGAAAACACGCTCGGCAGCGCATTATCGGCCCTGGCGCGCGACAGGGAAGCGCGCATGGCCTTTGAGCGCGCCATCGCACTGGCGCCGAAAAATGCCGAGATTCATTTCAATCACGCCCTCAGCCTGCTCACCGCCGGCAATTACCGCGCCGGCTTTGCCGAATATGAATGGCGCCTCAAACTCGGCGGAGGCGCGGTATCGCATCTCTCGACGCCGATGTGGGACGGCACGGCGCTCGATGGCGCCACCATTCTGCTCCATGCCGAGCAGGGTTTCGGCGACAGTTTGCAATTTATCCGCTATGCGCCGCTGGTGGCCGAGCAGGGCGGGCGCGTTGTCCTGGCCTGCCAGGAACCACTCAAGCGTCTGTTGCAGGGCGTTGCCGGCATTAGCGAAACCGTCGCGCTCGACGGGCCGGTGCCGGCGTTCGAGCATCACGCCGCGCTCGCCAGCCTGGCCCATATTCTCGATGTCAATCCGGAGAAACTGCCGCCGGCCAAAGCCTATGTGGGATCAAGCGAAGCGCCGTGGCAATTTGAGGCACCGGCAGCGGCGCGCCTCAAGATCGGCTTCGCCTGGTCGGGCAGCCCGGCCAACAAGATCAACCGGCGCCGCTCCTGCCCGGTGGATTTTCTCACACCGCTGTTCGGACGCGATGACATCGCCTGCTATAGCCTCCAGGTCGGCCCCGGTTCGGAAGATATCTCAGGCAATGGGCAGATCGAGGATTTGAGCCCGCGCCTGAAGGATTTCGCCGATACCGCCGCCGCCATCGCCGGCCTCGACCTGGTGATCACCATCGATTCGGCGGTCGCCCATCTCGCCGGTGCGCTTGGCCATCCCGTTTGGGTAATGCTCTCGCATAGCGGCGACTGGCGCTACTTACGCGGGCGCGAAGACAATCCGTGGTACCCGACCATGCGCCACTTCCGCCAGCCCGAGCCGGGAGATTGGGCCGCGGTGGTCAGTGCTGTTCAGGACGCTCTCGACGGTTTCGGCCCAAGCGCCTGATCTCTTCTTTTTTTCGATCCCTCAAACGCCGGGCGGTCGCATCCGCTCCCTTGGCTACCTCGTATTAACTCGGGCGCGTGGTCACGCTTGCCGGAATGCTGAACGCACTCCGGAGCACATCAAAACTTCGCCTTCAGCTCTCTTCATCCGTTATGATCGCCGGCCAAATAAGGAGCGGTCATGGAACCGAAAAATATCGGCGAAGCGGTTGAGATTTATCGCGGCATGCGGATGGAGCAGCGCCGGCTCGAGCGGCTGCCCGAGAGCTGTACGCCGCGCGATACCATTGAAGCCTACGAACTGCAAAATGCGCTCAATGTACGCCTCGCCCATCTTGGCCTCGGTGCGGTGAGCGGCCATAAGATCGGCTGCACCACCAAGGTGATGCAGGAATATCTCAAAATCGACCAGCCGTGCAGCGGCGGCATCTACGCCAATACGGTGTTTCATGAACGCGGCGAGCGCGCGCATGGCGAATATTGCGGCCCCGGCGTGGAGTGCGAAATGGCGGTCCGGCTCGGCGCCGATCTTGGGCCGGCAGGCGCGCCCTATGATAAAGACAGCGTTGCCGATGCGGTCGAGAGCTGCATGGCGGCGATCGAGATTGTCGATGACCGCTTTATCGATTACCGCGAGCTCGACATGCCGACCCTGCTGGCCGATGATTTTTTCAATGCCGGCTGCGTGCTCGGCGCGCCCAACAAGGATTGGCGCGCGCTCGATATCCTGTCGCTACGCGGTGAAATGTCGATCAATGGCAACCCTGTTGGCGAGGGATATGGCCGCGATGTGATGGGCCACCCGTTCAACGTATTGGCCTGGCTCGCCAACAGTTTTGTCGCCCGGGGACGGGCGCTAAAAGCCGGCGAATTTGTCCTCACCGGCAGCCTGGTCGAAACCAAATGGTGCGAGGCCGGCGACGAAGTGCGGATCGAGATCGATGGCCTCGGCACGGCGGAGATGAAATTCACCGCCAGCTAGAGCAAATCCCGAGCAGGTGGAATCTCCTGCGACGACGCATTTGCTTAAATTTCATAGAGCTAGAGCGTGTCGGGTGAGCGCAAGCGAAGCTGAAATGCTCTAGGCGCGCGGCAAGGCCTCTTTGAGCAGGCGGCCAACCGTAATCATTTCAGGAATCGTGTCGGCGAAGGCAGCGAAAGTTGCGAGCAATTGTTCGCGCGCCGCACCGCTCGGGCGGCCCTCGGGCGTATCGAACTGCGCCAGTTCCGTGCCAAGGCGGGCGGCGGCGGCGTTCGCCGCAGCGCCGATTTCCGCTGCGGCGGCCTCGATTTCACCGCTTTGAAAGCGTGGCGCCAGGGCTTCGGCCGAAGCGCTCATATAATCGGGCCAATGGGCGAGATGGCGATATAGCGTCGGCACGATGCCGCGCGAGCCGTCATCGC
>JABIXB010000254.1 GCA_018666805.1 Rhodospirillaceae bacterium | reverse complement strand
TCTGGGCTTGCGGGGGGCGCAAGTGGGGCTTGCGGGGGTGCAAGCTGAGCTTGCTCCCCTTCAGGGCTATTATTTTCATTGTCCAAGGCCTCTCGAACAGCCAAAAGTGCACGGTCAAAAAGCAGCCGATAATGATGGACGGTATCGCCGCCGTCGTTTCGTTTTTGTGGGCGGATTTCTAGATAACCTAGTTCTTGAAGTACTGCGACGTGCTGGCTGACAGCTTGCCGAGAAATACCGATTCTTTCAGCAATGGCGGTCATGGCGGGCCAGCAAAAACCGTCACGGTCGCCGTAGGTGCCGAGAGTACAAAGCACCCTTAGCGCGGCAGGGCTTAGGCGCCGATCCTCAACAGCACGGGCGGGCACAACAGCGAAGCGGCCTGACTTTCGCTCGCTCACTGTACCGCGCCTGCCGAATGCATTCTCGCGAGGCTAAACAAGGCCGAGCGTTCCGATTCTTCAGCAACTCGAATGACGCTTACCTCGCGCATGTCCAAGTGCTTCTCGATGGCTTCGCGGACTAACTCTCGCGTCCTCTTGGCCGGGATTGCTTCGGCTTCAACCGTGCCGCCCTTCCAGCCATTTGAGTGCGTCGATTTTTTCGGAGGTTTAGTTGGAAGCCGCCAATTCTCGATTTGCTCGGGCGTCACCAGCAGTCGTTCAAATGCAATGTCGGCATCAGGAGCGTGCTCACGCAGCACCTTGTTGATGTTTTCAGGGATGATCTTACCGGAGGGGTCCCAGTCGCCAACGTAATACAAGAAAGCGGGTCTGTTTTGAGCTTTGATGTGCTGAGCAGATCGGTACAAAAATGATCGCGAAGAAAAACCGCGAGACGATAGGAGCGGTACGTTGTATGGATCTGTCTCTTGGACAATGGTTGCGGCGATAGAATCGCTTTCACACCAGATTTCGCAATAGGCTGGCGTTCGAGCCCACAAGTCGCGGCGATAGGCGTGGGCAGTTATTTCGATGGCGTTCGCAACGCTGGAATAGGTTTGCGGCTCTATTCGCCAACGGGTGCCGTCCGATACCCACGTCCAAGGCACTTCGCCCGAGAGGCGCATTTTCAAGAGTTGTGCTTGGACTGTGTTGTAACCGGACTCTGTTTTCTCGATGAGCCCGGTATCGGAATAGACGCAGTAAAAAACGTGTCGCACGCTTTGAGGATGATCGGCTTCAAGAACCTCACGAATTACCTCGCGGAGTTCATCGATCTGAGCTTTGGTGCGGCGTTTCCGTTTTAACGGACTAGCCCGTTTAATTGCATTATCGCTCATCGCGAGGTCTGCTTTGGAGATGGCGGTAAGGTCCCGCCGTGAATTTTCCTGATCGCAGAAGGTGCGAGGTAGGCGAAATCAATTGCCCGTTGCCGGACTAGATTTGGCGCTCCGAAGCGCTCACCCAGTTCATCGAGCAACGTGGCAACCACGTCTGCGCCTAATTCAACGAGGCGATCCGTTGCCTGCGCGTGGCGGGCATCGCTTACCGGCTGTGGGGTTTCACGGTCGGGAAGTATCAATCGAACAATATTGGCGGTGGGCTTTTTGGTTTGTTGCCTATCCTGCGAAATATCTGCTCTTCGAGCCCCGCCCGGCTCGTCTCTGATCGGCGTTTTTCGTTTTCTAGATTGCCTCATCTGGGCGCTCCCCATCTGCATGAGCATCAAGTTGCTCAAGCCGGTAATAACAGCGCCCGCCAACCTTTTTTACTGGCGGCCCCTTTCCTTCCATTGCCCACATCGCCAAAGTCTTTGGTGACTTACCCAAATATTTCGCGGCGTTCTGACGATCTAGGCGATTGTTGGGGAGCACCCTCACCCGAACCACTTCAAGGCCCGGTGAATTGCCGCCTTCCGCGTGTCGCGCGGTTTGTGTTGTCATCTAATCCTCCAGATCAATATTGGAACCATATTAGACCCCATTATGAATGGAACCAGTTATGGTGTCAACAACCACTTGCGGCCCCATCGGTTCCGTGTTTAACTATATGGCACTGAAATTGCCCGCCCAATGCTGGGAGAAAGCCCGATGGCTCGGAAGTCCTCAGAGACAGTTCAACTGAAATTGCGAATGAAAGAGCCCACCCGCGCCTCAATTGAGAAAGCCGCCAAGCGCCGAGGCGTTTCTATGAACTCCGAAATCAATGCACGGCTCGACCAGTCCTTCGAGGACGAGAACATCGTCGATGACGCTATGGAACGTGAATTTGGCAGCGTCCAAACCCGAAATATATTTCGGGCCTTGGCCAGTGCTGCTACCAGGATCGAATCGGCGACAGGAAAATCCTGGGCAGATGATTGGGACACGTCTAACGCTGTGGAAACGGGTTGGCGGAGGATCATCCGAGCATACATGCCTGCGATACCCGAAGAAGTACGCGCTGTCTGGAAGATGGAAAACCCCGGTGTAGCACCGAAAATGCCCTTACCGACAAATAAGCAGCCAGAAGGTCTCGGGCTGTTTGAACTCGCGCCTGAAACGGGAGAAGAGACAGAATCGCAAGAAGAGATGGCGGAATACGAAAATAATAAGACGAAATACGAAAAACGTAAGGAGGCGTACGATGAAGCCCATAAACCTGTGGACGACAGAATTGACAAGATGGTTTCTCTCGGGAAAGAGGTCGCTGGCGCGGAAATAGATAATAACTCGCAAGACTGAGGATGCACCAATGGCTGTAAAATTCGCCCGCCTGACCCGGCCTGATATTCGCAAGCTCCGCTCCGGTGAGAAAATTACCGAGTACGGCATAACCGCCGAGTGTCTGGAAAATGGCGATATCCGTTACACCGTCAATATTATGGTGGACGGCCAACGCATTCATCGCGTGATCGGGAAAGAGAGCGAGAACACCACTCGCTCCCAGGCGGAAGATTTTATCGAAAAGGCCCGCAGCGAAGCACGTGCAGGGCGCTTAAACTTACCGTCTGGGCGGAAGCTGCAACTCACGTTCAAACGCGCCGCTAAAACCTATCTGGAAATGTTGGACGAAGCTGACGGTAAAGACCAAGACAGCAACAAAGCCCACTTGCGGCTTCACTTAGTGCCTTATTTTGGTGGTATGCGCCTTGACCGGATCAGTAAATTTACGATCAAGAAATATCAGAAGCATTGCCGAGATAAGGGCCTAGCCGAAGCAACGATCAACCGAACACTGGCGACCTATCGGCGCATGGCCCGCCGCCTTGTCGAGTGGCGCGTTACGTCCATTGTACTGCCCATGGTCAAATTGGAAGTCGAAGATAATCAGCGCAAGCGGATCATAAGTGCCGAGGAGGAAACGCACCTGCTTGAGGCCGCGCTACATGACAGCAACAGCTACATCTGGCTTTTCATACGGATGGGGCTTGCCACCGGCCTTCGCCACACCGAATTACTTACGGCGCGCTTCGATGGCTTCGACGCGAAAACCCGCCGCCTCCGAGTCAAAGCAAAGGGCGGGAAATGGCGAGAGCAGCCACTCACACGCGGCATCGTCGATCTATTGGAACGAGAGCGGAAAATGGCCGCCGATCAAGACGGGTGGATATTTCCTACTTCCCGAACTAAGAGCGGCCACTATGTGAGCTTAGGGAAGCCGTTTGCGCGCTGTGTCAAACGGGCTGGCATGAACCCTGATGTCGTAGTTCCTCATGTGATGCGCCATACGGCGATCACACGGCTTTCCGAATCGAAGGCCGATATCAAAACCATCCAGGAGTTCTCAGGACACGAAACCGTGGCAATGGTTTTGCGGTACGCGCACTCTCAAAAAGACGCAGTGAACCGGGCGCTCGACAAGATGGAAAGCGGAACGGTTGTCGAACATCCGTCAGCCCGCAAGCTCAAAGATTCCTGACACGTTTTCACAGGAATTACACACGCCAACATATTGGCGGCGGCTCTCTCCCCTCCGATTATTCGATAACTCATTGATATAGTTTGGTGCCCGCGGGGAGACTTGAACTCCCATGGCCGTTAGGCCAACGGATTTTAAGTCCGTCGCGTATACCAGTTCCGCCACGCGGGCTCCGGGGGGCAATTTAGGCGTCTTGGCCGGCTCTGTCCAAGCCTCAGGTTTCTTTTTTGACCTTCGGGTTGGGCCAACTGCCGTCTGAAATTGCCGCCTCGTCTTCGGGCGCGCCGCCCATGTCGCGGAGGATCGATTTTAGTTCTTCACCGGCTTGCTGTACGGCCGCGCTATCGGTGCCGCGCAGCACCAGGGTGGTGCCGAACTGGCCCTTGCGGACGAACGGGTAGCTGCCGATTTCCAGGCTGTCATATTTGTCCTGCAGCTCGCCGAGCGGGCGGGCGATATCGCCCTCGCCCATCAGCACGGCGACCGAGCGCGAGGCGACCTTGGTGCCGCCTTCAAGCTCGGGCGCAATGCTTTCGAACATGGCACGCATGACGGCGGGGATGCCGGCCATGACAATCACATTTTCAACCCGGAAGCCGGGCGCGCGGCTGATCGGGTTGTCGACCAGGGTTGCGCCCTCCGGTGTGTGCGCCATACGCAGGCGCGCCTCATTAAGCTCAAGCGCCGAGCCGTCGTAATATTCCTGCAAAATTTCCTTCGCCTCGGGGTTCAGGATATATTTCAGGCCGAACGCCTTGGCGACGCTCTCGCAGGTGATGTCGTCATGCGTCGGGCCGATGCCGCCGGTGGTGAAAACATAATCATAGCGCGCCCTGAGTGCGTTGACCGCGGCGACGATTTCGCCTTCGTCATCGCTCACCAGGCGGGCTTCGCGCAAGACAATGCCCATGGCGGTCAATTGCTTGGCGAGATAGTTGAGGTTGGCGTCCTGGGTGCGGCCCGACAATAGCTCGTTGCCGATGAGCAGAAGGGCGGCGGTGACGGTTTTCGGCATGGTGGCGTCTCTCCGGAATCGATTGTGCAAAGAGAGCATAGACCATCGCCGGCCAAGCACGCATAGTTTCAAATAATGAAATTTCCCGACCCGCTGATTCGCGCCCGCCTGATCAAGCGCTACAAACGCTTTCTCTCCGATCACGAGCTTGAGGATGGCAGCATCGTCACGGCGCACTGCGCCAATACCGGCACCATGCTCGGCCTGACAGAGCCCGGCGCCGAGACCTGGCTGTCGCCGGCGCGCAACCCGGAGCGCAATTTGCGCTTTAGCTGGGAGATGATCCGTGCGACACCGGGCAAAAGCGGGCTGGTCGGCATTCATACCGCGCATCCGAACGGCATCGTTGCCGAGGCCATTGCAGCGGGCCGGGTGGCCGAGCTTGCCGGCTATGACAACATCCGCCGCGAAGTGCGCTACGGCAAGAATTCACGCATCGATCTGCTGCTCGAGAAGGATGACGCGGCGCCGTGTTATGTCGAGGTTAAGAATGTGCATCTCCGGCGGCACGGCGAATTGGCCGAGTTTCCCGATGCCGTCACCGCGCGCGGCGCCAAGCATTTGCGCGAGCTTGCCACCGTGGCGGAAGACGGCGCGCGCGCGGTGATGCTCTATCTGGTGCAACGCGCCGATTGCTCGAGCTTCGCCCTTGCTGGCGATATCGACCCGGATTACGCCACCGCCTTCGCCGATGCGCGCCGGCGCGGCGTTGAGGCGCTGTGTTATGCCTGCCGGCTGAGCACGCGGGAAATCACCCTCGAGCGCTCCCTCACAATCGACTTTTCACTTGATGATTAATAACTAAACGGTTTGTGACCAATGACATTTTCCGTAATCGTGCCCATATGTTAACAATGTAAAGGTAAGATGTTGGGACTCGTCCGGAATCAAATTGACGCTGGATCAAAGGTCACATGAGGATTATAGTCTAACATCTTGGTTTATATGAATATTGCTGGAGACAATGGGCGTTTCCGGCAGTGAGACACAAATAGAAATTCAGAACAGGAACAGCAATATGTCCGTTCGCCGCAGCTCGCGCTCTCTCCGTTCCCTGGCTGTCAGCCTGACCCTGGCGCTTGCCATGGTCGTCGGCACGACGCTGATTCATGCCCAGGAAATGGATTTGAACGAGTTCGAATCTCTGGTCGGCTCAGGCCAGACGACGAGCGCAATCTCGTCCGAGCAGGCCTTGGAAATCGCCACCGGCGGCAGCGAAGCCGATATTGAAATTCTTTCGGATTATTTCGCCTCGAACGGGCGTGACGCGGAAGGCGTGGCCAAAATGGCGGCGGACATGATCCGCGAATTGAGCGGCGATCCCGACATCCTGGCCGATGCCGCCGAACGCATCGCCGATGCCGCGACCGACGCGCTCAATGCGCAATATGTTACGCGCTTCGAGGAAGACGAGGATTTCAGCCTGCCGGAAGGCGCCATCGGCTTCGATTTCGCGACCCCTGATTCGAAGCAGGTTTCCGGCTATGAGCGCGTCACGCCAAGTGACGACCGGATCGAAAGCGAAGGCAAATTATCGGGCCTGCGCCGGCCGACCGACAAGCCGGTGGTGGCGCACGGCATCGTCGGCGTCAAGAAATTCTCCACCGAGATGCCGAACGGCGTCTACCGCGTCACTTTGGTGACCGACGATCTCGGCGATTGGGCGAAATTCCCGCGCCCGTTCGGCAACCGCGTGCGGGTCAACGACAAAACGGTGCGTGTGCTGACCAAAGACCCAAGCGATTGGATTCTCGATACCGGCAAAAAAGGCTCCTCGCCGCTCGGTGGCGGCGCCTTGGATTTCGCTGAAACCGGACTGCAATTTCCGCGCGTCGACCCGGAAACCATGGCCGGTAATGTCGATGCATATGGCGATCCCGTTGGGCGTGTCGATACGGTCAAAGGTTTCGCCACTGTCGTACGGGTAGACGGCCAGACCGAAACTCTGGCGCTCGGCGATCCGATTTATAAAGGCGACAAACTGAGCACCGGCAGCGGCTCTTCGCTCGGCCTGCTGCTCGGCGATGAGACCACGGTTGCCATGGACGCCAAGGCGGAAATGGTACTCGACGATCTTGTCTATAATCCTGAGGAAGATAGCGGCAGCCTGTCGATTTCGATCATCGACGGTCTGTTCACGATGAAAACCGGCAAAATCGCGGCGACCGACCCGCAAGCCATGATCGTGCGCACACCGCGCGCCATGTCGGCGATTCGCGGCACCAACCCCGGCTTCGATGTCGATTCGGACGAAGGCACGGAAAATTATTTCAATCTGCCGGATGATGAAACCGGCGCCTTCGGTTCGTTCAGCGTGACATCGACGGCAACCGGCGAAGCGATCCTCCTGTCCGGTGACTATGACGTCTTTCTGTTGGATGAAAACGGCGACCTCGAGCCGCTCGACCTGGACCCGGAAATCATCAGCGCGTTCTTCGACGCGGTGCGCGAAGCAATGCCGCCGCAGCCTTCCTCCGGCGGTTCGGACGATGATTTTGACGCCGATCCGGGCGAAGCCGGCGATGGTATCGGCGGCTCGGTGACAATCGAAGTGGAAATCGTCAACGGCGTGCTCGAAATCGAATTCCTCGGCGCCGACGAAATCTTCCTGGCCGCCGTCGTGCTCGACCCGATTGAGGAGCTCGATGAGGACCTCGATCCGGAGGAACTGCTTGCCACCGCGCTGGCCGAGGCTCTGTCGCAGATTTCGACGGAAGCTGGCGACGAGCCGGAAGACGATCCCAGCCCAACCTGATATTGGCCTCACCCGCCAGCCCTCTCATTGACCTGAGCCAGCCGGGATTGGCGCGCGTCAACTTGCAAGCGCGGGAATCAATCGCCATGCTGAACCCATCTTGGGGGAGCTGAACAGACATAGGTCGCGGCGCTTCACCTGATCGACGTGGATAAATAGGCAGGAACGCCCGGCATGCTGTCGCGTTATCTCATATATATTGTCGCCTTTGCCGCGATTGCGCTGCTGATCTTCATCCGCGCCTGGGATCCGTTGCCGGTCGAGAGCCTGCGCCACCGCCAGTTCGACATGTTCCAGAATATTGAACCCCGGGCCAAGTCCGAGTTGCCGATCGTTATCGTCGACGTCGATGAGGAAAGCCTGGCAACCTTCGGCCAATGGCCATGGCCACGCACCCTGCTTGCCGGCCTGGTCGCCACCCTCAACAAGGCCGGCGCGGTCGGCATCGGCTTCAATTTTCTGTTCGCCGAGGCAGACCGCGCATCGCCCGATAAATGGGTGCAAACAGCACCGCAATTGAACAAAGAGATCGCCCAGGCGCTCAAACGCATGCCCAGCAATGATGGCATTTTCGCGCGCCAAATCCGCCGTGGCCGTGTGGTGATGGGCCAATCCACCACGACGCGCGAAATTGGCGGTGGGCGCGGGGAGATCGCGCGCAAGACCTCGATCGTCAAGATCGGCGGCGAGCCGATCGGAAAAATATTCGGCTTTCTCGGCATCGCGCGCAATTTGGAGATTTTGGAAAAATCGGCGGCCGGGCTCGGCATGGTGACGCTGCTGCCGGAAGCCGACGGCGTGGTGCGCCGCCCACCGCTGATAATTCGCGTCGGCGATGAAATCTACCCCACCATGGCGCTCGAAATGCTGCGCGTCGCGTTTAGAGAAAAAAGCCTGGTGCTGAAAAGCGACGCCAGTGGGCTGACCGGCATCGCCATCGCCGGACGGGATATTCCGACCGACGCCTCAGGCCGTATCTGGTTCCACTATGCGCCGCATGACCGCGCGCGCTTCGTCTCGGCCAAGGATGTGTTGCGCGGCGATGTCGGCGCCGAGCGCCTGAAGGGCAAGCTCGTGCTGATCGGCACCTCGGCGGCGGGCTTCCTCGACTTCAAGGCGACGCCGGTCGACGATGCCATGGCGAGCGTCGAAATTCAGGCGCAGATGTTGGAAGCGATCCTCTCCAAAGCCTATCTAACGCGCCCCGAATTCGTCAGCATCATCGAATATGTCAGTATCGTACTGTTTGGCTTGTTGCTCCTGGTACGTATTCCGGGTCTCAAACCGATCTTTCGCTTCGTCGCCGGCATACCGGTATTGGCCGGCATCGTTGGTGCTTCCTGGTATCTTTTCACCGACAGCGGAATATTGCTCGATGTCTCGTTCCCGGCGATATCGGGCATTGTCCTCTATATCCTTCTGGTCTCGATGTATTACGTCAAAGAGGAAGCCCAGCGGCGCGAAGTGCGGCGCGCCTTTGGCCATTACATTGCGCCTGAATTGGTTGAGCAATTGGCCAACGACACCAACAAGCTCAATCTCGGCGGCGAAATCCGCCAGATGTCGATCCTGTTTAGCGATGTGCGCGGCTTCACCAACATATCCGAGAGCCTGAGCGGCGACCCGGCCAAGCTAACGCGCCTCCTCAACATGTATTTCACCAAGATGACCGACCGTATTTTGGAAAATAACGGCACCATCGATAAATATATGGGCGATGCGGTGATGGCGTTCTGGAATGCGCCACTCGACGACCCCGAGCACGCCCGCCACTGCTGTGATGCCGCCCTCGAAATGCTCGACGGCATGGCCAAACTCAACATTGTTTTAGCCGAAGAGGCGAAACAAGAGGGGCGCACGCATATCCCCATGGAGATCGGCATCGGCCTCAATACCGGCGATTGTCTGGTTGGCAATTTCGGTTCCGAGCACCGGCTCAACTATTCGGTCATGGGCGATGCGGTGAATGTCGCTTCGCGCCTCGAAGGGCAGATGAAAACCTACGGCACCACCATCATTATAGGCAATGAAACACACCAGCTTACGCCCGAATATGCCTGCCTTGAATTGGATTTGATTCAGGTAAAGGGGCGCTCCGAGCCGGAGCGGATATTCGCTCTGCTCGGGCGCTCCGAATTGGCCGAATCAGAGGAATTCACCGCGCACAAAAAAAATCACGATGCCCTGCTTGCCGCCTACAGAGCGCAGGACTGGGACAAGGCGGAGAAATTGATTGGCGAATGCCGTCAATCGGATCATCAAAACCTCGCCATGCTCTACGATGTTTACGCCGCGCGCATCGCGGAATATTCCGCCAACCCAGCCGCCGCCGATTGGGATGGCGTTTATATCGCGCTCGATAAATGATGAACCCGCAGCCCGCTTGCAGCACGGCTTGCGCCGGTGAATTTTTTTTATTTTAATCGACCTCTTTACTCAATTATAAGCCAAGCGCATATATTATGCTTAACGAAGGCAGAACCCGCTAAGACGCGCCGGCGGCCCCGGCGTGCAAATTTTGGAAGCAAACACCTTGCACGAAAGCAACCGGCAGCACCCTGCCCCGGACCCGATCGAGAGCGCCATGGATAGCGATCAATTTATGGAACGCAGCATCAAGATTCACGGCCCGGAAGAATTCGCCGCCATGCGCAAAGCCGGGCGGCTTGCCGCCGAAGTGCTCGACTACATCACGCCCTATGTCGAGCCCGGCGTCACCACCGACGCGTTGGATCGTTTATGCGATGACATGACGGTCGAGCGTGGCGCCATTTCCGCGCCGCTCGGTTATCGCGGCTATCCCAAATCGATCTGCACCTCGATCAATCATGTGGTGTGTCACGGCATCCCCGGCGACAAGCGCCTGCAGAAGGGCGATATCGTCAATATTGACGTCACCGTTATCGTCGATGGCTGGCATGGCGATTCGAGCCGTATGTTTTTTGCCGGCGAGCCCTCGGCAAAGGCGCGCCGCCTGGTCGACGTCACTTATGAAGCCCTGATGCGCGGGATTGCCACCGTCCGCCCAGGTGCGCGGCTCGGCGATATCGGCCATGCCATCCAAAGCTTTGCCGAAGGCGAGCGCTGCTCGGTGGTGCGGGATTTTTGCGGCCATGGTATTGGCCGGGTCTTCCACGATGCGCCCAACGTGGTGCATTACGGCGAGGCCGGAGACGGCATGGAACTTAAAGAGGGCATGTTTTTCACCATCGAGCCGATGATCAATCTCGGCACCTGGCAGGTAAAATTGATGAAGGACGGCTGGACCGCGGTGACCAAGGACCGCTCGCTCTCGGCCCAGTTCGAGCACACCCTCGGCATTACCGCCGATGGCGTCGAGATTTTCACCCTGTCTCCGGCGGGTTATACCAAGCCGCCCTACGCCTGAACGCGGCGGTGTAATTCCGTGCCCGAAAAAGCACATTACATCGGCCACCGGAAGCGCCTGCGTGAGCGTTTCGCCAAATCCGGCGCCGACGGTCTGGCCGATTATGAATTGATCGAGCTATTGCTGTTCGGCGCCTTGCCACGCAGCGACACAAAACCGTTGGCGAAGCGTCTCTGCGACCGCTTCGGCAGCATCAGCGCGATTTTAGCGGCGGAACCCCGGGCCTTGGCTGAAGTCGAGGGCGCCGGCAAGGCGGTTATTCATTCGCTTAAATTAGCCGAGGCGGTCTCGCTCAGGGCATTGCGCGACCAAGTGGTCGAGCGCCCGGTGATCGCCACCTGGAATTCCCTATTGGACTATTGCAAGGCCAAGCTCGCGCATCAGATGAACGAGCAATTCAATATCTTGTTCCTCGATAACAACAATTCCCTGATCGCCGACGAAACCCAGCAAAAAGGCACGGTCAACCATGTGCCGCTCTATCCGCGCGAAGTTATCAAGCGCGCGCTTGAACTCAACGCCTCGGCCATCATTCTCGTGCATAACCATCCGAGCGGCGATCCGTCGCCTTCGCCGGCCGATATCGAAATGACGGAAGAAGTCTGCGAAGCCGGACAAAAGCTCGGCGTCACCCTGCACGACCATCTGATCTTCAGCCGCACCGGGCACAGCTCATTTAAGTCGATGGGCCTGCTGTGAGGCGCCCGGGCAAGCGCCCGGTCCTGCTGGCGGCACTCGCCATAATCTGCATTCTGGTGAGCGCATCAGCGCAAAAAACATCGGCAAAAGATGATGAAGCGCTAACCGGTCTGCGCGGTATCGAATGGGGTATGAGCGTGCGCGATGCTATCGCGCTTTTTGGCCGCTCGGTGCTGATCCAGG
>JABIXB010000253.1 GCA_018666805.1 Rhodospirillaceae bacterium | reverse complement strand
GCGGTACAGGTTTATCTCAACAAGGAAATCGCCGCCAAAAAACACATTCTTGTCGCCGGCTGGAGTGTTGGGACGCGTGAGCGCATCAGCCGCCTTTTCAACGAGCATGGCATCGATAATCTGGCCCCGATCGAGAATTGGCAGGCCGGTGAAAAGCTGCCGCCGACGACGATCGCATTGGCCGTGCTGCCGATGGAGCACGGCTTCACCGCGCCCGGCCTCACGGTTGTCGCCGAGCAGGATATTCTCGGCGACCGCCTCAACCGCCGCCAGCGCAAGCGCCGCGTTAAACCGGAAGAATTTCTCGCCGATGCCTCCGAGCTTTCCCAGGGCGACCTGGTGGTGCATGCCGATCATGGCATTGGCCGCTATGACGGGCTGGTGACGCTCGATGTCGACAATCTGCCGCATGATTGCCTGCGCCTGCTCTATGACGGCGATGACCGCCTCCTGCTGCCGGTCGAGAATATCGAGCTGCTGTCGCGTTACGGCTCCGCCGATCAGCCGGTATCGCTCGACAAGCTTGGCGGCGCGGCGTGGCAGGCGCGCAAGGCGCGGCTCAAGAAGAGGGTCAAGGAGATGGCCCAGGAGCTGATGAAAATCGCCGCCCAGCGGACCCTGAAATCGGCGCCGGTCTTACGCGCCGACAGTGGTCCGTTCGAGGAATTCTGCGCCCGTTTCCCCTATAACGAGACCGACGATCAGGCCGGCGCCATCGATGATAGCCTCACCGATATGGCGAGCGGCCGGCCGATGGACCGCTTGATTTGCGGCGATGTCGGCTTCGGTAAAACCGAGATCGCCTTGCGCGCCGCGTTCAGCGCCGCCATGAGCGGCAAACAGGTCGCTGTTCTGGTGCCGACGACACTGCTCTGCCGCCAGCATTTTCAGAATTTCCGCGAGCGCTTTCAGGAATTGCCGGTACGCATCGAGCAACTCTCCCGCCTGGTCAAGCCGGCGCAGGCAAACGAAACCCGGGCCGCGATGAAATCCGGCGATGTCGATATCGTCATCGGCACCCACGCGCTCTTAGGCAAGGCGATTGAGTTTGCCGATCTCGGCCTCTTGATCGTCGATGAGGAGCAGCATTTCGGCGTTGCCCACAAGGAGCGCCTGAAAAAAATGCGTGCCGAAGTGCATGTCCTGACATTAAGCGCGACGCCGATCCCGCGCACCCTGCAAATGGCGCTGACCGGGGTGCGCGACATGAGCATCATTGCGACCCCCCCGGTTGACCGCCTCGCCATCCGCACCTTCATCATGCCGTATGACCCGGTGGTCACGCGCGAAGCGCTGATGCGCGAGCATTTCCGCGGTGGCCAAAGCTTTTACGTCTGCCCGCGCATCGCCGATCTTGATGGCGTTTCCGATCGCCTCCGCAAACTGGTGCCGGAGGTCAAAGTCGGCGTCGCCCATGGCGGTATGCCGGTCGCCGAGTTGGAAGATGTCATGGCCGAATTCTATGACGGCGCCTTCGATGTGTTGGTGTCGACCGCGATCGTTGAATCGGGCCTCGACCTGCCGCGCGTCAATACCATGATCGTGCACCGCGCTGATATGTTCGGCTTGTCGCAGCTCTATCAGTTGCGCGGCCGTATCGGGCGCTCGAAATTGCGTGGCTACGCCTATTTCACCCTGCCGCCGGCGCACCGCGTCACGCCGACGGCGCGCAAGCGCCTCGAAGTGATACACCGCCTCGACAGTCTTGGCGCCGGTTTCAGCCTGGCGAGCCACGATATGGACATCCGCGGCGCCGGCAATCTGCTCGGCGGCGAGCAATCGGGCCATATCCGCGAAGTCGGCATCGAGCTTTACCAGCACATGCTGGAGGAGGCGGTTGGCCAGGCGCGCGCTGCGGCAGATGGCACGGAGGACGTGCCGGTCGCCGAATGGTCGCCGCAAATCAGCCTTGGCACCGCGGTCTTAATCCCGGAGAGCTATGTCGAGGATTTGGATGTGCGCTTGGCGCTTTACCGCCGCGTCGCACGCCTCGAAGACCGCGCTGATATTGAGGAATTTATCGAAGAACTGGCTGATCGCTTCGGCCCGGCGCCGGAGGAGGTTATTCACCTGTTGGATATCGTCGCCATTAAGCGGCTCTGTCGCGAGACCGGGATTGCACGCATTGATGCCGGGCCGAAAGGCGCGGTGCTCACCTTCCGCGACGATACCAGGGTCGATCCGCAACAGCTGATTGTCCACGTCGCCAATCCGAGCCTCGGCCTGATTCTCCGGCCCGACAACAAGCTGGTTATCAACCGCAATTGGCCTGTTGCGCAACAGCGCCTGGAAGGCGTTCAGCGCCTGCTCTCAACCCTCGGCGGCATGACCGTCTGAAAGTTCGTTGATTTTCGCCGCCATGATGAAGTCGTTCTGATGCAGGCCGCTGATCTTGTGGGTGTAGAGCAGAACGTTGCAATAACCCCAACCGAAGGAGATATCCGGGTGATGACCCTCGGATTCGGCCAATTCGCCGATTTTATTCACCAGGTCGAGGGCAGCGACGAAATCGCCGAGCTCAAATTTACGGCTGAG
>JABIXB010000252.1 GCA_018666805.1 Rhodospirillaceae bacterium | reverse complement strand
GTATTAACTCGGGCACGAAGTCTCGCTTGCCGGAATGCTGGTCGCATTCCGGTTGGTGGTGCCACTTGCTGGGGTTTAGGTGCGCACGCGAAAGTTTGGGGCGCGCCGCGCGACGTGATATGAATCTATATATGGTATGTTTTCTGATGAAGATTGGCAGGTTTCAGCCAATTGTGATGAATTACAAAACAATACCAATTTGGCACTAAAGTCTTAGCGCAAAAGTTTATTCGCCGTCCTCACCCTTCAGCCTGAGCGCCAGCGAAAGGGCGTGCGCGTCGAGGCCTTCCGCTTTTGCCAGGGTCACGGCGGCGGGGCCGATTTGGGCCAGACTGGCGGCGTCGCACGAAGCGAAGCTGGTGCGTTTGAGGAAATCATGCACCGAGAGGCCGGAGGCAAAGCGCGCGCTGCCCGAGGTCGGCAGGACATGATTGGGGCCGGCAACGTAATCGCCAACCGCCTCCGGCGTGTGACGCCCGAGGAACACCGCGCCGGCATGGCTGATCTTGTCAAACAGCGCCTCCGGCTCGGCGACGGCAAGCTCGAGATGTTCGGGCGCGATGCGGTCGACCAAAGCTGCCGCCTGGTCGAGATTGGCGACGCTAATAATGGCGCCGTGCATCTGCCAACTCGCGGCGGCAATGTCGCGCCTCGGCAGGGTCTCGAGCAATTTATCGACCGCCGCCGCGACCTCACCGGCGAAGGCTGCGTCGTCGGTAATTAAAATCGCCTGGGCGGCGGCGTCATGCTCGGCCTGCGACATCAGGTCGGCGGCGATCCAATCGGCATCGTTGGCGCCGTCCGCGACGACGAGGATTTCCGACGGGCCGGCGATCATGTCGATGCCGACCGTGCCGAACACCTGGCGCTTGGCCTCGGCCACCCATTCATTGCCGGGGCCGACGATCTTGTCGACCGCTGCGATACTCTCGCTGCCATAGGCCAGCGCCGCCACCGCCTGGGCGCCGCCAATACGGTAGACCTCATTGACGCCGGCGATTTCGGCCGCCGCCATCACCGCCGGATTGAGCGCGCCCTTCGGTGTCGGCACCACCATGGCGATGCGCGCCACGCCGGCGACCTTGGCTGGAATGGCGTTCATCAACACCGAGCTCGGATAAGCCGCCGTGCCGCCCGGCACATAGAGGCCGGCGGCGGCAATGGCGTTCCAGCGCGCGCCGAGGCGCACACCGCCCGCGTCTTTATAATCGAGCGCCGCCGGCATCTGCTCGGCGTGAAAATCCTCAATGCGCTTGGCCGCGAAAACCAGTGCCGCGCGCGTTTCGGCCGGGCAGTCGGACGCCGCCTCGGCGATTTCGTCCGCTGTCAGGCGCAGTTGCGGTGCCGTCAGATTCAGGCCGTCAAAGCGTGCGGTGAATTCGAGCAAGGCCGCATCGCCGCGCGCGCGGACGGCAGAGATGATCTCCGCCACCTTGGCCGAATGGTCGCTGGCGATTTCGCGCTTTTCCCCGGCCAGCGCGGTGAAGGCGGCATCGAAATCGGCCGCGGCGCTATCCAGCCGGCGCGCCATTCACGGCCTCCCGGAAGCGTTCGACCCAGCCCTGCATTTCCTCGGCCCGGGTTTTTAGCGCGGCGCGGTTGACCACCAGGCGCGACGACACATCGGCAATATGCTCGACCTCGACCAGATCGTTGGCCGCCAGCGTCGCGCCTGAATGGACCAGGTCGACAACACGGCGGCAGAGACCGAGGCCCGGCGCCAGCTCCATCGCGCCATTGAGCTTGATGCATTCGGCCTGCACGCCGCGCGCGGCGAAATGGCGCTGGGTGATATGGGGATATTTGGTCGCGACGCGGACATGGCTCCAGCGCGACGGGTCGTCCTCGGAAGCGAGCTCGGTCGGCTCGGCCACCGCCATGCGGCATTTGCCGATGTCGAGATCCAAGGGCGCATAAATCTCGCGGTAATCGAACTCCTCAAGCACATCGCTGCCGGCGATGCCGAGCTGCGCCGCGCCGAAAGCGACGAAGGTCGCGACATCGAACGAGCGCACGCGGATGATGCTGAGGCCGGGGATATTGGTGGCGAAGCGCAGCTTGCGGCTGTCGCCGTCAGAAAACGCCGCCTCGGGCTCGATCCCGGCAAGCGCCAGCAGCGGCGCCGCTTCTTTTAGGATGCGGCCCTTGGGCAGGGCGAATATCAGTTCTTCGGGCGTGTTCGTGGGCGTGTTCATGTGGGCGGATATAAAGCGCTTGGCCGG
>JABIXB010000251.1 GCA_018666805.1 Rhodospirillaceae bacterium | reverse complement strand
TCGCGCCGGCCGAGCTGGTTATAGACCCTGAGAATGCTCTCGAGATAGGACAGGAGATATTCTTTCGGCAGGAATTCGCGGATCGTTTTGGCGATCATCGGCGTGCGTCCCTGGCCGCCGCCGACCATCACCTCGAAGCCGATTTCGCCGGCTTCGCCGTGGCGCAATTGTAGGCCGATATCGTGCACGCGAAGCGCCGCCCGGTCGTTCTCGGCGCCGCTCACGGCAATTTTGAACTTGCGCGGCAAATAGGTGAATTCGGGATGCAGCGTCGACCATTGGCGGATGATCTCGCACCACAGGCGCGGATCCTCGATCTCGTCCGCCGCGGCGCCGGCAAAATGATCGGCGGTGGTGTTGCGGATGCAGTTGCCGCTGGTCTGAATGGCGTGCATCTCAACCTCGGCAAGCTCGGCCAATATGTCGGGCACCTCATCCAGTTTTGTCCAATTATATTGGATGTTCTGGCGCGTCGTGATGTGGCCATAGCCCTTGTCGTAGCGCCGCGAGATATCGGCCAGGCGGCGCAATTGGCGCGATGCGAGGACGCCGTAAGGAATGGCGACACGCAGCATATAGGCGTGCAGTTGCAGATAGAGGCCGTTCATCAGGCGGAGCGGCTTGAATTCGCCCTCGCTCAGTTCGCCGTCGAGCCGGCGCGCCACCTGGTCGCGGAACTGCGCCACGCGTTGCTGCACGAAAGCATGATCGAATTCGTCGTAACGGTACATGGCGCGGCCTAGCGCCCCGTCTCAGGGCTGAGGGTGTTGCTGTGAAGCGGGCCGAACAGGCGGATGCGCTCGCGGAACCGCAGCGGTGCGAAGGCGCCGCCGTCATTGGCCATCGAGATCAGGTAAGGCGAGACCACCAGCCCGGCATCGACGGCGCGTTCGGCCGCGGCCAGCAGTGCCGCACCTTCTTCTTCACTGCCCGCGCCGCACCCATCAATTATGCTTTCCGACCAGCCGCCGCCCCGGGTGAGATACACCACCCGGCCATCGCCGAGGCGATTGGCGCTAACGATTTCGAGTTTCATTTTTTTCTCCGATTCAGACAGCGCTGAGGGCGGCGTGCGCTGTCTGCCCCCGCGCCATTAGCTGTACGATTCGTTTGCCGGCGCGGAGATGCGCAGTCGTCACGATTTTTATTTTGGTGCCACCCGGGGCCAGTTCGATGCGTACCGCGTCGCGCCGGGCATGGTCGAGAATGGCCGGCACGATGGCGCCGCCATGGATCAGCACATCGGCCCGGGCGATGCGGCGCACATCGCGCAAGGTCAGGAGATCGGCCTCGAGCGGATCGACCTCAAGCACGGTCAATTCGCCGGCCGGCGGCAATTGCGCCCGGTTGATCAGGGCGAGCATCTCGCTCCGCGCCTGCATTTCGCCGCCCTGCAACACTGCTTCGGCCAATGGGCCGTCGAAGAAATTTTCCCAAAAGCGCAGGCGGGTCTCGAAATCGGCGAAAGTCGCGCGCACCGCCGAGCGGAATTTATGGGCAAATCCAGCCAACCTGCCGAGCCCGTGCGGCAACAGCATTTCGATCTCGGCCCGGACGCGGCGTGCCAGCACCGGCGATGCGCCGCCCGAGGAAATGCCGACAACAATGGCGCCGCGATCGACAATCGCCGGCATGACGAAGCTCGAAAGCGCTGGCCTATCGACCACATTGACCGGAATATTCTCTGCCCCGGCGGCGCACGCCACCGCTTCGTCAAGCGCCGCATCAGCGCTCGCCGCATGCACCAGGGCGTGGCCCTGAACGTCATCGTCGCGAAACGCCCGTTGCACCAGCGTTACTCCGCCGCCCTTGCCGAGCGCGCGGATATCATCATCGAAACTAGGCGCAACAGCCGTCACAGCCGCGCCGGCGCGCCCAAGCAGGCGCACTTTCGCCAGCGCTGCCGCACCGCCACCGACCACCAGGCAGGGCCGCCCTTCGATATCCAAAAATGCCGGATAATGCCGCATGTTTCTTATTTACCAAATTGTACGTGGCGTCGAATTCAATATCGTGAATTAGTGTATATAATAATTACTAACGATTTGTCATGTGAAAATATAATTATACATAAATAACATGTATAAATGTGAGATTCTCCTACGCAGACGGGCAAGTTGGCGCGACATTGGTTTAGATAATTATGGGTGCCTTATCGCCGTCATGTAGGAATATAAGGGAATCAGGCGAGGCTGCGCTGTCTGCCTGCAGAATTCCTTGCAGGGCGACCAGATGTGTTTCGGGCAGTTCCCTGGTGGGAAAGCCGGGGTCGTAGCGGAAAATTTCATCGCCCGTGTCTAAATTGGTGATCTCCGTATGAAAATCCATAGCGGCAAATCTGATCCGAATGCGCTGCCCCAAATTTTTTCTCAATTCAGACAAGCCTTGCGCAAATCTGTTTGTGCTCAATGCTTCCTTAGTTCCGAGGTTGGGCGATCCGGAAGTGGAGCGAATGGCCAAGACATGTGTGTTCAGGTCCTGGAATACACGAATAACCGTAAAGCCGAATTTTGCCAGAAGGTGGGTCAGAGAGCGTAGGGAAAATACGTGGGCGTGCGATGGATTATACGCCCGGGAAAACATATTCTCCTGTAAGGCATTTGGCACTTCGAAATAGAGATAGGTGCTGTCGTGCGACAATTCCTGAATCTGACTCAAATGGCTGTTGAGGTCGATAATATGCTCCAGGACGTGAGCTGAAGTGATCAAGTCAAAGGGGCCAAGGGAGGCAACTGAGCTCATGTCCGAAAGGGGCACCTCTTTTACATTCAACCCTTCGGCGCGACAGAGCTCGACGCGTTTCGGCGAAGCCTCGGTGCCAACAGGTGACAGGCCGTGGCTTTTAAAGAAATGTAATGTTTCGCCGGACCCACAGCCAATTTCCAAAACATTTTTTACCCTTGGCTGGGCCAGCCAGGAGAGCCCGGTATTGACATAATATTCCCGGCTGGCATCGGCCATAACCTCTTTCAACACGGCGTTTAATGTTGCCGCACTGCGGTGGCGCGCGAGGAGCCGCTTCAGCCAAATATCATAAAGAAACGGCTTGTTTCGCAGATATCTTTTTATGCGGCGTTTGAGGCTATTATTCACACCGGAATTATCGTCTTTTGTCTCCTTATAAAATTCCGTGAACCAGCCTTCATCGGGGTATCGATTAAAGAATATATGTTCGCAGTTTAAGCAGAAATGGGTCTCGAGTCCCCGCTGCTTTAATGTTCTGACCTCACTCAGGGGCTGGGTCTCAGCGTTTCCGCAGACCGGACAACCCGTTGCCGTTATGTAAGAGGTATCGTCAATGTGCATGACGGCTAAATCGCGCCAGCTCGAAATCTCCCACACCGGAAGTTCGACATTCTCCACTCTGAATTCCATGCAATATTACCCTTCCGAGGCGCGATTATCTCTGCTGGCCTGATGGAATGTACGCTTCCTATCAATCGGATCAAACACCAACGGGCCTCCCCGGCAAGCTGATGCCGAACCAGGGGCCGTTCGTGCCATCAGGCCGGTCGGAGCAGGGCGGGATATTGCCTCTCCCGTAGAACCAGCCTCGCATATTGAAAAGGCTGGTGGGCGCTACTGGATTTGAACCAGTGACCCCCGCCGTGTGAAGACGGTGCTCTCCCACTGAGCTAAGCGCCCACTCGGCGCGATATAAGGCCCGAGGAGGCGCTGCTGTCAAGCGTCTGCCGGGCGAATTATTCCTGTTAAGGCAGGTTGGCGAGCAGCGCCGGCAACTCGTCGAAATCGGCGAGCACAGCGTCGGCGCCGAGCTCGGCGGCGGGTTTTTTGCTGTAGCCGTAGGATACCGCGACCACTTTGATGCCGGCATTGCGCGCCGCCGCCACGTCGGTTGCGGTGTCGCCGATCATGATGGTGCGCTCAGGCGTGGTGCCGAGCAGTTGCATCGCCTCCTGCAGATGGCGTGCATCGGGCTTTTTAGCGATCACATTGTCGGCGCACAGCACCGCGCCGAACAACTCGGTCAGGCCAAAATGGGCGAGCAGGCGTGTCGTCGTCCACACCGTGCGGTTGGTGCAGACCGCGAGCGCCATGCCCGAGGCGTGGATTTCCGCCAGCGTGTCGGTCACCGCCGGGTAGGGCTGGGTATTGTCGGTCATGATCTCGTAATAATGATCGAGCAGGCGATCGACCAAAGGCGGCCATTCGGCTTCGGCAAACGTGACATCGCGTGCCGCCAACACCTGCTCGAGCAGATTGCGCGCGCCATCGCCGGCGCGGTTGCGGTATTCGTCGTAATTCACTTCCGTATGGTCAAGCTCGACCAGCAGGCGGTTGAGGGCGGCGATGATATCCGGCGCCGAATCGACCAGTGTGCCGTCGAAATCGAGCAGCACGGCATCCCATTGTTTGCGCATTTTCGCCTTTATTTATTGTTACTGGAAAAGACCTGCGAATCGGCGGATCATAGCGCCAATTCGCCTCATCTTGGAATCATCCAACATATGACAGAAACAGCCATCGTTATTCTCGCCGCCGGCAAGGGCACGCGCATGAAGTCGCGCCAGCCGAAAGTACTGCACGCCATCGCCGGCCAGCCGATGCTGCATCATGTGCTCGCCACCGCGCGCGGCCTTGATCCCAAGCGCCTGGTGCTGGTGCTCGGGCCGAATATGGAGGATGTCGGCGCCGCCCTGCCGGACGGTGCACCGGCTGCCGAAATCGCGGTTCAGACCGAGCGCCTCGGCACCGGCCATGCGCTCCTCATGGCGAAGCCGGCGCTCGCCGGTTTTTCCGGCGACGTGCTGGTGCTTTACGGCGATGTGCCGCTCATCACGGCGGAGACATTGGACGCCCTGTTGGCGGCGCGGCGTAGCGGCGCGGCGCTGGCCGTGCTCGCCTTCGAGCCCGAGGACAGCGCCGCCTATGGCCGCCT
>JABIXB010000250.1 GCA_018666805.1 Rhodospirillaceae bacterium | reverse complement strand
TCATCGGCGATCTGAAAGGCGAGACCGATGTGATCGGCATATGCCGTCAGGGCATCGCGCTCAGCGCCACCGCGCCCCGCTAACACAGCGCCGGCCTCGCACGAGAAGCGGAATAAAGCGCCGGTCTTGCCGCGTTGCAGGCGGATCACCGCATCGAGATCGAGGCTGCTATCCTCGGCCGCCAAATCCATCATCTGCCCGCCGGCCATGCCGAGACCGCCGGCGGCGATGGCCAGCCTGTGGGTGATCTCGGCCCTGACCGCCGGATCGGGATGGCCATCCGGCGCGGCGGTCAATTCGAACGCCATGGTGAGCAGAGAATCGCCAGCGAGGATCGCCGTCGCCTCGTCGAATTTCTTGTGGCAGGTCGGCTGGCCGCGGCGCAGATCGTCATCGTCCATCGCCGGCAGATCGTCATGCACCAGGGAATAGGTGTGCACCATCTCAATCGCGGCGGCGCTCGGCAGCGCCCATTCGAGCGGCACGTCAAACAGCGCCGCCGAGTTGAGCACGAGAAACGGCCGCAAGCGCTTGCCGCCGGCCATGGTCGAATAGCGCATGGCGTCGAACAGGCGGCCGTCCGAATGGTCGGATTGCGGAATGTATTTTTGCAGGGCGGCGTTGACCGTCTCGGCGGAATCGCGCAAGGCCTCTTTCAGGCGGCTCAAACCAGACCCCTCATTCGGTCTCAAGCGGCTCCGTGCTGAGGGTGCCGTCTTTGTCAATTTTCTCGACCCGGAGCTGGGCCTCGCGCAGCTTGCCCTCGCAATGTTTCTTGAGCGCAATGCCGCGTTCATAGGCATCGATCGAGCCTTCGAGGCTGGTATCGCCGGATTCGAGTTTTTGTACGATATCTTCAAGCTCGCCAAGGGCGGTTTCGAAGTTGATCTTGCCGAGGTCGGCGCTTTTATCGTTCTTGCTCATGATTCGCTGAGAATAATGTCTGGCCGAAGACAGGGCAAGCCATGCTCACGGCAAACAAATCAGGCCGCCATCAGAGCGCCGACATGCGCCGCCGCACTTGAGGCCAGGGCGTTGAGGTCGTAGCCGCCCTCCAGCGTCGAGACAACGCGCCCGCCGCATTTCTCCGCCGCGATTTGGCAAAGCGCGGTCGTGATCCAGCTATAATCCTCTTCATAGAGGTGCAGCGAGGCGAGCGGATCGTCGTTATGCGCATCGAAGCCGGCCGAGATCAGGATTAGTTCGGGCGCAAACACCTTGAGCGCGGGAAAGACCTTACTTTGCATGGCATCGCGGAATTGCGCCGAGCCCGATTCGGGCGCGAGCGGTGCATTGAAAATATTGCCGACACCGCGCTCATCGGCGGCGCCGGTGCCGGGATATAGCGGCGACTGGTGGGTCGAGGCGAAGAACAGATCGCCATCGCGCTCGAATGCGGCCTGGGTGCCGTTGCCGTGATGGACATCGAAATCGACCACGGCGACGCGGGTCAGGCCATGCTCACGGCGTGCCCATTCGGCCGCGAGGGCGACATTATTAAACAGGCAAAATCCCATCGAGCGCCCCGGCTCGGCATGGTGGCCGGGCGGGCGCACGGCGCAAAAGGCATTGTCGCCCTCACCCGCCATGACCGCATCGACGGCAGCGCACACCGAACCGACCGCGCGCAACGCCGCCGCGCCCGAGGCCGGCGACATCACGGTATCGCCCTCAATCGCGACATAACCCTCTTGCGGCATATGTTGAAAAATGAGATCGACCAGTTCCGCCCGATGCACCCGCTTCAGCATCTCGGGATCGCTCGGCGGCGCCTCAAGGCGTTTCAGCCCGGCATATTCGGGTGCCTCCAGCGCTTCAAGAATGGCCCTGAGACGCGCCGGTTGCTCGGGATGGCCGGAGCCCGCCTCGTGTTCCTGACAGATTGGATGGGTGTAGAATAATGTTGTCGCCACGAATTTCTCCTCCGAATCATCATAACATGACACATAATGAGCACCTATCGACAGCATCCACGCGGTGCGGCAAACTTGCGTGATGCGTCTTTTCCTGGCCCTTGCCCTCGCCCTGACAATCGCCGCCTGCGCCGGCCCGGAGCGCCGCCCCGCGTCCGGCGCGGATGTCTGGGGCGAGCTTGAGGCCGGCCTTTACGGCGAAATCGGCGAGTTCCACACCCTCCGGGTGGCGCCGCCCGAAGGCGGTTCACGGGATTTTGATATGGAGCGCGCGATCAACAAATCGCTCGCCCGGCGCGGCTATGAGACGGGCGAGGATGCGCCCCATGTGCTGCGCTATATGTTGCAAACGGCGTTGACCGATTCCACCGATGAGGGGCCGGGATTTCTGCTCGGCGGCGAACTTGGCAGCAGCAGCGGCGTCAATGAATTAGGCATCGGCCTCGACTTGCCGCTCCTCGGCGGCGGCAGCGCGGTACGGCGCGTGGCGTTCCTGTTTGAGCTCTCCCTGGAGGGGCCGGATGGCGCCCTTCTGTGGCGCGGGCGCGCCGCCGGGCGCACGCATTTTTCCGAGGCCCGGCGCATCGCCCGGCCGGTGGCGCCGCTCTTGATCGAACGGCTCGGCCGCGCCACCCCGCCGCGCGCCTTTGCCCGGTAACGGAAATGTTAGCCCACCATCCCTAGAGCAAAACCCGAGCAGGTGGAATCACCTGCGACGGTGATTTGCTTCAAATCCGAAGAGATAGGGCATTTTATCCGTTGCGATACAATCACTTCCCGCCGAGGCTTTAAAAGGTCACAATAGGCCATTAACTATATTCTGCTACGCTCGGCGCCATTCTATGGAGGGAAAAATGCTGCCCTATTTTGGTCGAATGTCAGCCGTCATGGTTGTTGCCGCTCTGGTGATAATTGCCTTCGCTGCGGCCCTCTCCCCGGCACGCGCGGTCGTGCCCGGCGATCAGATCCCGACGCTGGCGCCACTTGTTAAAGAGACTTCGCCGGCGGTGGTCAATATCGCCACCAGCGGTATGGTCGAAGAGGAGCGCAATCCGCTTTTCAACGACCCGTTCTTCCGCCGCTTTTTTGGCGAAGGCCCGTCGGAGCCCCGGCAACGGCAGAATCAGAGCGTCGGCTCGGGCGTTATCATCAATGCGGTCAAGGGCTATATCCTGACCAACAGCCATGTTGTCGCCAAGGCGGACGAAATCATCGTCACCCTTACCGACAAGCGCCGGCTCAAGGCTGAATTGATCGGCCATGACCCGGGCACCGACGTTGCCGTCCTCAAAGTAGAGCCAGGAAATTTGGTTTCGATCCCGATGGCCGATTCCGACTATGTCGAGGTCGGTGATTTCGTCATCGCCATCGGCAATCCGTTCGGCCTTGGCCAGTCGGTCTCTTCCGGCATCGTCAGCGCGCTCGGGCGCACCGGCCTCGGCATTGAATCGTACGAAAATTTCATTCAGACCGACGCTTCGATTAATCCGGGCAATTCGGGCGGCGCGCTGGTTAATTTGAAAGGCAAGTTGGTCGGCATCAATACCGCCATCATCGCGCCCGGCGGCGGCAATATCGGCATCGGCTTTGCCATACCGATAAATATGGCGCGCCAGATCATGGATCAGATTATCGAGCATGGCGAAGTGCGGCGCGGGCGTATCGGCGTGCAGATTCAGGACCTCACGCCTGAATTGGCCGAGGAATTCAGCGTCCGCCAGGACGACGGCGCCCTGGTTACCCAGGTTATGCCCGACAGCCCGGCAGCGGCGGCCGAACTGAACGCCGGCGATGTGATCATCTCGGTCAACGACAAGGAAGTTCATAGTGGCGCCGATTTGCGCACCTTTATCGGCCTCCTTAGGGTGGGCTCGCGCGTAAAATTACGCGTCGTGCGCGACGGCTTGGAAATCGGCATCACGCTCGAAGTCGGCGAAATCAAGGAAGTACAGGCGGCGTCCGGCAGCGATGTGCCAAAGCTCAAAGGAGCGGCGTTCGGCACGATTCCGCAAAGTTCGCCCTTCTATGGCCGGGTTAAGGGCGTTTATGTCGTCAGCGTGGTGGCGGATTCACCGGCCTGGCAGTCCGGCCTGCGCGATCAGGACGTGATTACCTCGGTCAACCGCAAACCGGTCACGAACCCGGGCGAACTGATGGCCGCCTCGTCCCAGGCCGGCGGCTCGCTTCTGCTAAACATCATCCGCGGTGACGGATCGCTGTTCATCCTCATCCGCTGAGCTGAACATGGTTTGTCGGATCGCCAAGGCGATTCCGATAAACCATGTTCAGCTCTAACTATTTAATATCGATCAGATTCACACGATTAAATGGAACCAAGAAGTGGTTCCATTTAATCGTGATCCGATCTGAGGTTGAACGCCGCCATCGGCCGGGCCGCATCGCAGCAATTCTGGTTGCGGCAGGCCCGCCCCGCCGATAACATCGCGCCTCCATTAGCGTGAATATATAAGTGCGACAATTTCAAAAAAAATCAGGGCTGCCGGTGCGCCAAAGGGCGCTATAACGTGACGGCCCGCGAACTCTGAGGAGATGGAGAGTGGCAGGATATATGGTTGGCATTGACGTCGGCGGGACATTTACCGACTTCGTCTCCTACGATCCCGAAACCAAGACGGTCGAGGTGTGGAAAAACCCATCCACGCCGAGCGACCCAAATGACGGCATCCTGACCGGCCTCGGCAAATTCGAGGCGCCGGGCGATATCAAAAACCTCCGCCTCGGCACGACGATCGAGACCAATGCGATATTGGAGCGCAAGGGCGCCACGGTCGGTTACGTCACCACCGAAGGCTTCAAGGATATCCCCTTCATCCAGCGCGGCAATCGGCGCAGCCATTACGACATCACCTGGATCAAACCAAAACCGCTGGTCAAACGCCGCCATTGCTATGAAATTTCAGAACGCATCATGGCCAATGGCGAAGTCGAGATACCGCTTGATGAAGCGGGTGTGCGCGCCATGGCCAAGCAGATCAAAGAGGAAGGCGAGATTGAGGCGCTCTCGGTCAATTTCCTCTTTTCTTATGTCAGGCCCGACCATGAGCAGCGGGTCAAGGAAATCCTGGCCGAGGAATTACCCGAAATACCGGTTTCCATTTCCTTTGATGTGATGCCCAAATGGAAGGAATATGAGCGCGCCTCGACCACCATTGCCGATGCCTATGTCAAGCCTATCGTGAGCAATCAGGTGCGCAATATCCGCCAGCGTTTCACCGAGAACGGCATCACCGACCATATCGTCGTGATCAAATCGAATGGCGGCGAAATGACCCTGGAAGCGGCGGAAAATACGCCGATTCAAATGACCGTTTCCGGCCCGACCGGCGGCGTCATTGCCGGCAAGCATATCGCCGGCCTGGTCGGCATCGACCATCTGGTGACGATCGATATGGGCGGCACCTCGACCGACACCTCGACGATTGTCGGCGGGCAGGAGAATTTCACCACCGATTTCGAGATCGAGTTCGGCATTCCGATCCAAATTCCGATGATCGATATCCGCACCATCGGCGCCGGCGGCGGCTCGATCGCCTGGATCGACAAAGGCGGCATGCTGCGCGTTGGGCCGGAAAGTGCGGGCGCCGATCCGGGGCCGGCCTGCTATGGCCATGGTGGCACCAAAGCCACCGTGACAGACGCCAATCTGGTGCTCGGACGGATTAATCCCGACAATTTCCTCGGCGGCGAAATGAAGCTCGACAAGGCGGCGGCCGAAAAAGCCGTGCAGGCGGTGGCCGATGAACTTGGCCGCTCGGCCGAGGAAACGGCCCTCGCCGTGACGCAGATCGCCAACAACAATATGGTCGGCGCGCTGCGCTCGGTGTTGATCGAACGCGGCCTCGATCCGCGCGATTTCTGCATGCTTGGCTTCGGCGGCGCCGGGCCGCTCCATGTCGCCGATCTGATGAACGATGCCGGCATTCCGAGCGGCATCGTACCCAACTATCCCGGCCAATTCTCGGCCTTCGGTTTTATTTTGACCGACGCCCGCGTCGATACCCAGCGCACCGTGCAAATGACCTCGAAGCGTTTCGATCAGGCGCGCGCCACCGAGATGATGAAATCGCTCATCGGTACCGGCATCGGCGAACTCAAGGCGCAGGGCTACAGCAAAAATGTCGAAGTCCACCGCTCGCTCGAGATGCGCTATCTCGGGCAAAATTATGAGCTCGAGATTCCGTTCTCCTTCGACAGCTTCAGCGACGAAACGACGCCGCAATTGTGGCAGGCCTTCCACGACATGCATCTCGCCCGCTTCGGCTTCAACATCCCGCGCGAAGTGATCGAGGTGATCACGGTCAAGGCGACCACCGTGTCGCTCACCGACAAGCCCGAATTTGCCACCATCGGCGGCGGCGCGGCGGCGGAACCGGTATCGCGCCGCGAGGTCACCTTCGACGATGGCCGCCACGATACGCCGATCTATGACCGCGGTTCGCTCGGCGAGGGCCAGAAAATCGCTGGCCCGGCGATTATCGAGGAACCGGCGTCGGTCACCGTGTTGCGCCCGGGCCAGAATTTGCGGGTCGACGCTTACGGTAATCTGCTAATCGGGGAAATTGCCGAATAACGCACCCGCTTTTGAGGAGTGAATGAGATGAGCCAAAAACCCGATGTCGATATGGTGACGATGAGCATCATCGATTCGACCATGACTTCGATTTGCCGCGAAATGGGCATCACCCTGATGAAGACGTCCTATTCGACGATCTTCAACGAGGCGCTCGATTTCACCTGCGCGCTGGCCGGCCCGGACGGTCAAATGATCGCACAGGCCGAGTTCTGCCCGTCGATGATCGGCGGCGTGCCGCTCTTGGTCAGGAGCTGCGTCATGGAAATTCCGCTTGAGGAATGGGAACCGGGCGATGTCGTCGTCCATAACGACCCCTACCGCGGTGGCCTGCATGCGCCCGAGCACACCTTGATCCAGCCGGTCTTTGTCGAGGGCGAGTTGATGGCCTTCGCCATGACGATCGGCCACCTGGCCGAAATCGGCGGCATGGTGCCGGGCGCCTTTGCCGGCGAGGCAACGGAGATTTTCCAGGAAGGCATCCGCGTGCCGCCAGTTTTCATTAAGAAATGCGGCGAGGATGTCGAGGAAGTGTGGAAGCTGCTGCTCGCGAACGTGCGCACGCCGCGCTACAATTACGGCGACCTCCGGGCGCTGATTGCCGGCACCGATATTGGCGAGCGCCAGCTTGCCAACATGATCCGTAAATACGGCAAGGATGATTTCCGTCAGAACGTCGCCAATCTGCTCGATTATTCCGAGAGCCGCATGCGGGCCGAGATCCAAGCCATCCCGGACGGCAAATACAGCTTCAGCGACGAAGTAGAGGATGACGGCATCGAGAACAAATCCTACACCATCAACGTCGCCGTCCACATCAGCGGCGACGAAGCGGTGGTCGACTATACCGGCACCTCGCCGCAAGCCAAGGGCCCGATCAACGCCACCCTCGGCGTCTCCTATTCCGCCGCCTATAATGGCATGCTGCACATCACCGACGAATCGATCCCAACCAATTCCGGCTGTTTCCGCCCGATTCGTGTCGTCTCGCCGCCGGGCACATTGCTCAATGTCGATTATCCGGCGCCGGAAGTGGGCGGCAATACCGAGACCCATTGCAAGATCGCCGGTGCCGTAATCGGCGCCATGTCGGCCGCGCTGCCCGATTGCACCATGGCGGCCGAAGGCGCGACGCACACCAATTTCGTCTTTGGCGGCACCGATGCGGAAAGCGGCGAGGCGTTCGTCTGCTACGCTATCGAGCTCTCCGGCTGGGGCGGGCGCAATTTCGCCGACGGCAATGACGCGACCGATTCGATCAACGGCAATTGCCGCGTCATCCCGGTCGAAGTATTTGAAACGCGTTTTCCACTGCAATGCGAATCGTTCAAGCTGGTCGAGGATTCGGGCGGCGCCGGCAGGCACCGCGGCGGTCTCAGCACCCAGCGCACACTTAAAGGGTTGGATACGGAAATCACCGGCAGCCAAATGTCGGACCGCCATCACAACCGGCCGTGGGGCCTGTTTGGCGGCCATTCCGGCGGCACGGCGGGGACCTGGCACATGGCCGCCAACACCACTGAATGGCGCACCATCGACGATGCCTTCAACAAGGTCAGCCCGAGCAAATGGAGCAATGTCACCATCGCGCCGGGCGACCGCATGCGCTTTCAAACGCCGGGCGGCGGCGGCTGGGGCGAGCCCGGCGAACGCTCGCAAGACAAGGTGCGGGAAGATTTGTCGGAGGGCTATATCTCGCCCAAGCAAGCGCGCGAGGCCTATGGCCTGGAAGGCACCGGCGACGACTAGGCTTACGCCCAACAAAAAGCTGCGGCAAAAGAAGGAACCGGCATGAGCCCCGGCAATAACACCGGCCGCAAGGTCGACATGGTCGCCATGAGCATTCTCGATTCGACCATGATTTCGGTGTGCCGCGAAATGGGCATTACCCTGATGAAGACGTCCTATTCGACGATCTTCAACGAAGCGCTCGATTTTACCTGCGCCATCGCCGCACCCAATGGCGATATGTATGCCGTGGCCGAATTTTGCCCGGCGCAAATCGGCGGCATGCCGCTGGTGATCCAATCCTCTTTACAGGAAATTCCGCTCGACGATATCGAAGAGGGCGATGTGATCGTCCACAACGATCCCTACCGGGGCGGCCTGCACACACCGGAACATTCGCTGTTCACACCGGTTTTCGTCGACGGCGAATTGATCGCCTTCACGGTTGCCATTGGCCATGTCGCGGAAGTCGGCGGCATGGCGCCGGGCTCGTTCCCGGCCGAGGCTTCCGAAATCTTCCACGAAGGCATCCGCGTGCCGCCGGTGAAGATCAAAAAGCGCGGCGAGGATGTCGCCGAAGTGTGGAAGCTGTGGCTCGCCAATGTGCGCACGCCGCGCCACAATTACGGCGATATGCGGGCGCTGATCAGCGGCGTCGAAGTCGGTGCGGCGCGGCTCAAGGAGGTTGTTAAAAAACAGGGGCGCGAAAATTTCCAGCAGATCTGCGCCGACCTGATGGACTATTCCGAAGCGCGCATGCGCGGCGAATTATCCCAGGTGCCGGACGGGCGCTATGATTTCGAGGACTATATGGACAATGACGGGCTCAGCAATGAGCGCGCCGCGATCAATGTCGCCGCTTTCGTCCAGGGCGACGAGATCGTCGTCGATTTCCGCGACTCCTCGCCGCAAATGAAAGGCCCGATCAACGCCACCCTCGGCGTCACCTGGTCGGCGACCTTCAACGCCATCCTGCATATGACGGATGCGTCGATTCCGAAAAATTCCGGCTGTTTCCGCCCCATTCGCGTCGTCGCGCCGCCCACTATGGTGACCAATGTCGATTACCCGGCGCCGGAAGTGGGCGGCAATACCGAGACCCATCCGCGCATCGCCGGCACGGTCATGGGCGCGCTCGCGCCCGGCATCCCGGCGCGCGCCATGGCGGCGGAAGGCGGCTCGCACACCAATTTCGTCTTTGGCGGCCAGGATCACGAGTTCGATGAATATTTCGCCTGCTACGATATCGAGCTGTCCGGCTGGGGCGGGCGGCCCTATGCCGACGGCAACGATGCCACCGATTCGATCAACGGCAATTGCCGGGTGATTCCGGTCGAAGTGTTCGAAACGCGCTATCCCTGGTTTACCGAGAATTTCGGCTTGGTTCCCGATTCAGGCGGGGCTGGCACCTACAGGGGCGGCCTCGCCACCACGCGCACGCTCCGCTGCGACAATCCCGATATGATCATCAGCCAACTCTCCGACCGCCACCATCACAGTGCCTGGGGGCTCAATGGCGGCGGCCACGGCGGCACCGGCACAACGGTGTTCATGGCCTCGGGCGGGAGCGAATGGCAGACCATGACTGAGGCGTTCAACAAGCCCTCGACCAGCAAATGGTCCAACATCACCGTCCATCGGGGCGACCGTATCCGCATCCGCACCGCCGGCGGCGGCGGCTTCGGTGAGATGGCCAAGCGCGACCGCGCGGCAATCGAGAACGATCTGGCCGAGGGCTACGTCACGCCCGAGCGCGCCGGCAAGGATTACGGCTACCGCGCGGGATAGCTTCAGATGCAAATTATCGGCGCTGAGGCGCTCGAAGAATTACTCGATTTCCCGGCGCTGATCGAAGCGCTGCGCGAGATGTTCCGCCTGGGCTGCGAAAGCCCAACACGCCACCATCACACAGTGGATATCCCCGGCGGCTCTTCCGGCACGCTGCTCATCATGCCGGCGTGGCAGGCCGGCGGAATGATGGGCGTGAAGACGGTCACGATATTCGCCGACAACGCCGCGCGCGGTCTGCCTTCCGTCCTCGGGCAATATTATCTGATGGATGCATTGAGCGGCGAGCCGCTTGCCCTGATCGAAGGCACGGTTTTGACGCGCTGGCGCACAGCTGCCGCCTCGGCGCTGGCCTCGGACTATCTCTCGCGGCAAAATTCGGAACGCCTGCTGATGGTCGGCTCCGGCAGCCTGGCGCCGCATCTGATCCGCGCCCACGCCACCATTCGCCCAATCCGCGAGGTGCGCATCTGGTCGCGCACAGAAGCCAATGCAGAAGCGCTCGCGACCAAGCTGAACACACCCGGTCTCAGCGTAACGGCCACCGTTAATTTAGAGGATTCCGCCGCCTGGGCCGACATCATCAGTTGCGCCACGCTGTCCGGCGCGCCGCTCATTCAGGGTGCGTGGCTTCAGCCCGGCGTGCATCTCGATCTGGTCGGTGCCTTCCGCGCCGATATGCGCGAGACCGACGATCAGGCCATGGCGCGGGCGCGTATTTATGTCGACACAAAGGGCGGCGCGCTGGCCGAGGGCGGCGACATATTGCTGGCGATAAAATCCGGCGCTATTTCCGAAGCGGATATTCAGGCCGATATGAACGCCTTGACCAGCGGCGGGGCGGCGGGGCGCGGCGATGAAGCGGAAATAACCCTGTTCAAATCCGTCGGCGCGGCGCTTGAGGATTTAGCCGCGGCGAAGCTGGCCTATCAACGCCACGGCGCGCGGCCTCAGGATTCGCCATCCCAATAATCAACGCCGGATTGGCGGCGGGTGAAATAAAACAGATCATAGGGCCGCCGCCCGGGCGGCGATCCGGCGACCACGCCGATCTTGTCTGAATCGGGATATTCCGCCACTTCCGGATGTTCCATGGTGCTGATCGCGAGATAGCGCAATTCCATGTCCGAATCATTGATGATTTGGTGCGCCTTGCCGCTGCCCGGCGGGGCGGCGATCACATCATTTGCGCGCAACGGAAAACGATCCTCGCCGTAGCGCAAGGTGCCCGAGCCCGCCAAGATAACGAACATCTCCTCGTTGGCGTGGTGCAAATGAAACGGCCAGGCGCGTTTGCCGGGCGGCACCACCACCAGCTTGCTGCCCAGCTTGCCGGCGCCGACGGCTTGGCCGACCGCGCCGGTTTTGGCTTCAAAACTGCCCGCCTCGCCGAACGGGCCGGCCTGCTCAAGCGTCACATCGTCAAGATTGATCACCGGCGATTTGCCGTTCATTGCCGTTCTCCCCGCTTGAATAGTTGGAATTATCAGACGCGCCGGTGAATTTGGAATTCAACGCGGCCTTTAGTTAAATCGCAATGCGTCGTGAATGACCCGCCCCAATTCGGCCTTTGAGAAAGGCTTGTTGATCAAGCGCGTCAATTTGTCCTTTCCGTCGTGGTGCTCAAAGGCGCCCTCGGCATAGCCGGTCATGTACACCACCGCAATATCGGGAACGCGGCGTTTGACCCGCTCGGCCAGGGCCGGCCCCCTCAAATCCGGCAAAATCACATCGCTCAACAGGAGATCGAACGGCTGTGCGTCCGTTACCAGCGCAATCGCCGCCTCCGCAGTTGCCGCGCCGGTCGTCTCATAGCCAAGTGCAACGAGCAGATTCACCGCCTGATCGCGAACATCCGCATCATCCTCGACCACCAAAATATGCTCACCGCTTCCCAATGGAATATTGTCCTTCGCCGGCAGGTGCCGGCGCTCCGATTCCACGTCCTGGGCACGCGGCAGATAGAGCTTGACCGTGGTACCTTTGCCCTCCTCGCTCTCAATCGTCACATTGCCATCGGATTGACGGGCAAAACCGTAGACCATGCTGAGGCCCAACCCCGAGCCCTTGCCCACCTCCTTGGTGGTAAAGAAGGGCTCAAAGACATGCTCCAGCGCATCTTCTCCAATGCCGCTGCCGGTATCGGATACGGCAAGCATGACATAGGGACCGGGCACGATATCCGGAACGCTCACAGCCTGTTCCGGGCCGAACAAAATGTTGGCCGTCTCGATCACTAATTTGCCGCCGTTCGGCATGGCGTCGCGGGCATTGATCGCCAAATTAAGCAGCGCGTTCTCCAATTGCGATCGATCGGCTTCGCACAGCCACAGATCGGCCGGCTCGCTGGTGAATATTTTGATCGTCTCGCCGAGCGTCCGGCGCAACATCTCGATCATGTCGGATACCAGAAAATTAAGATCGACGGCCACCGGCATCAACGTCTGGCGGCGCGAGAAGGCGAGCAACCTGTGGGTCAAATCAGCGCCGCGCTCGGTAGCCGAAATGCCGCGTTCGATCATTTCGAAGACCGCCTCCTCAGCATCGATTTGACTGCTTATCAGTTCCAGATTGCCCATGATCACAGCCAGAAGATTATTGAAATCATGGGCGATACCGCCGGTAAGCTGGCCCACCGCCTCCATCTTTTGTGCCTGTTGAAGCTGTTCCTCCATCGCTTTGCGCTCGGTAATGTCCTGAATGGTACCGGCGCGGCCCAATTCGCCACCATCGGAAAGGCGCGAAATGGCGCGTTGCAATACATAGCGCACGCTGCCGTCCGGGCGAACGATGCGGTGCTCAAAGGAAAACGGCTTGCCCAGCGCCATGCCTTTCCTGATCTCCATTGCGATCCGCTCGCGGTCATCCGGATGCACGCACGCCATGAAACTGTCATAGGTCGATTCATAATCGTCCCGCTCGCGCCCCAAAATCCGGTATATCTCGTCCGACCAACGCCTGTCAGCCGTAGCGCCGACCGATTCCCAATCGCCGATATTGGAAATATGCTGCGCCTCGCGCAAACGCAGTTCGCTGTCACGCAGAGCCCGCTCCGCCTCAATCTGCTCCGTGACATCGACGGTTATGCCTGCCAGACGAACGGCTTGGCCAGCATCATCGCGAAACACTGCGCCACGTCCGCGCAGAACCCGCCCCTCGCCGTCGGCGCGGATTATCCGATAGGTCTCCTCATAGACCGCATCATTTTCCACTGCCTGGGAAATGCTTGTTCGGACCCGCTCGACATCGTCAGGATGCAGAAATTTGAGAAATCCCTCCCGGCCTTCAATATTCTGCTCGGAGGCAAGCCCGTACATTTCCTTCAGGCTGTCAGACCATAGAACATCGTTATCGCCGACCATCCAGTGCCAACTCCCGAGCCGGCCTATTTTCTGCGCCTCGTTCAAATTCGCTTCGCTTCGGCGCAGCGCTTCCTCGGCTTTCTTGCGCTCGGTAATATCGATGCGGTAGCAAATGGTCAGGCCATCGTCCGTCTTGTGGTCAAAGGCCTCCAGCCAGGTGCCGTCGGCGCGCGGCATTTCGTGTCTTCCGCCTGACCTGAATTCCGCCAACCGGTTCTCGACGAGCGCCGCCACGCCGTCTTCGCCGAGTTTCCATTGTCCCAATTCGGCGCCACCGCGAATAACACTCTCGAACTGCGCCCCCGGCGTGTAGAGATGCGCGGCCTCGGGCGCCAGCGCTCGAAATTGCTCGTTACACATTACCAGGCGTTCGTCCGCGTCAAATATAGCGAATCCATTATCCATGCTCTCCAACGCGCCGGTGAGATAGGCGCGCGCACTTTCCGATTCCGCCTGGCTGTCGCGTAGCGCCAGCTCCGCCAGCTTGCGTTCGGTGATGTCCTCGACGATCGCGCCACGCAGGGGCACTTTGCCTTCAACGTCGCCAATCAGGAACGTCGTCAGGCGCGCCCAAACAATGCCGCCGCTTTTGTGGAGAAATTGTTTCTCAAAAGTGATGTCGTGTTTTTCGCCATTCACCATCGCTTGTATGTCGGATTTGATCCGCTCGACCTCGCCGGGGTGGCTGATATCCGGCCATCCCAATTGCTGAAGTTCCGCGGCGCTGTATCCGACCAGCCGTTGGTAGGCGCCGTTGGTCAACACATAGCTGCCGTCAGCCCGGGTGATGGTAACGCCGATGGTCGTGCTGTCGAAGAGGGTACGGAAATAAGCCTCGCTTCGCCGCCTTACCTCCTCTCCCGACTTGTGCTCGGTGATATCGCTGAGGGCGCCCAGCATACGCGTCGGCACGCCATCCGCATCGCGGATCGCCTTGCCGGTTGTTCGCATCCAGCGGTATTCGCCATCGGGTTGGCGAAACCGATATTCCAAATCATAGGGTGCGTTGTTATGCAGATGATTTTGTACAGCCGCGGCGACCCGGTCATAATCTTCCGGATGAACTGCCGACATCCAATCATCATTCTTGATCTTCTGTCCGAACGGGCTCTCGGGCCCGCTATCGCCCAAACCGAGCATTTCATGGGTTCGCCACGAGTTCCATATAATGCCGCTCGGAATATCCCAATCCCACAGGCCCTCCCGCGTTACCAGGACGGCCAAACGATAACGCTCCAATTCAGCTTTTAGAGCACGGTTTTCCGCCGCCAGCCCGGCCGGCGCATCGGCCGGCTCGCAAGCAACGAATGGCTTTTCACCTCTGGTTGGTGCGTCCGGGCGTGTTGGCTCTGGTTTCGTATCTCTCAACAGGATTCTCTGGCTGCGGTTGTAAATAGACAGATTGATTTATGGCCGAGAATGGCAAGGCCCAATCTTGACTTGAATCATTCTAATCTACAGCTTATCTTACGAGACCCTGTTCATAGGGACTATTTATAACGCACAGGATAAGAACAATTTCATCCGAATAGTGTTATATAGTTTAGCCGTATCGAATGTGCAAATTCTAGCTCGCACGGCGTTGTCGATAGGTTTTCAACTCCGCCACGAGTTCAGCCGTGCCGAGCGTCCGGCAATAACCTTTGATCGCCTTCAGGGAATTGTCATGCGCGCTCTGGGAGGTGGTGGCGCAGGCGTCCGGCACCAGGGTGACGAGAAAGCCCCGATCACAGGCGTCGCGCACCGCCGATTCGACGCATTGGTCGGTATAGACGCCGCAGATGGCGAGGCGCTCAACGCCGAGATTGCGCAGTACATATTCAATATTGGTGGCATTGAAGACGCTGGACGCGGATTTCGGCAGCACGATCTCGTCTTCGCCGGGCGCGATGGCGTCAATCACCTTGCCGTCGCGCGAGCCGCGCGGCACGAGAAATCCGGTAATTTTGTAATCGAGGCCACGGTCGCGCCCGTCGCGGGTGAGCGCCTCGATCACGGTATAGATCACTTCGACCCCGACTTCGCGGCAAGCATTGATCAGGCTTTGCATGTTGGGAATGGCTTGGTTTTCGAGGCGCTCAAAATATTCGCCATACTGGGCCTGGAAATCGGCCTCGGCCATATCCTTGACCGCACCGCCATCCCGGTCGCAGCAATAATTCTGCACATCGACAATGAGGAGCGCGGCGCGCCCCGGCTCTAACGGCACGTCGCGGGTCAGGCCGGCACTTGAATTACTCATGATTACTCTCCCGATCTCTTCCGCCCGGATCATAGACCAGCCGGCGCTTCCTGTCTGGACCGGAACGCGGCTTCATGCATGATGAGCGCCATGCGCGAGTCACCCCGTTTCGATCCCACATTGCTGGATTCCGAAGACCCACCGCCTTTTACTCTCCATAATCAGGGCGGCCGGCCACGCTTTATTTTGACTTGCGACCATGCCAGCGCTGCCGTGCCGCGCCATATGGATGGTCTCGGCTTAACAGCGGACGACCTTAGCCGCCATATCGCCTGGGATATCGGCGCCGCCGAGGTGACGAAACATCTGGCGGCGGGGCTCGATGCGCCGGCCTATTTCTCCGGCTATTCCCGCCTGGTGATCGATTGCAACCGCCCGCTCACCTCGCCCACCTCCATTCCGAGCGTGAGCGATAACACGCAGGTTCCGGCCAACCAGGCTGTTTCTCCGCATGAAGCGGCGGCACGGGCAGCGGCATGCTACTGGCCCTATCACCGGCAAATCTCGGGCGCTCTCGACCGCCTCATCGCCGCCGGCGAGATTCCGATTTTCGTCGCCATGCACAGCTTCACCCCGCGAATGAGCGACGGCGCGGCGCGGCCGTGGCAAATCGGCCTTCTGTTCGAGCATGACCGGCGCCTGGTGGCGCCTCTCAAGGCAGCGTTTAGCGCCCAAGTGCCGGGCATCTGCATCGGCGAGAACGAGCCCTATGCCATTGACGGACCGTCGGATTATTCGATCCCCGAACATGGTCAAAAGCGCGGCCTGCCGCATATCGAGATTGAGATTCGCCAGGATTTAATCGACACGCCGGAAGGCGCGGAATTGTGGGCCAAACGCATTGCCGAGGCGCTGGAAACCGTGCGTGATACGGCACAGCCGCTCGAAATCCTACCGGATGTTAATCATAACACTTAAATAATCCTAAATGAATCAGGGCTATCGTTCGCAGGTTACGAGCGACGGCGGGGAATCATAGTGAGAGCAAATAGCTCTGCCATGGAGGCAAGGTATGCCTGTAAGTTTCATTCCTCTCTACGCCACCATTGCGCTCGCTCTGAGCGCGGTCTTGTCTGCTCCGTTTTTCACCATCCCGGCTCTCGCCGAACCCGATAATGCGCTTCGGCTCGGATTTCTGGAAAGCGTCGACGATCCCTCACAACTGTATATAGACGCGGCAAAAACCGGCGCGCCGGTTCAGCACAGCGATATCCAGGCGGAAGTCGATACCGCTTTGGGAACCTGGAAACGCGGTTTGGGCCCGGTTTGGGTTTGGAACCCGCCTGGCGAGCAGCCCGATATTTCTGTGGTCGCCAGCCGCTAGTTCGGTTGGGTGGCACCCGGCGCCGGGCTGAATTTGGCGCCGAAGGATTCGGTGGTATAGCGCCACACCTTGAGGCCGTCCGACCAATGGTCGAGCGGCAGGCCCGCCTTGTTTTTCAAATGGCGGAGAAAATCACGCGGCGCGGCGATCTGCTCCCACACCACCGGCAGGAAAATGCCGCGCTTCTGGCCGTCTTGTAAAATCAGCCCATCCGTATCGGGCTGAATTTGCGCCACCAGATCGGCCTCGTCGCGGAAGTTCATCGCCCTGGGCGTGCTCAGGATTGAGACGCTGATATCGGTTTCGCTAAGATCGTCGTCGCTGAGCGGTTTGAAGCGCTTGTCCTCAAACGCCGCGCGGTAGGCGTTCTGCACCACATCGGCAATCAGTGGATTATTGGCGGCGAGCGAGCCGACGCAGCCGCGCAGTTGGCCGCCTGTGTGGACGCTGACAAAGGTGCGGCGCAGCGTGCGCATGGGATGGGGGAAGCCCAGCACTTCGACATTCGGGCAAGTGCCGTTTTGGATGCCGTGGCGGATCGATTGCTGAGCGATATCGAGCAAGGGGTCGCGGAACTTCTCCGGCATACGCGCCGTACCGTAATATTCGAAGGCATAGGAGCCATAGCCGACGACGCGGCTTTTATCGCCCGCCGTATCGCCGGAATTGCGCACATCGAGCGTCGTCGGGCGAAGGTCGAGCCGTTGCGCGGCGCGGAGCAGGCCGGAGAGCGGGCGGAAGCCGCAGGCCAGATCACCGCTCAAGCCCTCGACATTAAAGGTCTCGATGGCGCGCGAGGCGCTGTTGTCGAGTTTCTGCGCCGCTTCATATTCGTGGAAATGGCTGAGATCGGTGCTGATCACGATCAGCGTTTCCGGCCCGCCCCACAGTTTGCGCAATACCTGCTCAACCCCTTCCGGCTTGGCGTCGCCGACCAACAGCGGCACCAGTTTGAAATCGCCGAGCGCGCGCTGCAGAAACGGCAAATGAACTTCGAGCGAATGCTCGCCCTCGAAAGCGGCATCGCTGAGCTGGACCTGGGGCAGCGATAGCGCATCGGCAACGCCCTGCCAGTCGACCGCGATGTCACCAAGTGGTGTGGCATGGGCATCGGCGCTCGGCACGGCAATGCCCTTGAACGCCACGCGGTGCGCCGGGCCGAGCAGCACGACGCGCTCTATCTTATCGGCAAGGTGGCGCACCGAGGCATAGGCCGAGCCGGCGATGGCGCCGGAATAGACATGGCCGGCATGGGGCACCACCAACGCCTTGGCATCAATGTCCCAGGCGAGTGGCGAATCGAGGTGAGCCATCACCGAATTTTCCAATTCGCCCGCGTCGGCGGAATAGAATGTGCCGGCAACCACCGGCTGGCGCACGCTTGCCATGGATAGACCCCTGCAGGTTTGCTACGCTCACAGTCTAGCACAGCGCAGCGGAAAAGTGCCTTATGAGCGGTGACGAGCATATCGACGACAAGACGGAAACCTGGCCGACGCAATATTGGCACGGCCTCGACGATGGCCGCGTGCAATGCGATCTCTGCCCGCGCGCATGCAAACTCAAGGAAAGCCAGCGCGGCCTGTGTTTCGTGCGCGGCCGGATGGGCGATGAAGTGGTGCTCACCACCTATGGCCGCTCAAGCGGCTATTGCGTCGATCCGATCGAGAAGAAGCCGCTCAATCATTTTCTGCCCGGCACGCCGACGCTTTCGTTCGGCACGGCGGGCTGCAATCTGGCGTGCAAATTCTGCCAGAATTGGGACATCAGCAAATCGCGCGAGATCGACACCCTGGCCGATGGCGCCAAGCCCGAACTGGTGGCCGAGGTGGCGCAAAAGCTCGGCTGCAAGAGCGTCGCCTTTACCTATAACGACCCCGTGATATTCATGGAATATGCCATCGATATCGCGCAAGCGTGCAAGGAGATCGGCATCGCCACGGTGGCGGTCACGGCGGGCTACATCTCGCCCGAACCGCGCATGGAATTCTTCCGTCATATGGATGCGGCTAATGTGGACTTAAAGGCATTTACCGAGGACTTTTACTGGAACATCACCAAAAGCCACCTCAAGGATGTGCTGGAAACGCTGCAATATCTCAAAGCCGAAACCGATACCTGGTTCGAACTCACCACGCTGGTCATTCCCGGAGAAAACGATACGGAAGCCGAGTTCGACGAAATGAGCGCCTGGGTGGTCGAGCATCTCGGGCCCGACGTGCCGATGCATTTTTCCGCCTTTCACCCGGATTACCGCATGATGGACAAACCCAACACGCCGCCCGAGACGCTCAACCTGGCGCGCCGCACGGCGCTTAAAAATGGCGTGCAGCACGCCTATGTCGGCAATGTCAGCGACCGCGGCCGGGCCAGCACCTATTGCCATAATTGCCGCGCCCTGCTGATTGGCCGCGAGCGTTACAACCTGACGCGCTGGGGATTGGACGACAGTGGCGCCTGCCGGCAATGCGGCACGCCTTGCGCCGGTGTGTTCGACACGGCACCCGGCGGCTGGGGCGCCAAGCGCCTGCCGGTGCGCATGGCGGATTTCAACGCTGCTTAGGGCCGCGCGGTAGTGCCGCCATCGATGATCAATTCAGTGCCGGTGATAAAGGACGCGGAGTCCGACAGCAGAAAGAGGCACGCCCCGGCAATATCGGCCACCGTGCCAAAGCGCTTGAGCGGGATGATGTCCTGCATCTCCTGGCGCCGTTCGGGTTTACCCTCGAGACGCCCCATCATGCCGGTCCAGACATAACCCGGCACGATAGTATTGCAGCGAATATTGTCGCCGGCGAATTGAATGGCGAAGGATTTGGAGAGGGCGCGGATCGCACCCTTTGAGGCGCTATAGGCATCCTGCGCCAACGCATCGCCGCGCAGCGCCTGGATCGAGGAAAAAAGCAGCATCGCGCCGCCGCCGTTTTTTTGCATCAACGGCACCGCATGGCGCGCCGTCAACATCATGCTATCCAAATTATTCTCAAACACCCGGTCCCAAACGCCGAGGTCGATGTCGACCAGGGAGACATCCTCCTCGCCCCACCAGACGCCGACCGTATTGACGAGAAAATCGAAGCGCCCGGCATGCTCTTGCGCCCGGCTGACAGCTTGGCGGGAAAATTCCGCCTGGCTTAGATCGCCTTGCAGGTAAATGGCGCGGCCCGGGCCATCGGCGATGTTTGCCGGCTCGGGCTTAATATCGGCGAGTACGATATTGGCGCCGGCCTCAATCAGGCTGTTGGCGATGGCGAGGCCCATGCCGCCACCGGCGCCGGCAACGAGGCCGCCGCGCTTGATAAATTCACTCGGTGCGGCGGGCTTCATGTCACGGTTTTTTCGCGCCGACTTGCCGGTAGGCGTCTTCCGGCACCAGGGACGGGTCCTTGTAAACGCTCCAGACGCATTTGCCGCCCGTCTTCGCCTCGGGCCAGGTGGGCGGATCGACCACCCGCGTCGGATAGCCGAAGCGGCCGATCGGCATGCGCTGATTGAGCTGGCAGCAATGGACGCAATAGACGCAGATGCCCTTCTTATTCCAGGCCCAATCATGTTCCTCCTCGGTGACGGCGAAATCATAGGGCGGCGCCATGCGCGGGGCATAGCCTTCGCCCGCATCGTCGCGGTAGGTGCGCCCGCCCGAGCCACACGGATCAAAACTCAGCACCCAGCGTTCAGGCTCTTCGGTGATTTCGATATCGCCCATACGCCCGGGGCCGCTCAGATGGCCGCGTAAGCTTTCAGCCGCGACCAGCACCAGGCGGCGGATCGATTGCGGCCACGGCGTGTGGTTGGTGTCATAGCGGTCATAGGTCTCATACATCGGCGCCATCAGCTCATCCCAGAGCGGGCCAATGCGCGCCTCGCCGAGATGGCGCACCACCGCATCCTGCAGGCCATAGACCCAATCGCAGGCGCGGTCATGCGTATCGCGCCACGACAGCCGCGCCGCCTCAAGCTGTTCGCCGGCGCGCGTGGCATTGCCGGCGCCACAGGAAAAAACGAAATCATCGATTAGCCCTTTGAATTCCGCCCAGCGCTGATCGGCATCGAACGGCGCGCCATCATCCAAACGCAAAAGCCCGGCAAGGCGCGCCTGTTCTGCCGCGACGACTTTTTCAGCCACGCCCTCGCGCAGGAGGTAACGCCGGGTTTGATCGCGCCACGCGGCATAGAGCTCATGCCCCTCGCGCGCTTCCTCGACCGTATAGCGGCCGAGCTGCGCGGCATCCTCGAAGCGCCCGGCGGCCAAGGCCCGGGCGGCCCGGCGATAGCTCGATTCGCCCTGCTCGATCAACGCGCCTATCGGCGCGATATGGCCGAGATCGGCATCGAATGCCAGTGCTGCTTCGCCTGGTTTCCCGGCCATGTTTTGCTCCTTAATAGCGGTATCGCTTAAGGTATGATATTTAGACCATTGAAATAATGCGAGGGAAATCAGTGAGCGACGCTTCCGCCATAATCGATCCGGTGCGTCCGACCTCAGCCTGCGAACTGGTGGTCGAGCAGTTGCGCCGGGCGATTCATTTGGGCCGCTTCCTCGCCGGCGATAAATTGCCGCCAGAGCGCGAGCTCGCCAAGCAGCTCGGAGTCTCGCGCACCACGGTGCGCGAAGCGGTCAAAGTGCTGGAGGGCGAAGGGCTGGTGCGCAGCAAACGCGGTGCAGCCGGCGGCCTCAGCGTGCTCGACCAGAAAACCTCGGCCAGCCATTTACGCAAATCGCACAACGACAGACTGGAAGCCATCGCCGCCATCTATGATTATCGCCTCGCCATTGAATGCGCCGCCGCGCGCCTGGCCTCGGCGCGGCGCGACGACAATGACCTGGCTGAACTTGCCGCTCAGTTGCGGCGCATGGGCGAATTGTCGGTGCTCGGCCAAGAGGCGGATGAAAGCCAGGCACTGGCCGCTGTCAGCCAATTCATGGCGGTCGATTCCGAATTTCACCTCGGCATCGCCCGCGCCGCGCACAATCCCTATTTACTGGCCGCCATCGAAGAGGCGCGCGCCGCCATGTTTTCCCCGGTCGGCGCCGTGTTCCGCCGCCTGGCGGTCAAGTCCAACGCCTACCACGAAGCCATTTTTGCCGCTCTTGAGGCCGGCGATGGAGCGGCGGCGGAGCGCGCCATGGCGGCTCATCTGAAGGTTAGCCGGGAAGGTTTGGAAGGCTTGGCGCAGCGCAGCGCACCGGCCGATAAATAGATATTGGAGAAAAGGGAATGACCGCGCGCCAGGATATCGAATTCGGTTTTGTCGCCGCGCCGACCGGCGAAACCAGCCTCAGCGACGGCGAAACCTATGATGAAATTCTCGCCGATTGCGAGCTTGGCCAGGAATTGGGCTATGGCACCGCATGGATGATCGAGCACCATTTCTCTGATTATTACCCGACGCCCAACCCGCTATCCTTCCTGCATTTTATTGCCGCGCGCTTTCCCGGTTTGGCGCTCGGCACCTGTGTGCTGGTGACGCCGTGGTATGAGCCGCTGCGTCTCGCCGAGGAAATCGCCCAACTCAATGAACTGACCAAACAGCCGCTCCATCTCGGCCTCGGACGCGGCACCGCCAAAATGGAATATGACGCCTTGCGCATCGATATGGATAGTAGCCGGGCGCGCTTCCGCGAGAGCTACGAGGTGCTGACCAAAGCCCTCGCCGGCGGGCGCTTCACCTATCAGGGCGAGTATTTGAACCTGCCGAAGGAAATCGAGATTCGCCCGCGCACCGACAGCAGCAAGATCCATTTTTACGGCGCCCTCGGGGCCAGCCCGGAGAGCGCCGAGATCATGGCCGATATGGGCCTGACGCCAATCTGCACCACCATCGTCAATTTCGACAAGCAGCATGAGGTGATCGCGCGCTGGCATGAGCGCGCCGCCGCGCACGATATCAACACCGCCACGCCGATTCCGCTGATGGTCCATTGTATTATTGGCGATAGCGACGAAGCGGCACTCGAAGACGCCAAAACCTATATCCCGCCTTTCATGCAGCAGCAGGTCGATCATTACGAAGGCGACAAAGACCACTTTAAGAATTTGCAGTCCTACAAAGCGTGGAGCCACGTCTTCAACAGCATGGTGACGAAGTGCAATCCGGAATTCATGCCGCGCTGGTCGCAATTTCAACTGGTCGGCTCGCCCGAGACCGTATGCCGCCAGCTCGAACGCTATATGGCTGCCGGCTTCGGCAATTTTTTCCTCCATATCGCCACCACCGGCATCCCGCGCGCCAAGCGGCATGACTGGATGCGCCGCTTCGCGCGCGAAGTCGCGCCGCGCTATTCCACCAAGTTTAAAGGCTGACCCGGCAACGTGGCCGCCCTACGCGCCTTCGCTGTCCTGCTCCTGATTCTGTTCGCCGCCCTGCCGGGCGCGGCTTTTGCCGCCTGCCCGAGCGGACCGGCGCCGAAAGCGCTGGCCGGCTTCGACGAATTTGCCCGCGAAATCTTGGCCGACTGGCACGTGCCGGGCCTCGCCCTCGGCGTCGTCCAGGACGGCGAGACGCTCTATTGCGCCGGCTATGGCCTCGGCGATGTGGAAGACGGCATTGCAGCGACGCCGGAGACAATCTTTGCCATCGGCTCGATTACGAAATCCTTCACCGTCGCCGGCCTCGCCATGTTGGTCGATGAAGGCCGTCTCGATTGGGACAAGCCGGTGCGCAAAATATTACCGGCGTTCACCCTGGCCGATCCGGTCGCCACGGCGCACACGACAGCGCGCGACATGGTCACCCACCGCACCGGCATGGCGCGCCACGATATGCTGTGGTACGGCAGCGGCCTTGATAGCGACCAGCTATTCACTGGTTTACGCCATCTTGCGCCGGGCGCACCGTTCCGCTCAGACTGGCAATATAACAACCTCATGTTCGCCGCGACCGGACGCATCACTGCGGCACTAAGCGGTGAAAGCTGGCAGGAATTTACCCAGCGCCGCCTGCTCACCCCGCTTGGCATGGCGCGGACGGATTTCGCGGCGGCAGAGGGCGAGCCAAACCGCGCCAAGCCCTACGAAATCGGCGCCGGTCAAATCCATCGCGTTCCGTTCTACAACATGGCCGCTATTGCGCCCGCCGGCGCGATCAATTCCACCGTCGCCGATATGACGTCCTACCTCGCTTTTCACATGCAGCGCGGGCGCCATGCCGGCACGCAACTGCTCAGCGCGGCGCAAGCCAAAGCCATGCAGACACCGCGCGTGGCGCTGGATGAGACGCCTATATATGACACACTGGGCGCGCCGAGCTACGGCATGGGCTTCCTCATCTCAACCTATCGCGGCCACAAGATTATCTGGCATGCCGGGGGCATCGACGGCTTCGTCGCCCTCCTCGCCTTCCTGCCCGATGCCGGCACTGGCGGCATTGGCGTCGTCGCGCTCAGCAATCTCGACCGCAACCCGGCGCCGACCCTCCTCACGCGCAACCTGTTCGACCGCCTGCTCGGCCTCAAGCCCCTGCCGTGGAACGATTGGGTCGCCTCGGATTATCTCGAATGGGAATTCGGCAAGCGCCAGGAAGCCGCCCAACACGCGCGGTCGCGCGATCTCAGTGCCCCGCCCACGCACGCCCTCGTAGATTTCGCCGGCGCCTACCACCACCCCGCTTACGGCGAAATACGCATCAGCTATGCGGCGGACGGGCTGGTGCTGGAATATGGCCAATTCACCCTGCCGCTCCGCCATTACCGCGGTGATATTTTCGAAATTGTCAAAATCCCCGTCACCTCGCGCAGCCATCTCGAGGTCACGTTCTCGACAAACGAAAGCGGCGAGATAAAAAACCTCGCCGTTCCGTTCGAGCGCGCCGTCTCCGATATTCTATTCGCGCGGGCGGATTAACGCCCCTCATCAAGCGAGAATAAACTCCCGGATCGCCTTCAGCGCGGCACCCTTGTCGTCGCGCTCAACGCCGTGGCCGCAGCCTTTGAAGATGCGGAGCTCGGCCAGGCCGTCCGGGATGGCGGCGGCGATTTCCTGCGATTGGGTGGCCGGGGTTACCGGGTCGAACTCGCCGGTCATGACCAGGGTTGGGCATTGGATGTTGGCGAGGGCGGCGCGGAAATCGAAGCTCTGGCCCTCGCCGCCTTTGCCGAAGAAATCGCCGAGCAGGTCGGAGTTCATGATCGTCCGGGTGATCAGCTCCGTGCCCTGCGGCGTTTGGTTATAATAGGGGAAGCAGGTCTCAATATAGGGGCCGACGACCGCTTCGTCCGAGGCATCACCCCAGAACGCCTCGGCGAGCTTGCGCGCTTCCATGCCACCGAGCTGCTCGAACATATCGGCGATACGGTCATTGCGCATATTGGCCGCCGTGCTGGCGAGTATCAGCTTGGCCGGGTGCTCGGGGTGGCGCGTCGCATAGGCTTGCGCAACGAAGCCGCCGAACGAGAGGCCGAGCACGATCGGCTTTTCGATCTCAAGCGCCTGACAAAAGGCATGCACGTCATCGCCCCATTGAGCGAGGTTCCAGGTCTCGGGGGTGCAGCGGTAGCTGCGGCCATTGCCGCGATGCTCGAGATAGACCAGTTGGGCGACATCCTGTAGCTCGGAATGGATCGGCTTCAGATGTGAATGATCGAAGCCCGGCCCGCCATGCAGTAACACGAGGGTCGGGCGCTCCTTCATATCCGGGCCGTCGGGCACCACTTTCGCGCCCTCGACATCGAAGAAGAATTTGACCCCACCTATTTCGATTCTCATGTTGTCTCTTCCGGTTCGTTGCGTCTGAATTATGGTATGAAAGAGCCGAACGCGCCGCGCGAATAGAGGAGTGGCTCCAGGCTCTCATCGGTCCGTACCGCCTGCACCCGGCCCGTCAAAACGGTATGGGTATCGGCGCGCATGGTCTGGCCAAGGATACAATCGAAGCTGGCGAGGCTGTCCATCAGCACCGGCGCGCCGCTTTCGAGCACGCCCCATTCGCCGCTGTCGAAACGTTCCTCGACCTTGTCGGGATTGGCGAACAGCGCCGCGAGGTCGCGGTGATGGGCAGCCAGAAGATTAACGCAAAAAACCCGGCTTTGCAGGGTCGGGTCGTGCGCGCCAGCTTCGCGGTTGACGCAGGCAAGCAGGGTCGGCGGTTCGGACGAGAGCGAACACACAGCCGTTGCCGTCAGGCCGCGGCGCTCATTGCCGATCGCGGTGGTGACGATGGTCACGCCGGCGGTGAGCTGGCGCATACCTTTTTTAAATAGATCAGCATCGACCTGCTTAAGCAGCTGGTCGCCTAAGGCAAAATCGAAATCTTCCAGGAGCGGCATTGTTACCTCATGTTCAGAAAAATTCGATCCGCTGTGCCTTCGGATCATTCATCGCCGCAGTCAATTGGCCGGCGAGGCGCTCGGACCAAGTCTCGATATCCGCGTCGCTGCGCACCTGGTCGTTGCGTATCTCGACCAGTATATGCGGCAGGCCGCGCTTCAGGCCATATTCGGGAATGGCGAAATCGGATAGCGGATCGAAGCCATAGGGCTCGTTCTCGCCGACGCACAGACCCTCGGCCTTGAGCGCCGCCAGCATCGGCAGGGCAACGCGGCCATCGCGGTCCCAGCAGATCGACACCTGCCACGGGCGCGCCTCATCGTCCGAGGTCATCGCCGGGGTGAAGCTGTGGATGGCGGCGAGGATCGGTATCCGCCCGGCGGCGGAGAACACCTCCAGCGCGGCGCGGATCTCCGCATGGTAGGGCTCGAAGAACGCCTCGCGCCGTGCGGCGATATCGGCGCCGCTCATATTCTGATTGCCAGGCACCGGCCGGCCATCGGCGAGCGGCGGCACCAGATCGGGCGCGGCGGCGGGGCGGTTGCAATCGATCAGCAGGCGGGAATAGCCGGCCAGAAGCGCCGGGGCATCGAGCAATTGCGCGAGCCGACGGGTGACAGCCGCGGCGCCAATATCCCAGCCAATATGATCACGCAGAGTTTCTTCGGCGATACCTAAATTGTCGAGCGCCTCGGGGATGGCGCAACTGGCGTGATCGCAGATCAGTAGCAGCGCCGCCTTGCCGCCCATATTGAGTTTTTCAAATGGCGGCGGATCGCCGGCGCCGATCAGACTGGCGGTCATGTTTCAGTCGCCGAGCGGATAGATGCGCCGCGCATTGCCGCGTCCGATCAAATCCATGATGCGCTCGGCCTCAGCCGCAGGCAATTCATCGGCTTCGATCCAACCGCCGAGCGCACGCGCCAGGCTGGTGCGGAAACGGAGAGCGCCGAGATAGTAAAGCTCGGAAAAGCCGAACGCGTCGGAGCTGTAAAGCTGCTTGGTGAAGGGCGCGAGTTCAAGCGCCTCATCCATGATGCGCTGATAGCTCGGCCCGGCCCAATTCTGCACGAATCCGACATCGAAATAGACAAACGGGAAATTCTCAGCGATCAGCCCGGCATGACGGTGGAAGGGATAGCAATGCAACAGGGTAATGGGAAACTGCCACGCCTCGGCAGCGCGGAGGAACGGCGTGAGTAGGCTGGGATCGACCTTGTTGAGCTCGATATCCGGATCGCCGATGCCGATATGGAATTGCACCGGATAGCCCTTCTCGCGCGCGATATCGGCGCCGAGCCAGAGCAGATGGCGCTCAAGCACGGCATCGGTGATGCGCACTTTGCCGGTGGCTTCGATTTCCGCCAGCCAGGCGCCGGCGGCGCGCTCGACTTCGCCCGGCCCCGGCGGGCTGTAATCGATCGCCAGCGTTGAACGGTAAGCAGCGACGGTCTTCAGCCCAACCACATTATCGTGCAGCGAAGCGCGCAGCTCCGCCTCGAAGGCTTCGGCATAGCCGGATGCCGTAACGCCGCCCGCCGCCATCACCCGCTCGGCGACCGATTCCATGCGCACCACTTCGCGCGACGGCACGCCGGCAATCTCGCCGACTTCTTCGATCGAGCAGAGCTCTTCCGGGCGGTTACCGGAATCGACAAGCAGCATTTCAAAACCGGCGGCGCGCAGGAAGCGCTGGTTGACCTCTTGCGCACCGAGCTCGGCCCGGCGCGCGACATAATCCTCACCAGCCGCGAATTTCGGCAAATCCAAGAGCGGCGCACACCAGCGCCGGATGGAGATCGCCACCGGCTTGTCCCAATGGCTGGTGCCGGCGGGTGCGGGGGCAAAGGCCTCGCTCATGCCATCCTCAAACTGCTCGAGCGACAATTCGCCGGGCATGATGCCATGGCAATGATGATCGATAAGCGGCACGTTTGCGCCAATTTCGTTGCTCATTGTGGAATTCCCATTTCGCTGGCCGATAATTGCCGGCGGATTGTCGCCAAATCCACCGTCCCTGTCGACGTCCCTGTCGATGTCCCTGTCGATCCATCTTCGCGTATTTCACGGAGCTTTCTGTCTGCGCTCGTTTGCCACCTGATTTGCCACCTGATTTGCATTGCATTTTCAGGCGCAAGCCGCTCCATTATCAGGCAAAGTAGCAATGTCCAGGGAGAGACACGTATCATGACAATTAGCTTGCAAGGAAAAACCGCCATCGTCACTGGCGCGGGGCGCGGTATCGGGCGCGGCGTCGCCCATGTTTTTGCCGATGAGGGCGCCAATGTGTTGGTGGTCAACCGCAGCGAAGCCGCCGGGCAAAAGGTGGTGGACGAGATCACGGCCAAGGGCGGCAAAGCGGTGCTGTGCCTCGGTGACGTCAAAAGCAAAGCCGACATGGAAAACATGGCCGCCGCCTGCCTCGAGAGTTTTGGCGCCATCGACATTCTTTGCATGAATGCCGGCATCTATCCGCAAGCGCTGCTCGGCGATATGAGCGAGGAAATGTGGGATGATGTGCTCGACACCAACCTGAAGGGCATCCTGTTCGGCACGCAAGCCTGCATCCCACAGATGAAAAAACAGAAGAGCGGGCGCATTGTCGTGGTCTCTTCGATCACCGGCCCGCAAGTCGGCTGGCCCGGACTTTGCCATTACATGGCTTCGAAAGGCGGCGCCAACGCCTTTATCCGCGGCGCCTCGCTCGAATTGGCGAAATACAACATCACCGTCAATGGCGTCAGTCCCGGCTCGATCATGACCGAAGGCTTGCAGGAATTGGGCGGCGAAGCGCTCGAGGAAGTGCGCCAGATCATCCCGGCCGGCTATATCGGCGATCCGGAAGATATCGCCTATGCCCTACTCTATTTCGCCTCCGATCAGGCGCGCTATGTCACCGGGCAAATATTGGTTGTCGACGGCGGTCAAATCCTGCCGGAGAGCCCCGCCGCGATGGCGGATGCCTAGCGGTGGCGGGGGCGGATGCGTAATGGTCTATTTTATAGACCAATGAGCGATAACATGATATTGAAACGTAAATTGGGCGAATAAGCCTGGCATTAGGGAGATACGTCATGGACCTCAAAAATATCGATTCCGTCACGCGCGAAGCGCTCGACCACTATGTGTTTCCGCTGGTGTCCAAAACGGACGTCAATTCCGGCGATCCGATCATCTTCAAGTCCGGCAAGGGCATGATGATGACCGACATCATGGACAAATCCTATCTCGATATGTTGAGCACCAACACCCGCGCCAGCTCGCTCGGCTTCGCCAATGAATATATTGCCAAGGCAGTCTATGACCAGTTGATGGAGCTGCATTATGCCGGCACCTTCGCCCATGTTGCCGATGTCACGGTAAAGCTTTCGGCCAAAATCGCGGAATTGGCGCCGGGTGAATTGACCGCGTCGACCTTCGGCGGCTCGGGCTCCGAGGCGAACGAGAATTCGTTTAAATTCGCGCGCGAATATCACATTCATAAGGGCGACAAACCCTATGCGCGCAAGATCATCTCGCGCTGGGACGCCTATCACGGCGCCACCATGGGCGCGATCGGCGCCACCGACATATTGGGCACGCGCCATATCACCGAGCCCGGCGTTCCCGGCCACAGGCGCATTCCCGCACCCTTCCTCTACCGCACGCCATTCGGCATGGATGCGTCCGAAGTGTGCGATTTCTGTGTCGATTATCTTGAGCAGGAAATTATCCATGAAGGGCCGGAATATGTCGCCGCATTCATCGCCGAGCCGGTCATGCAGGGCGATGGCGCGCAGGTACCGCCGGACGATTATTTCAAAAAGGTACGCGCGGTGTGCGACAAATATGATGTGCTGCTGATCGCCGACGAGGTGATCACCGGTTTCGGCCGCACCGGCAAATGGTTCGCCATGGAGCATTGGGGCATCGAGGCCGATATTATGTCGACCGCCAAGGCGATCACCGGCGGCTATGCGCCGCTCGGCGCCTCGACGGTGACGCAGAAAATTGCCGACACTTTGCCGATTTTCTCGCATCTGCAAACCTATCAGGGCCACCCGGCGGCCTGCGCCGCCAGTCTGGCGACGATCGGCTATATCGAGAAAAATGACTTGATCACCCAGAGCGCCGAACATGGCGCGCATTTTCTCGAACAATTGCAGCGCCTGCGCGACCTGCCGATTGTCGGCGATGTGCGCGGCCTCGGCATGTGGACCTGCGTCGATTTCACATCCGATAAAAAGACCAAGGCGCCGTTCAAGGACGGCACCATCAAGCGCATTGTCCACCGCTGCCGCGATATGGGTGTGCTGATCGGCGAGGAAGGAACGGCGGTGGAAATGTCGCCGCCTTATATCGCCAGCAAAGACGAACTCGATACCTGTGTCGATACGCTGGAAAAAGCGATCATCGCCGAAGCCAAACATCTCGGCATAAGTTAAACCGGGAATAAAGCCAGGCGGGCGAACGGAGGCGATAATGGGCGCAGACAAGAACTCCCTGGTGGCGCGCGACGCGGGGACGATCGCGCAAATAATGACATTGCGCTTCAACCCGCTCGCGGCAAAAGGCGGCAGCGGATCCTACCTGCACGAAGAAGACGGCAGGCGCATTCTCGATCTCTCCGCCTCGGCCACCGCCGCCAGCCTCGGCTATGGCCATCCGGCGGTGATCGAAGCGATCACCAAGGCGGCCAGCGACATGGCCGGCGCCAGCCTGCTGATGATCCCGAATGAGCCGGCGACAGCGTTGGCGGAAAGCCTGCTGGCGGCAACACCGGGCAAGGGCGAGCGGCGCGTCTGGTACGGCCATTCGGGCTCGGACGCCAATGACGCCGCCATGCGGGTTGCTTCCGCCGCCACCGGGCGCGGCCGGTTTATCTCCTTTATCGGTTCCTATCACGGCTGTCTCGCCGGCTCGATGAGTATTTCCGGCCATACCGCCATGACCCATACCCTGCCACGCCCAGGTTTGGTGCTGCTGCCCTACCCGGACCCTTTCCGGCCGAAATTCTCCGCCGACGAAGTGCTCGCCATGCTCGACTACCAGTTCGAGACGACCTGCCCGCCGGAGCAGGTCGCGGCGATTTTCATCGAGCCGATCCTCTCCGACGGCGGACTTATCGTGCCGCCCGAAGGCTTTATGCAGGCGATACAAGAGCGCTGCCGCAAGCACGGCATTCTCGTCGTGCTGGATGAGGTCAAGGTCGGGCTCGGGCGTTCGGGCAAGCTGCACGCCTATCAGCATGACAATCTCGAACCGGACATGGTCGTGTTTGGCAAAGGCCTCGGCGGCGGCATGCCGATATCGGCCCTCGTCGGCCCGGCTGAAATCCTCGACCACGCCCCGGCCTTCGCCATCCAGACAACGGCCGGCAATCCAGTCTGTACGGCGGCGGCACACGCGGTGCTCAACACCATCATCGACGAAGACCTGCCGGCACAGGCCGCCGTGATGGGCGCAAAGATGAGTGCCGGCTTTGCCAAACTCGCCGAACGCCATGAAATCATCGGCGATGTGCGCGGGCGTGGCCTGGCAATTGGCGTGGATCTGGTGACCTCGCGCGACACCCGAGAGCCGGTTCCCGCCACAACCACCGCCAAGATCATCTACCGCGCCTATGAATTGGGCGCGAATTTCATCTATGTCGGCCTTTCCGCCAATGTGCTGGAGATCACGCCGCCGCTCACCGTGAGCGAAGCGGAGATCGAGGAAGGGCTCGATATTATCGACCGCACGCTGAGCGATGTCGCCAAAGGCGTTGTCAGCGACGAGAGCGTCCAGGCGTTCATGAATTGGTGAGGGGGAGGTAAATCGAAATCAGCGTGTGCAAAGCGGGCATTTATGCTTCAATCTGCGCCAGAGTTTTGACGTCAGCCGTAGGGAAGAGGAATTAATACCGCACATTTATGAATAAGAGACCGAAAAGGTCAGCCCGTTAAGCGATGTGCGAAACCAACCAAAATTATCGGAACAACAGGTTAACGAAGCTAACAGGAGGCTAAAATGGAAAACGAAAAACTATTAAAACAGATTGTCAATCATGACCCGATACGGGGCGCCGGCGTGACTCGGCGCAACGTGCTGAAGGGCATGGGCGCAGGTGCCGCGGCGGTGGGCGCCGGTATGGCGCTGCCGGGGGGCCTCTCGGCCGCCGAACGCGATCTCGCCATGCTCACCTGGGACGGCTATGTCGATCCGCGTGTGCTCGACGGTTTTACCGATCAGCATGCGACGGATATTAAGTACGAACTGCACACCTCGGATCCGGATTCAGTCAACAAACTGCGCGCCGGACAGACCGAGATTTGGGATATCATCAATCTCAACAATCCCTGGGCACGCGAGATCATGTGGCCGGAGAATCTCATTGTCGAGCTCGACCGCGGCCGTTTCGAGCCCTATTTCGACAAAATGCTGCCGATGTTCAAGCCGCCCTACAAATGGGCGATGAGCCAGGACGTTGAGCATCTGCTCGGTGTCTGCCAGCGCGTCGATACGTTCGATTTCGTCGTCAACACCGACGTCATCTCGGCCGAGATGGGCAAGGACGAAGGCTGGGATCTGTTCAACAATCCCGACATGAAGGGCCGCTATGGCATCCTCGCCTACGATAACTGGAACATCATGCATATGTGCATGGGCGCCGGTCTCCATCCGTTCAAGGTGAAGAGCGATGCCGAAGTGGCGAAATTCGAGGAAACCGCGCGGCGCTGGATCAATGGCGCCAAGATGATTTCCGATGATTTCGTCGGCATCAATCTGGCCCTGATCAACGGCGAAATCGACCTCTATTTCGGCGGCGGCACCTACACCGTCTCGGCGGCCCGTTTGGACGGCCTCGACAATCTCTATCATGTCACCCCCAGAAGTGGCCCGGCCGAGGGCAAGGGCGGCATCAACTGGATTGAGCTCAATTCGGTGGTCAACAACCCGACGCTCCATTCCAAGGCGTTCGATTGGATGGAGTATATTCTGCAGCCGGATTCATCCTACTATGTCGGCACCGCCGGCGGCTTCCTGCTGCCGGTCGGCCAATTGTCCGATCCGGCAGTGCTGGCCAAATTCTCCAAGGAGGAGCTCAACTCCTTCCAGTGGGATGAGTTCGATTATCGTATCGAACATGCGGTCGAATATGACGTGGTGCCTGACTACAACAAGCTCTACGACATCTACACCGCCGCATTGAGGGAAAAAACCTAGTTTTCAGGCGCCGGATTATTGGCGATTGGAGAATAGTAATGAGCCGCGCGGGTGCTATATCCGCGCGGCTCAATTCCCCTCATAAATCGATTTTTTAAGAAAATTTCATAGCTCGAATGCGCAGACATAAAATGCCGTTCGCGGCCACAATATAACGACCGGGAGCTGAAGGTATGGGCGACGGCGCCCCCATTCTTGAAATAAAAGGTATCACCAAGCAGTTCGGCAAGCTTTTGGCTGTCAACAATGTGTCGCTTGATATTGTCGACGGCGAATTCTTCACCATCGTCGGGCCATCGGGCAGCGGCAAGACAACGCTGCTGCGCATGTTGGCAGGATTGGAAAAGCCGAGCGGCGGCGATGTCGTGTTGCGCGGCAATGTCGTCAATGATGTACCGGCCAACAAACGCCCGACCTGTATGGTGTTTCAGTCGCTGGCGCTGTTTAACCACCGCACTGTCGGGCAAAATATCGAATTTTCGCTCAAGATGCGCGGCGTCTCGCGCGCCGAGCGGAAGGTGCGCGCCATGGAGCTGATGAAAACCGTGCGCCTGCCGGAAGATTATTACGCCAAGGGCGTGACCAAATGCTCCGGCGGCGAGCGCCAGCGCGTGGCATTGGCCCGCGCCTTGGCCTCCGACCCCGACATCATGTTTTTCGACGAGCCGCTCTCGGCAATCGATTACCAGCTACGCAAGCATCTCGAAGTGGAACTGAAGGATTTGCACCGCGAAACCGGCAAGACCTTTATGTACATCACCCATTCGCTTGAGGAAGCGATGGTGATGAGCGACCGCATCGGCATCATGCAGGCCGGTCATCTCATTCAAGTCGGCACGCCCGATGAAATTTATTCCCGCCCGCTCAATAAATTCGTCTCGGAATTCATGGGCGAGGTCAACACGCTGGGTGTGAAGCGGAGCGCCGATGGCAAATTCGAATGCGCCGAGCTAAGTGCGCAATTGGCGGGGCCGGCGCAAGCCGGTAATTCGGACACTGGTTATCTCGTTATTCGGCCCGAATCCATGCGCTTCCTGAGCGACCCGTCCGAAGCCGACAATCATGTCAAAGGCTCGCTCTTCAACGAATATGCGATGGGCTCGCGGGTGCAGTATCACGTCCGCGCCGGCGGCTATATGCTGGTTGTCGAAAAGCTGCGCGAACAGGCCTATCAGGGCAAGATCGATGACGACGTGATTATCGGCTGGGATGTCAAAGACAGCGTGCTGGTCAGCGACTGAGATGGCGTCAATTTCCGACAAAACATCGCCGCCGCCACTGCTGCATCAGCCTTCCGCGCTGGAGGCTTTTGGCCGCTGGCTGCGTCAACCCGGCTTTCTCACGGCAACGCCGATCCTCCTCTTATTCCTGGCCGGCTTTGTCGGCCCGCTGGTTATCGTTCTCGGCTTCAGCTTCGTGCCCGAGCGCACCTTCGGTTTCCACGGCGACTGGACGGTCGATAATTACGTTCACATCATATCGGAGAGTTATTACATCTCCTTCCTGTGGTCATTCGGCCTCGCCACGGCAACGGTGGCGTGCTGCCTGCTGATCTCCTATCCGGTTTCCTACGGCCTCGCTAAAGTGTTTGGCCGCTGGGCGGCGCCGATCATGCTGCTGCTGGTGATTCCGCTTTTCGTTTCCGAAAATGTCCGCCTGTTCGGCTGGTATCTATTGCTGCTGAAAGGCGGCGGCATTTTTGCTGGAAGCGTCAAATACCTGTTCGGCCTCGATACCGGCACGCTGCTTTATTCGAACGGCACCACCCTCCTTGGCATGGTCTATGTCTACCTGCCCTACACCCTGTTTCCGACCACGCTCGGCCTCTCGCTCGTGCCCAAAGATCAGATCGATGCGGCCGGCGATCTCGGCGCCAATCGCTGGCAGGTCTTCCGCGAGGTCGAATTGCCGATCGCCATGCCGGGCATCCTGATCGGCTCGCTGCTGACCTTCGTCCTCGCCGTCGGCGCCATATCCGAAGCCAAAGTGCTGGGCGGCGCAAATATCGTCGTCATCTCGCATGCCATCCAGCATGAGTTTACCTACGCCCAGAACTGGCCACTCGGCTCCTCGATCTCAATGTTCGCCATCGTCATAACCGGCATCCTGGTGATCTATGTGATGCGCCGCCTCGACCTCGATCGATTGTTGGGGAGGCGGTAGCACGAGCATGGAAAGTAAAGTCAAACGCTGGTCAAACGCCCTGATCTGTGTGTGGACGGGAATCGTTCTGCTGTTTTTCTTCCTGCCGATCGCCGCCGTTATCATTTCGTCGCTCGGCAAATCGCGCTATTTCCGCTTCCCGGTCAAGACGTGGAGCGGAAAATGGTATGAGCAAACGATCAACGCTAATTTGACCGAAAACCTGCACATCACCTCGCTTTATGTCGCAGCTTGCGTTGCCGCGATTGCGGTGGTGCTGGGCTTTTTCGGCGCGCTCGCGTTTGCCCGCTATGATTGGAAGGGGCGCATTTTCTATCAGCGCCTGATCATGCTGCCGATTTTCTTCCCGCAAGCGGTGCTCGGCCTCGCACTCCTGCTGTGGTTCACCTATATCGGCGTGCTGCCGACCTGGGAAGCGGCCGTGTTCGCGCATCTGGTATGGATCGCGCCGATCGTCACGCTGGTGATCTCGATTCAGGTTTATGGCTTCGATGTGAGCCAAGAGGAAGCGGCATATGACCTCGGCGCCAATCGCTTTCAAGTGTTCTGGGAGGTCACCCTGCCAGCTCTGGCCCCCGGCCTCTTCTCCGGCGCGCTGTTCGCCTTCCTGCTGTCGTGGGGAAATTTCTCGCTCTCGACCTACACAACGGGCGCCGACAGCACCGTAACCGAATGGCTCTATACCAAGATGAGCAGCGGCTACACGCCGATGATCCCAACCATGGGCGCGTTCTCGGTCTATGGCTCTGTCATTATTCTATTTTTGGGCTACATATTTCTCATTGCCCAAAGAAGGCGCGCAGCCAAGCGCGCCTGATGAGTCTAGTAGTATCCATGTAATTTCTAATGCTATGCTGCGCGGCAAGATATGCCGCAAAAGAAACGGGAGAAAATATCATGCCTAGCGAAGCTGAAAGCCGCGCCATTGAGGAATTCCGCAAAACACCGATTGGCCATCACAGTGGCGAATTGCAGGTAATCCTGAATGAGCTGCGCGGCCTGCCGATGGATGACAAACATTGTCTGGTTTGCACCAAAGCCAACCGGGAATGGCAACTTGCCAAAACCACCGGCGTCCGCGGTAAGCCGCTAAAAATGCTGAGCAAGAAATTCACCAGCCTCGAAGAAGCCGAGTGGTACGTCTTCAAGCTGCGCTGGAAGCAGCTCAGGGGCGAGACGCTGAGATAGCCACGGCACTTCATCGCCGCACAACAATATCAAAGCCACCGCGCGGACGCCCTGCCTCCGCCAGGACCCGCAATCGTCAGAGGACGAAATCATCATGATGAAAATCACCGGCTATGCCGACAAAATTAGCGCTGCGCCCGGAGAGACCATCAAATTCATGGTCAATTCCGAGGCCGGCAAGCGCTACCGCGCCGATATCGTTCGCGTCATTTGCGGCGATGAAAATCCGGATGGCCCAGGCTACCAGGAGAAGGTCGTCAAGACCGCCGCCAACGGCACCTATAAAAGCCGCAAACAGGTCATTCATGCCGGCTCGTTCGTCGAAATTGGCGCCAGCGACATGCTCGACGGCCTCGAAAGTTTCACCATGCAGGCCTTCATCTGGCCAACCACGCCGGAAATCGGCACCCAGGCGATCATTTCCAAATGGCGCGATGCCGATAAAGCCGGCGCCGCGCTGATCATCACCAAGGAAAATGGCTCGGTCGCACTTTGCCTCGGCAATGGCAAGGGCAAGGTTCAAACCGTCCACACCGGCAAGCCCCTGATCGCGCATGAATGGTATTTCGTTGCCGCCACTTACGACGCCAAGAGCAAGGCCATTACGTTGGTGCAGGAGCCGCTGCACGGCTTCGAGACCAAGAGCGACCGCGCCGTGGTGCGGCGTAAATCGACCGTCGGCAAAGTGCCGAATCACACTATGCCGCTCACCATGGGCGCCTATTATAAAAAGACCGACAAGGGCCGCACCGTTTGCGGCGGCCATTACAATGGCAAGATCGACAGCCCGCGCATCGCCAACCGTGTTCTGAGCGCAACGGAAATGGAAGCCCTGAAGACCTGGCCGGTCAATACCGAACTGACCAATTCGGTGATCGGCGCGTGGGATTTCAGCGCCGACATCAAGGGCCTGAAAGTGAGCGACCTGTCCGCCAATTTGCTGCACGGCGAGATCGTCAACCTGCCGGCGCGCGCCATGACCGGCTGGAATTGGACCGGCGAGGAGATGAACTGGACCAACGCGCCCGGGCAATATGGCGCCATTCATTTCCATGACGACGATATTTACGACGCCGGCTGGGAAGTGGATTTCGAGCTCACCATTCCGAAAGGCCTGAAAAGTGGCGTCTATGCAGCGCGCTTACGCGCTGGCGAGCATGAGGACCACATCCCCTTCGCGGTGCGCGCGCCACGCGGCAAGCCGACCGCCAAGGTGCTCTATCTCATGCCAAGCGCGAGTTACCAAGCCTATGCCAACGAACATATGAATACCGATGCACCGGTTGGTCAGCTCCTTGCCGGACGCCTGGTGCAGCTCGATAAGTTCAATCTCTATCTCAACGAGCACCGCGAATATGGCGGCTCTTGTTACGATTCTCATTCCGACGGTTCGGGCATCTGCTATTCCTCACGCATGCGCCCGATCCTCAACATGCGGCCCAAGCACCGCATGTGGATCGGCGCCACCGAATCGACCCTCTGGCAGTTCAACGCCGATACCCACATCACCGACTGGCTCGAGGCGATGAACATCGATTACGACGTGATCAGCGACGAGGATCTGCATTATGAAGGTCTCGCGGCGATTGAGGATTACAGCGTCGTGGTCAGCAGTACCCATCCGGAATATCACTCGGTCGAGATGTGGGACGCCATGGACGCCTATCAACGGCGCGGCGGGCGGCTGATGTATCTCGGCGCCAATGGCTGGTATTGGCGCATCCAGTATCACAGCGAAGTGCCGGGCGTGATCGAGGTCAGGCGCAACGAGGACGGCATCCGCACCTGGGAAGCACGCACCGGCGAATATTATTTCAGCTTCTCGGGCGAGTATGGCGGCCTTTGGCGGCGCAACGGACGCGCGCCGCAGAAGCTGCTTGGCGTTGGTTTCACCGCCCAGGGCTTCGATATTTCGTCTTATTACAAGCGTAATCCGGACAGCCACAAGGCGAAGGTCAAATTCATCTTCGACGGCATCGGCAGGGACGAGAAGATCGGCGATTTCGGTTTGATCGGTAACGGCGCCGCGGGCCTCGAACTCGACCGGGCGGACCGCGCCCTCGGCACCCCGCCCGACGCCTATGTTGTTGCCTCTTCTGTTGAACATACCGACATTTACCTCGTTGTGTGTGAGGAAATGCTGGTCTCGACGCCGGGTGTCGGCGGGCACGAAAACGAGCTGGTGCGGGCCGATATCACCTTCCATGAAACGCAAAATGGCGGCGCCGTATGGTCAACCGGCTCGATCGCCTGGGCCGGCAGCCTGGCGCACAACAATTACAAGAACAATGTTTCACGCATGACTAAAAACGTGCTCAAACGCTTCATCAATCCGAAGCCGTTCTAAGAAAGCACGAATTCGAGGGAGATGAGGCCGGCCGGCGCGCCGGCCTCTTTTTTTTAGAGATTAAAGCCCTCCTCCCTGGGGGAAGAGGGCTTGGGAAATGGGGCGACCTTAGCGCGCCCCGCGCGCTTTGCTCTCCCCTCCTACCCAACCCTTCCTCCCCGCTGGGGCGGAAAGGCTTTTCACGTCTCCCCAGCGCGGGTGCGGTATTGGGCGAATTCGCGCAGGACGAAATCGAAATGGGCGTCCATGGCGGCCGCGGCGGCCTTTGGGTCGTGGTCGCGAATCGCTTCATAGATGCGAACATGCAGTTCAAACATGCCGTCGCGGTAATGATCGCTTTCCATCAAGCGCAAGGCCAGCAAGCGCGATGCCTTGACAAGCGCGCCATGCAGCGTTGCCATCAAATGGGTCAACACGGTATTGCCGGCCGCCTTAGCGATGGCGCAATGAAAGCGTGCATCGGCATGGTCGCCCGTGCCGCCTGCCGCCACGTCGCGCTTGATGTCGGCAAAGATTTCAGCCAGATCGGCGATGTCCGCTGGGCTGGCATATTCGGCGGCGAGGTAGGCCGAGCGCTGCTCCAGCACACGGCGGAGATCGAGAAGCTCATTAACCCGGTCGAAATCCGTGCCGATCAGGCGTTCGAAGGAATTGCTCAGGCCATCGGTGGAGGCGGCGCGGACGAACAGCCCGCGGCGCGGCCGGATTTCGATCAGCCCCTCACCTTCCAGGCGCTTGACCGCCTCGCGCAGCGCCGGGCGGCTAATGGCCAACTGCTCGGCCAGCGCACGCTCGCTCGGCAAACGCTCCCCAGGCACCCATTTGCCACCGGCAATACCCTCGCGCAGGCGCTCAAACGCAGCCTCACCGAGGCTGCCGCGCAGTGGCTGCACATCCATGACCCGCTCCTCCGATACCATCTGGTCTGACCAGACTATGGCACCATATGGTAGCGGTCAAGCGTGCCCGGCGGGGCTCAGGCAGCCGGTACCAGCGGCAGCGTAATGTGCGACGGGTAGCGCGAATCGTGGAAAATGCGCTGGGTCGCGACCATGCCGTCGAAATAGCCGCCGTCGCGTTTCTTGCGGAACTTGTTGAGATTGCGCTCGAACGTCGGGAAATTGGTGCTCGCCACCTCGATCCGGATGCGATGCCCCTTGGCGAAGCGGATCGCCGTGCTACCGACCCGGAAGCTATATTCATAAACCTCGCCCGGCTTGATGGCGCTTGGCTTTTCGCTGCTGTCGCGGTGGCTCGCGCGCTGGATGGCATCGGCAATATTAATCGCCCGGCCATCCGGATAGACATCGACCAGCTTGACCGTGAAATCCGTGTCGTCGGCGGAGGACGCGGCGTAGAGCGTCACATCGACCGGGCCGATCACGGCCACATCCTGGGCCAGGCGGGCGGTGGAATAGACCAACACGTCATTGCGCGTCTCGACCGGGCGCTGATCCTGCGGCCCCATCGGGGTCATCGACGCGATGCAGCAACTGCGCCCGCCCATGCTCTGCACCGGATAGAACGGATCGTTGACGAAGATGTCATGCTGCTCGTCGCCCGGCGCCTGGCGGTTAAGGGTGCCGTCACCGTTTAAGGAATTGGCGCGCCCGCCGCTGTGCATAAAGAATTTGGTGAATTTAGTGTTTTTGAACGGCCATTCATTGGACTGGCGCCACTTGTTGGCGCCCATGACGAAGACCGAAACCTTGGGCTCCTCCATGATGCCATTGTCTTCGCCGCGCAGCCAGTGATCGAACCAGCGCACCATTAGTTCATCGGTGTGATTGCGCGCCTCGCGGCCGAAATCCATCTCGCCCATCGCCTGGGTCCAGGGCATATGATACCACGGGCCAATAACCAATTTCTGCCCGGCGCGCGCTTCTTCCGTCATGGCGCCCGCGCTGAGGCCGAGGAAATTGCGGATATTGCCCTCGACGAAAATATCGTACCAGCCGCCGATATGCAGTGCCGGCACATCGATTTCGCCGTAGCGGTCCGCCGTCTGCCATTTTTTCCAATAGGCATCGTAATTGGGGTGCTTCAGCCACTCGTGATAGAAGCTGTTGAATTTCTTCGGCAGGTTGGGGTGCTCGGTGATCGGCAGATAATCGTGGCTGCCGCAGACAGCGCCCAAATTTTCGATCACCGGGCGGACATCGGCCGGCTTGCCCTTGCGGAACACTTCATTGATGGCGAGATAGGCCGACCAGCTCTGCACAAAGGCCTGATGCAGGACGCCGTTCTTGTAAGTCCAATCGTCGTACATACCGTCCGAGGTCAGGGCCGGCACCATGGTGGCAAAACCCTTGGGCCGCTTCGTGGCGGAGAGTAGCTGCGTCTGGCCGGGGTAGGAAAAGCCATAGGTGCCAACCTTGCCGCTCGATTTCTTCAGCTTGACGCAGGCCTTGATGGTATCGACGCCGTCATTGCACTCATTGTGGAACGGCTCGAACTCGCCGCCCGAGGCGCCGCGCCCGCGGACATCCTGCGAGACGACGATATAGCCGTTACGGGCATACCACTCGGGATGCAAAAAGGCCTGCGCCTCGGCGACCGTTTTGTCGTAAGGCAGGCGTATGAGGAGAACCGGATATTCGCCGTCCTCCTCCGGCGTATAGACATCGGCCTGCAGCTCGACGCCATCACGCATTTTCATCACAACGCCGGTCTCTAACCCGACCTTATGCAATTTCTTCTTCGCCATGCCTTCTTCCCCTCAACAAGTTGATTTATTTCGCTATTCGCAAATTGGTACTGTTTTGCAACAAAGCTCCGCCAATCGCGCCGCGCCATCAATGACTTTCCCCACTGGGATTGGCAGAATATATCCGATCACCTTAGAAAACGGAAAATTTCACGCACCGCACATGCGCTTGCGGCGAAATAAATGCGCAAAAGGAGTTCCAATAAATTATCTGGTATGACCAGATTTTCGCGCCCGGCGCATTGTCTGGCCCCACCTTCTGTGATATCGAAATAACGAAATGAAACTCAGCGAAGCGGCATCATTAGGACGGAGATAGCGATATGTGCGGCGTTGGCGGCATTTATTACAAGACGACGGAGCATAGCCAGAAGACCGGCGAGATTGCCTATCGCATTCTCGACGGCATCTACCGGCGCGGCCCCGATTCAACCGGCGTCGCGCTGTGGCACGCCAATGACGGCAATCTGCTCTATGTCGGCGTCAATTGCCACACGCCGGGCGGCGGCGGGCGTGTTCTCGAATTGCTCGATCAGCTCGGTACGGTCAAGCAGGCCACCGACGGCGAAGGCTATATCCGCGCGACGATCGATTATTCCGGCGCCGAGGCGGATTTGGTGGCGGCGGTTGAAGCGCTTGACCCAGAGATCAACGTGGCCAGCATCGGACGCCATCTGGAAGTGCTCAAACATATGGGTGGCGTCGCCAATCTTGATGCGCAGTTCGACCTCAAAGCCTATGACGGCCGCCTCGCCATGGGCCTCACGCGCTACGCCACCGAGAGCAATATCGATTTCATCAACGGCCAACCGCTGACAGCGCGGGCCAATTCCGATCTCGCCGTCATGCATAACGGCCACATCACCAATTACCATCATTTGCGTGCGAGCTATGCCCTCAAGGGCTACGACTTCACGACGCAAAATGATTCCGAAGTGATCCCCATCATGTTGATCGACGAAATGTCGAAGGGCGCCTCGTTCGAGGACGCGCTCAACATCTCGATCGAGAAGCTCGATGGCTGCTTCACCTATATCGCCGTCACCAATGATTGCTTCGCGTTGGTCAAGGATACCTACGCCGCCAAACCGGCGGTGGTCGCCGAGACCGATGAATTCGTCGCGCTGTCGTCAGATCCGCAAAGCTTACGTGAGGGTGTGCTGGCGGATATGGAAGTGTGGGAACCCGGCGCAGGCGAGGTGCACGTATGGCAAATGTAGAAACGTTCACGCTCGATTGCAGCGACAAAGCAACGCGCGAGATCAACAATATCATCCGCAAAGCGGCGGATGATGGCGTCAAGCAGATCGAGATTCTCAACACCCAGGCACGTCACAATATCGGCGTCGGCATTCTCAAGCCGATCCACATGATCTACCGTGGCCATGTCGGCTATTACACGGTTGGTCTGTGTGACCATGTCACGGCGGAAATCCATGGCAGCGCCGGTTGGGGCGTCGGCGATAATCTGCTCAACGGCGAAGTTGTCGTCGAAGGCAATGCCGCCTCCTCGGCCGCACCGTCGCTGCGCGGCGGTCGCGTCGTCGTCAAGGGCGATGGCGGGCCGCGCTCCGGCGTCTACCTCAAATCCGGCGATGTCATCATCGGCGGCAATGCCGGCTATATGTCCGGCTTCATGATGCAAAACGGCCGTTTGGTCATTTGCGGCAACGCCGCCAAGGGGCTGGGCGATTCGATGTATCAGGGCCAGATCTGGCTCGGCGGCGAAGCCGTTGAGATGGGTAGCGGCGTCGAGCAGGTCGACCCCGAAGCGGGCGAACTGGACGCGATTTTGGCGCTCTTGGAGAAGCACAAAATGAAGGCGCCGAAAGCCTTCAAAAAACTGCAATCCGATAAATCGCTTTGGAATTTCAACAAGCATGATTTCGCCGCCTGGAAGGACGCGTTATGAGCAATACCTTTCAAAGACCACCCGCCTATAGCGGCACCTGGAGCCCCGATGCGATCGAGGAAATTCAGGAGAAGGCCGAGCTTGGGCGCTATAAAATCCGCGGCCAGGCGACCAAGCGCCAGGACCTGCCAAGCTTCGACGATTTGGTATTCACTCCGGCCGGCCTCTCGCGCATGCCGCTCGAAGGCTACCGCGAGCGCTGCGACACCACGGTCACCATCGGCGAAGGGCGGGTCTCGCGCCCGCTCGTGCTTGAGCGCCCGATCATGATCGCCGGCATGAGCTTCGGCGCGCTATCGGTCAACGCCAAGCGGGCGCTCGGCATTGCCGCGACAAATTGCGGCATCTCGACTTGCACCGGCGAAGGCGGCATGCATCCGGAGGAGCGCGAGCATTCAACCAAGCTGGTGATGCAATATCTGCCGAGCCGCTACGGCATGAACCCCTATGATCTGCAAAAAGCCGACATGATCGAGATCGGCGCCGGCCAGGGCGCCAAGCCCGGCACCGGTGGCGTGCTCCTCGGCCTCAAAATGAGCGAGGAAGTGGCCAAGATGCGCGATCTGCCGCCCGGCGTCGATCAGCGCAGCGGCTGCCGTCACCCAGATTGGATGGGGGCGGACGATCTTTATATGAAGCTCGAGCAGATCCGCGAAGTAACCAATTACGAAGTGCCGATTTCGATCAAGGTCGGTGCGGCGCGCATCGCCAACGATGTGCGCATTGCCTGCAAGGCCGATGTCGACGCCATTGTCTTTGACGGCATGGAAGGCGGCACCGCCGCCTCACCGGCGATTCAGCTCGATCATGCCGGCATCCCGACCATCGCCGCCGTGGCCGAGGCGGTCGAAGCGCTGCACGACATGGGCAAGCAGGACGAGATCAAATTAATCGTCGGCGGCGGCATCAAGAACGGCGCCGACGCGGCCAAATGCTTGGCGTTAGGAGCCGATATTGTCTATCTCGGCACCGCGCCGATGATCGCGCTCAATTGCCACGCGCCGATCTATCTCGAGGATTATGAACGTCTCGGCACCACGCCCTATGAATGCCAACACTGCCACACCGGCCTCTGCCCGGTCGGCATCACCACCCAATTGCCCAAACTGATGGCGCGCCTTGATGTCGAAGAGGCGGCCGAGCGGGTGACCAACTATCTCAACGCCATGACCATGGAAATCCAGCTCTTCGCCCGCTCTTGCGGCAAGAACAAGGTCGCCGACCTTGACCCCAACGACATGCGTGCGCTAACTCACGAAGCGGCGATGATGACCGGCATTCCGATGGTTGGTCTCAATGGCCGCAAACCGTGGTGGACCAAATTCTGAGCGTGTGATTTCCATAGAGGGGCGAGATGGCGAAGGCAAAAGGCAAATCCCGGGACCAAGTTGAAAAAATCCTCGCCAAACTAAAACGTGACGGCATCCAGCATGTGCGCTTTGAGCTGCCCGATATGCATGGCTCGGCGCGCTCCAAGCAGGTGCCGATCGAATTTTTCGAGCAATTTGCCCGGGGTGGCGTCAACATGTATGGCGGCGTCATCGCCGTCGACAGCGCTTCGCATGTGGTGCCGGGGACGCGCTACAACGAAGAGGTCAATTACCGCGACCAGACCCTGATCCCCGATTTCAATTCGCTGATGACCGTGCCGTGGCTCGAAAATACCGCACGCGTGATCTGCAATACCGAATGGTCATCGGGCGATCCGCTCCGCGCCGCACCGCGCTATCTCATGGGTGAAATGCTGAAGCGCCTCGACAAGCTCGGCCTGAAGGCGGTGATGAGCCATGAGTTTGAGTTTTACATGCTCGACCGCGAAACCCGGCAGCCGTTTTTCGACGGCATCCACATCTTCAACAATCTCCGCAACGAGCAACTGCCGATAATCCGCCAGGTGGTCGATTACTTGCGCACCGCCGGCATCCCCATGCTAACCGCCAACGCCGAATATGCACCGTCGCAATACGAGCTTGTCTACAGCCACGCCGAGGGCATGGCTGGCGCCGATAATGGCTACACCTTCAAGAACAGCGTCAAGGAGATCGTCCAGCAGGCCGGCATGATGGCGACCTTCATGTCGAAACCGTTCGCCGGCAGCGCCGGCTCGGGCTGCCATTATCATGTCAGCCTGTTGCGCAAGAAAGGTGGCCAGAACGTCTTTATCGACAACAAAAAACCCGACCAGATGTCGGATACCATGCGCCACTTCGTGCAAGGCCTGATTGATCATGGCGGCGCCTGCATGGCGCTCTTCAACCCGACGCCCAATTGCTACCGCCGTCTCCGCCCGCACACCTTCGCGCCTTCCAACATCAGCTGGGGCGCCGAAGACCGGAGCGCCATGGTGCGCATCAAATCGCCGGGCTCGAAAGCCATGCATGTCGAAATGCGCGCCGCTGCGTCGCTCAGCAACCCCTATCTCAGCGCCGCCGGCACGCTCGCCTGCGGCCTCTTGGGCATGCAGGAAAAGCGCAAGCTTGGCCGCCAAAGCGACGGCCCAAGCGAGGAAGATTCATCGCTGCCGCCCTTCCCGAGCTCGCTCGACCAGGCGCTCGATATGCTCGAAGCCGACAAGGCGCTGTGTGAAATGCTCGGCGAGGAATTCGTCGACATTTTCACCAAAATGAAGCGCTACGAGCTCAGCCGCTTCCACGACCATGTCAGCCAGTGGGAAAGCGACGAGTATCTCGAGCTTTATTAGGCCCGGCACTATTCCCCAGACATCTCCGTTTTGGCGCGCTTGATTGAGGTCAAGGCGCCATCCTCCATCTCGGCCAAAAATAATATCGCGGGATTGGCAATAAAAGGCTGGCAAGATGTGGTCTCGTCACGCTCTCGGGAGTTGCCTGCAAAAGCTTTCAACGCTTGATACGGATAACGTAGACGAGCGGCGGCATAAGGTGACGCTGGTCATTTTGAGCGGCATTTGTATCGTCGCCAGCGTTATTTGGGGCGCGCTGTATTTGGCGCTCCTCGGTCCGACCCTAACCATGTTCATCACATTTGGCTTCACTGCGGTGATCGGCGTGGCGCTGATGGTTTTTTTCGCCACACGTCAGATAGAGATGCTGCTGTATCCGTTTTTCCTGATGATCCTGTGGAACCCGATCGCCATGCAATGGAGCCTTGGCGGTTTTTCGGCCTCGGGCGTTGTGATGACCTGGTCGATCCTGGCGCCTGTCGGCGCCCTCATGTTCCAGACCGTGCGTATCGCACTGTGGTGGTTCGCCGCCTATCTCGGGCTGATTGCGATCTCGCTTGTCTTTGATGGCCAGGTTCAGCAATGGGCCAAGCCGGTGTCGCACGATGTGTCCATGCTGTTCTTCGGCATGAACCTGATCGGGCCGTCAATCGCCATTATTGTGTCGATGACCTATTTCGTTCACGCCTTCCAGAAGGCGCACGAGCGATCCGAGGAACTGTTGTTGAATATCTTGCCGGCGCCGATTGCCGAGCGCTTGAAGGAGGAAAATGAGGAAACCATCGCCGATGATTTCTCCGAGGTGACAATCCTGTTCGCCGATATCGTCGATTTCACCAAGCTGTCAGGACGGACCTCACCGCATGCACTGGTGGATATGTTAAACAAGGTGTTTTCGGCCTTCGACCATCTTACCGAGCGCCATGGCCTGGAAAAGATCAAGACGATCGGTGACGCGTATATGGTGGTCGCCGGCCTGCCGGTGGTGCGCCCGGACCATGCCGAGGCGACTGCCAACATGGCGCTCGACATGCTGGCGGAGATGCCACGGCTCAGAGAGGAAATTGGCGAACCGCTCGGCCTCAGGATCGGGATAAATTCCGGGCCGGTCGTCGCCGGCGTCATCGGCGATCGCAAATTCGCCTATGATACGTGGGGCGATTCGGTCAACATCGCGAGCCGCATGGAATCGCAAGGAATGGAAAACCGTATTCAATTGACCGAAAACACCTATGCGCATTTGCGGGATGAATATGTTTGCGAAGAGCGCGGGATGATCACGGTCAAGGGCAAGGAGCCGATGATGGCTTATTTTCTGGTCGGCAAGCGGGTAACGCCACGGTCGGTTAGCTAAGCCGTTTGATAATTGTTGCCAGCAATTGCCAATTCACCGCGAGATAGCCACTCGCCTGGGTTTCGATAGCCGGCGCCAGATGTTGATGCGCCGCCGGGAGCGCATGGAACGGCAGGCCGGGATAGGCGTGGTGCTCGGCGTGATACGGCATGTTCCAGGCGAACCAGCGCACGAACGCATTGCTGCGCGTGGTGCGGGAATTTTTTAGCATGTCTTTGGTGAGCGGGCAGTTGCCATGCTCGGCATTCAGGAAAAGGCGCAGCGCCGGCTGGCCGAGCAGCGCCGGGGCGAGCCAGTAGAGAACGATGGCCGGGCTCTCCCCTGCCACTGAAACCGCAATCGCGGCGGCGTAAATAAGAAGGTAACTGCGCGCTTCCCGCGCTATGGCCGGGCGTTTGCGTGGTGCAATAAAAGCCTCATCAACTCGTCCGAAACTATGGCCGAGCGTCGTCGTGATTCGCTCGCGCCAATAAGGCACGCCGGTGAGCAGCCAAAAATAAGCGCCAAGGCTGGCCGGTTTGGCGCTCGCCAGTTCCGGGTCTTGCGCCGGGTCCTGGGTGTGGCGGTGGTGAGCGAAATGGAATTCACGGAAATAACCGGACGGCAAGATCAGCACCGCGCCGGTCAGAAGTGCCACGCCATCGTTCAGCCAGCGCGAGCGGAAGGCGGTGCGGTGAATGCATTCGTGCAGGGGTGCGAAGAGAAATATCAGCAAGCCGCCATAGACCACCAAGGCCGGCACCAGCCATGGGCTAAACGGGATGAGCGAAATCAACGCCGCCAGCGCGCCGAGTGTCAGTAGGTGACTGCACCAGCGGATCAGCCCCTTCACATCGGAGCGCGTGTTCAGCGATTTGAGAGTCTTCGGGTCCAGCCGGTCGGCGAAGACATCATCCATAAGAGAGCTAGGCGAGCGCCTTGCGCAGTCGCGGCATCACGTCGTTGGCCATCAAATCCATCGAGGCGAGCATTTTTGGCTTATGCGCCGGGCCCTGCATATCGGCTGCCGTCATGAGGAGGGTGCCGAACGGGCCGATCTCTTGGCGCAGCGCCAGGATTTGCTCGGTCACGCTTTCGGGGCTGCCGGCGATGATGAAGTTTTCGCAGGCATAATCCGCCGTCAAGGCATCGTCCGGCATGTCGGGCGTTTCCTTCATGATGGCGTGAAATTCGGCACGTTTGATGAGCTCAACCAGATAGCCGAAATAATGCGCGAACGGGCTGCCGGGGCTGCGCACATAGGCCTTGGCTTCAGCGTCATCTTCGGCAACGAAGATGGTGCGCGCGACGCGCCAATCGGCTGGCTCCGGAATGCGCCCAACTTCCTTGCACGAAGCGCTGAAACCCTCCCAATGGGTTTTGATCGTCGAAGCCGGCACGAAATTGGCCGAGATCACGCCCCAGCCCTTGATCGCGGCGGTGTGCACGCTGCCGGAATTGGGGCTCATGGCCGAGGCGACGAGCGGCGGGTGGGGCTGTTGATAGGGCTTGATCAGCTCGCCGACGCCGAGATCGGGATAAAAATGCTCATCAAGGCGGATGTTCCAATATTTGCCGGAAATATTGTAAGGCGGCTTCGTCGCCCACAGCTTCAATACCGTGTCGATGCATTCGCCGGCCATCTCGCGCCGCACCTGGAGATCGGTGACGCCGAACATCTCGAAATCGCTGACCAACCCGCCGGGCGAAACGCCCATCACCAGGCGGCCGTCGCTGAGATGATCGAGCATCGCGGCATGGGCGGCGACCTGGGCCGGGTGGCGCTGCGGCAGATTGATCACGCCGGTGCAGAGTTTGATCTTCTCGGTGCGGGCAATCAGGTTGGCGAGAAACATGAAGGGGCAGGACACCGGCTCGGAGAGGGTGGTGTAATGCTCGCCGACCCAGAATTCATCGAAACCGAGGCGGTCACATTCAACCGCCGTCTCGACATCTTCCTTGAGCACCGTATGGGTATCGCGCCTGTGGTCGTTGACAGGCATCATGAACATGCCGAGCTTCATAGAATCTCCCCTCACTGTGGACCTATGGCAGCATAGCCGAGGGTGTGAGGCAAGCGCCGCTATCGGCTGGCCAGCCGCACCTCCGAGGCGATAAGCTCGCCGCTCGCTTAGACCAGCGATATACCTGATTCAGGAGAACGCCATCGCCGCCAAACCCTTGCCCTCGGCGCTGACCACACGCCTCGCCCTTGCCGCGCTCGCGGTCGGCATTGTTGGTGTCGGCTTCGCGCCGGTGTTTATGCGCCTCTCCGAGCTTGGCCCCAATGCCACGGCGCTTTACCGCGTCGCCTTCGCGCTGCCGTTTCTGCTTCTGTGGCTGTCGCTCGAGCGCCGGCCGGCGAGAAATGGCCCCCCTAAGGAGCCGCGCCGGATCGGGCGCAGCGACTGGCTGATATTGGCGCTATCAGGTGTGTTCTGGTCGGGCGACCTGGTGTTTTGGCACTGGTCGATCACGCTCACCAATGTCGCCAATTCAACCTTCCTCGCCTGTTCCTCGCCGATCTTCGTCATTGTTGGCGCGCGGTTGATTTTCGGCGAACAAATCTCGCGCGGATTTCTCGCCGGCTTTGCCCTCACCCTGATCGGCGGCGCGGCCTTGATGGGCTCGTCGCTGGCGTTTGGCGGCGGCGATCTTTTGGGCGACATGTTCGGCATCGTCACGGCGTTTTTCTTCGGCTCCTACCTGCTCACCATCAAACACCTGCGCGGCAATCTGCCGACAGGCGCGATCATGTTTTGGAGCGGCGTTTTCAGCCTGCCCGGCCTGTTACTGGCGGCGCTTCTCACTGGCGAGGGTTTTGTCGCGGAAAGCCTGTTTGGCTGGTCGATGATTATTGGCCTGGCGCTGCTTGCCCATGTGCTCGGCCAGGGGCTCGCCGCCTATGCCCTGGCCCACCTGCCGGCGTCGTTCGCCTCGGTCGCCTTCCTCGGCGAGCCGGTGGTGGCGGCGATATTGGGCTGGGTGATTCTCGCCGAAGCGCTCGGCCCCCTGCAAGCCGCCGGCTGCGTTATCATTCTCGCCGGCGTGTGGCTTGCGCAGCGTTATGGTATGAGCCAGCGCAAGCGTGCTTGATCAAGGTCAAGGCACTGTGCTCAAGAGCGGACAAAATTGCGCATGATCAAGTTCTACGACCTTTTCACCTATGTCACGCCGGCCAAGGAGGAGCTGTCGCCGGAAGATGTGCGGCAAATTCTCGAGGAACGTTTTCGCCAGGAGCGGCGCACAGACCGCGCGGTCGGCGCGATACGTACACATGGCGAGGAGTTTCTGCGCGCCGATATTATTTCACCGGACGGTGATATTATTAAGACGGTCGAGGTCAACAAATACACCGGCGCCTGGAGCGCCGCCGTCCAAAGCTAATCTTTCTGGATCGGCCCGCCGGCCTCGACCCAGGCGGCGATGCCGCCGATCAGATGGCGGATATTTTCCAAACCACTATCCTTGGAGGCCTGCACCGCCATGGCCGAGCGCTCGCCGTAAGCGCAGTAATAGATCAGCGGCTTGTCTGCTGCGGCGGCCATTTCGCGCAACAAGCCGCCCGGCCCGATAAGGGTGTCGAGAGAACCATACGGCGCATGAATTGAGCCAGGGATTTGGCCGTAATTGGCGCGCTCGCTGTCTTCGCGCAAATCGACCAGGGCCAGGTCGCTGGTTTCCTGCAAGGCCATCAATTGACCGACCGTGAGCGCCCAATCGGGATGCGCGGCATCGCTCTGGCCAAGGCCCATGGCAATATTGGCCGGCACCGCGACATCCATCTGGGAAGGGTTGGCCAGATTGAGATTGTCCATGATGGCGACATATTCATCGGCGTTTGAAACCTGCAAGCGCGGGTTATGCGCCTTCTCCTCGCCGATGGTGCTGACCGTATCGCCCTTATAATCGTGCCCGGGATAGACCAGCATGTTGTCGGGCAGAGTGAGGAGTTTGCTGAAGATGGAATCATAGGCCGCGCGGGAACTGCCGCTTTGGAAGTCCGTCCGCCCGGAGCCCCGGATCAGAAGGGTATCGCCGGTGAACACGCGATCGGTCATTTTGAAACAATAGGAATCGATGGTGTGGCCGGGCGTGTAGAGAGTTTCCAACTGGACGCCCTCGATCGTCACCATATCGCCATCCTTGACCCGCATGGAGACGACATCGACCGGCGCCTCCTCGCCCATCACGGTGACGCATTTGGTGCGGTCGCGCAGTTCGCCCATGGCGGTGATGTGATCGGCATGAACGTGGGTGTCGACGACCTTGACCAGCTTCAGGTCAAGCTCTTCGAGGAGCTGCATGTAACGGTCGGCACGATCGAGTACCGGATCGATCAGCATCGCCTCGCCGCCACTGCGGCCGGCGAGGAGATAGGTATAGGTGCCCGTCTCCTGATGAAAAAGCTGGCGAAAAATCATGCCTCTCGCTCCCCGCTAAAATATTCCCCTCGCAAGAGGCTATATTGTCTGAGAATTAAATTAACCACAATTTATACACGGTTTAACTCCCGAGGCCGAGCCAATGGGTTAAAAACTTGCGTAGCCAGTCATGCATCGCCTCTTCATGGGCATCCCGGCCGGCAAATTGTTCGTCCGCGCTTTGCGCGCCGGGATTATTTATATCCGGTGGCGGCCCGTCTTTGTGCCAGCCGGAAAGTATTTCGTCATTCACTTCGGGATGGAACTGCAAGGCGAAGCCGGCGGCGCCGTAGCGGAAGGCCATGTTGGGAAAGCTTTCGCCCGTGGCCAGGTGTTGCGCGCCATCCGGTACCTCAAACGCCTCGCCGTGGCGCAGGCAAACATTGAGCGTCGCCGCCATTTGCAAATCGCCCGACCCCTCGATCGGTGTGACCGGGTAATAGCCGAACTCATAGGTCCCGTCCGGATGCGGCCCGACGCGGGCGCCAAGCGCGCGCGCCATGAGCTGGCCGCCGAGGCATAGCCCGAGCAGCGGTTTGTCTGCCGCCATAACGCGGCCCATCCAGGCGATCTCATCGCGGATGAAATCGACATGCTCGTCATTGGCGCTCATCGCGCCGCCGAACGAGGCGAAGCCGGCATAGCTTTCGATATCCTCGGGCAGCGCATCGCCCTTGTTGAGGCGCGCGGTCTCAACCGGATGGCCCATATCGCCCAGGATGACGGCAATCTGCCCCGCATCCCGGGCGGCCATATGGGTCAGCATCAATACCGGTTTTTTGCTCATGCCGGTTTAGTGCGAGCTGGAGGTTAATCGCGCCCGGCGATGCAGGAAATTTCGACCAGCAATCCGGCGCCGGCGAGATCGGCGCGCACCGTGGCGCGGGCTGGGAACGTCTCCTTGAAGCGGGCCGAATAAACCTCGTTCATGCCGTTATAATCATCGAGCGTTTGCAGATAGACGGTGGTCTGCAGCACATCGTCGAGCGTCATACCCGCCTCATCGAGAATCTCGACCATCTTGTCGATGACGATTTCGGTCTGCGCCTGGACGGTGTCGCCGATGATCGAGCCGTCATTGGCCGTGGCGATCTGGCCCGAGAGGAAGGCGAGATTGCCGAGCTGGGTGCCGAGGCTGTAGGGGCCGGCCGGAATCCAGCTCTTCGGCACCAATTTTGTTTTTGCCATTTTCTTGTTCTCCTAATTTAAGTGAATTATTTCTTCGCCACAGAGGTATCGGCCATGGCTTCGAGCACGGTGACGACCGCGCTCGAATCGATATGGCCGTTGCCTTGTGATTTCACCGCGCGCAGCATTTCCCGTGACGCGCTGACGGTCGGCAACGAGACGCCGTATTTCTCGCCGAGCCGCATGGCGCCGGTTAGATCCTTGTCCATATTGTTGGTCGAAAAATGCGGCGGGAAGAAATTCTGCGCGATCATGCGCGGGCCGCGCGTCGCCATGGCGCCGGTTTGCGGACCGGTGCCGGGCAGCGAGGTGATGTCGATCACGGTCTGCGGATCGATACCGATTTTGGCGGCGAGGACGAGCGCTTCGGCGGAGGCCTGAATGGTCACGCCCATCACCAAATTGGCGATCAGCTTGAGCGTCGTACCGTTGCCGCTGGCGCCGGTGTAAAGCACCATTTTGCCAAGCTCATTCAGGATCGGTTCGGCGATCTTAAAGCCCGCCTCCGGGCCGCCGACCATAATGCCAAGGGCGCCGTTCTCCGCCACCTTGGGGCCGCCCGAGACGGGCGCATCCAAGAGTGCCACGCCTTTCTCCTCGGCCCTGGCCGCGTTGGCCTGCGAGGCTTCCGGCGCGATGCTCGCCGAATCGATCACCACCAGCCCGTCATGCGCGCCTTCAAGCACGCCGTTCGGGCCGCAGATGACTTCCTCCGACGCAGCGGCATCGCTGGTCATGGTGAACACCACCTCCGACGCGGCGGCGACTTCTTTCGGTGAATTGGCCCAGGTAGCGCCTTCCGCAACCAGCTCGTCGCCGCTTTCCTTGGTGCGGTTCCAAACAGTGAGCGGATAGCCCGCCGCCATCAGCCGGCGCGACATCACCTTGCCCATGGTTCCAAGGCCAATGAATCCGATTTTCGTGCTCATATCGTGTTTCCTGCTAAAGTAAATTGATGAACTACGTGATGGCCGCCTGTGCTGCGACAAGCATCAGTGCCAGCTCCCCCCGGCCGGCGAATTGTATTCTCGGATTCAATACTGGCAATGACGATCTTGCGCAAAGGACAATGACCACATGACAATTGCCGGCAATCCGTCAACCGGCCTCGGCACCCCGCCGCGCCATTTGCCCAACCCCCTGCCCGCCATCCGCCCGCTGCCGGAATATGCCGCCGAGGGCGAGTTGGCGGCGCGCTACGGTGATATGAAAGCGGTGCTGCAAGTGCCGTGGATGGGCGTTGTGACCATGGCCTTCGCCCACTATCCGAACTTTTTCGGTGAATTGTGGCGCGGCTTGCGGCCACTTTGCGCCAGTCAGCCTTTCGTTGCAGCGGTGCGCGAGCTGCGCGCCTATTGCGAGGATGAGGTCGAGAATTTGGGGCCGCCGGCAATCAACGCGCGGCTTGCTGAGGCTGGCTATGGCGCGCGCGAGGTCGATAATATCCGCGCCATGATCGAGATTTTCTCACACGGCAATTTCCCCTACCTGATGATCGCCACCCTGACCCGCTCGCTGCTATTGGGCGGCAGTTTCGGCCAAGCGGGCGATACGGCGGCGGCGTTCGAAGGCCGCCACGCGCCGGATGTCTCCCAGCCCTTTCTGCTGATGGAGCGCCACCATGCCGATGGCCCGACGCAAGCCGTCTATGACGACATTATGGCGACGTTGGGATTGCCGTTCGTCAACACTGATTACCGCGCCCTGGCGCGCTGGCCGAGTTTTTTTGCCTTGGCCTGGGGCGACCTCAAACCGTCGGCGCAAACGGCGGCGCATAAGGCGCTCGCCAACCGGGTTTATGATCGCGCGCTGGCGTTGGCAAACGGCCTGCCCAATCCGGGCGGCCTTAACGCCGAAGCATTGCAAGCGGCGGCAGGGCAGGACGCGCCGCTGGGTGAAATCCTCCCGGTCACGGAACTATTCCATTATCTCCTACCGGAATTGGTGGTAAACGTAGCCTTCTTCCGCGCCCAGCTTCAGGCCAGCGGATAACCAAGACTGAGAAAACGACCCCCGACATGACCAACACGCGCGCGCGGCCAGCTTTGCGCGGCCCCGAATTCATCGCCCTTGCGGCGTTCATGATGTCGGTGTTCGCGCTTTCAGTCGACGTCATGATTCCGGCCCTCGCCCTGATCGGCAATGACCTCGGGCTCAATAGCGCCAACGAAACGCAATATATCGTCACCGCGCTGGTGCTCGGCATGGCGATTGGGCAATTATTTTACGGCCCGCTGTCGGACAGCGTCGGGCGCAAACCGGCGATCTATGCCGGCCTCGCTGTGTTTATCGCCGGCAGCATCGTTTGCCTGGTGGCGACCGATTTCCCGACCATGTTGGCCGGGCGCTTTCTGCAGGGTCTCGGCGCCGCCGGGCCACGCATTGTCACGATGGCCTTGGTGCGCGATCAATTCGTTGGCCCGGCCATGGCGCGCGTGATGTCGATCATCATTACCGTCTTTATCACCGGACCGATCCTCGCGCCCTTTATCGGCCAGGGGATTCTGCTTATCGCGCCGTGGCGCTTCATATTTGTCCTGCTATTGCTGTTGGGCGTGGCGGTGCTGGCTTGGTTCTCTCTGCGCCAGCCGGAAACCCTGGCCAAGGAGGCACGCCGGCCGTTTGCGCTCCGCCCGATCACCGCCGCCATGCTCGAGACTTTCACCACGCGTGTTGCCATCGGCCATACTATCGCCAGCGGCTTCGCGTTCGGCGCGATCTTCGGCTATATCAACTCGGCGCGGCAGATTTTCCAGGATATCTACGCCGTCGGCGATTATTTTCCGTTCTATTTCTCCGGCCTGGCGCTGGCGGTGGGCATCGCCACCATCGCCAATTCCCGCCTCGTGGCGACAATCGATATGCGCACTCTGTGCCGCCTTTCGGCGCTCGCCCAGGCGGTCATGTCGGTTGCCTTCTTTGCCATCTCCTATGCCGATGGTGGCGTGCCGCCACTTTGGAGCATGATGCTTTATCTCTCCGCCATGTTCTTTTGCCTCGGCATTTTGTTCGGCAATCTGAATGCCATGGCAATGCAGCCACTCGGCCATATTGCCGGCGTTGGCGCCAGTGTCGTTGGCTCCATCGGCCTTTTTATTGCCGCCATCCTCGGCACCGTGATCGGGCAGAGTTTCGATGGCACGCTGTTGCCGTTGGTCGGCGGTTTCGCCGCGCTCAGTCTTCTCACCATCGCCGCATTACGCTGGGCGAGCGCCAAACCGGGCAATTGATACCGGAAGGCGATGGGTCCGACCCATCGCCTTCCCCAAGCGCGCCCAAGCCAAGGTCACGGATGTGGCCGCCCGGCGCTTGAGGGTTTTTGGAAATGAGCGCCCGAGCATGCGCGAGGTAGCCAAGAGAGCGGATGCGAACGCCCGGCATTTGAGGGGCCAATACAACGGGTTATTCTTATGGCCCGTTGGTACCACAGTTGCAATTGACCTGCCGGGCGCGACGGATAAAGTGGCCCCTTACGCACAACCAGCTAGAGCGGGGCAGACGTGTCGAACCTCAGGGTAGCCGTCGATATCGGCGGAACATTTACGGATATTTGCATCATGGACGAGGCCAGCGGCAAGGTCCGCGTGGCCAAAACGCCGTCGACCCCGGACGACCCGTTGGAGGGCGCCATGAACGGCCTCGGCGAGGCCAAGGTCGACCTCAACGATGTCTCGCTGTTTTCGCACGGCACCACGGTGGCGACCAACGCGCTGATCACGCGCCGTCTGCCACCCGCCGCCATGGTGTGTACGCGCGGCTTCCGCGATGTGATTGAGATCCGCCGCGCCAATAAGGAAGAGCTGTGGGACACCTATAAAGACGTGGCGCCGCCCTATATCCGCCGCCGTGACCGGCTGGTGGTGAGCGAGCGCATCGATCAGGCCGGCGAAGTGGTCGAAGCGCTCAACGAAGACGAGGCGCGCGAAGTGGCGCGGGTGCTCAAAAAGCGCGGCGTGGAATCGGTCGCCATCTGCCTGATGAACTCCTATATGAACCCGGCGCATGAGCAGCGCCTGCGCGAAATCCTGGTCGCTGAAATGCCGGGTGCGGATATCATCACCTCGAGCGACACGCTGCCTGAGATTTTTGAGCATGAACGCTTCTCCACCACGGTGGTCAATTCCATTTTGAGCCCGGTGATCGGGCGCTATGTCCAGCGCATGAGCGAGCAACTGAAAGAAGGCGGCTACGCCAGCGACCTGTTGTTGCTCCATTCCGGCGGCGGCGTAATGACGCCGGCCACGGCTGCGCGCTTCGCCGGGCGTCTGGCCGGCTCCGGCATCGCTGCCGGCGCCATCGCCAGCCGCCATATCGCCATGCTGTGCGGCTACGAAAATTCGATCGGCCTCGATATGGGCGGCACAAGCTGCGACGTGTCGCTGGTCTATGGCGGGCAGTCGCGCGTCACCAAGGATTGGGGCATTGAGTTCGGCCATCCGATCCGCTTCCCCAGTATCGAAGTGCTTACCATCGGCGCCGGCGGCGGCTCGCTCGCCTGGATCGACGATGTTGGCGCATTGCATAACGGCCCGCAATCGGCCGGCGCCGATCCGGGCCCGGCCTGCTATGGCCGCGGCAATGACGTGCCGACCAACACCGACGCCAATGTCGCCTTGGGCCGGCTCGGCACCTCGCTCGCCGGCGGCAATATTACGCTCGACCGGGGTGCCGCAGAAACCGCGGTCAAAACCGGCGTTGCCGAGCCGCTCGGCATGAGCATGGATGATGCCGCCAAATCGATTGTCAGCGTCGCCAACGCCAATATGGCCGATGCGGTGCGCTTGATTTCAATCAGCCGGGGCTACGATCCGCGCGATTTCGCGCTTGTCGCCTTTGGTGGCGCCGGTGCGCTGCACGGCGTGGCGCTGGCCAAGGAATTGGCCATTCCAACCGTCATCGTGCCGCCCAATCCGGGCGTTACCTCGGCGCTTGGCTGCCTGCTTGTCGATATCCGCCACGATCTGGCGCAAAGCTATCTCAAATCCGCCAGCGAAGCTGACGCCGGCGACATCGAGGCCAAATTTGCCGAGATGGAAAACGAGGCGCGCGAGCGGCTCGAAGCTGAGGGTGTCGCCGCCAAAGACATGCTGCTGCAACGCGCCATCGACATGATGTATGAGGGCCAATGGCGCTCGCTCACGGTCCCGGTCGGCGCGCCGTTTAATTCGGTCGAGGAGGCAATTGAGGCCTTCCACCGCGACCATGAACGCGAATACGCCTTCCGCCGCGACGATGCCGGCGTCGATCTATTCCGCCTCAACCTCACCGCAATCGGCGTCACGCAAAAAGCCGAATTACAAAAACACGAAAAAACCGGCGGCACGCCGAGCGCCAACACCACCCGTATGGTCGCCTTCGACGAGCTCGACGCACCGGTGGATACGCCGATTTATCAACATGAAGACCTCGGCGCCGGTTCCACCTTCAATGGCCCGGCGATTGTCGAACAGCTTGATTCGACCACGGTGATCCCACCCGGTGTCAGGGTCGAAGTGGACGAATGGCTCAATATCCGAATTTACGTCTCGGAGGATTCAAAATGAGTGACAACCGCACAGGTACAGGAAGTGGTCTCACCCTCGATCCCGTCACCTTCGAGGTGCTGAAAAACTCCTTCATCACCACGGTCGATCAGATGGCCGAGCAGGTGCTCCGGACCTGCTATTCCTTCGTCATCTATAACCGCGATTTCTCCTCGGCGCTGAACGACGCCAACGGCGATTCCATTGCCCAGGGCAATCAGGATATCGCCGTCCATGTCGGCACGCTGCATTACACCTGCAAGGATGTGATCCGCGCCTTCAAGGGCGAGATGAAGCCGGGCGACGTTTTCATGATCAACGATCCCTATGCCGGCGGCACGCATTTCAACGATGTGCGCCTGATCCGGCCGATTTTCGTCGGCGACGAGATCATCGCCTACAGCCAGTCGAACGGCCATTGGTCGGATGTTGGCGGCAGCGTGCCGGGCTCGTTCGACGTCAATGCCAGGGAAATGTTCCGCGAAGGCATCCGCATCACGCCAATCCGCATCATCGATCAGGGTGTGCTGCGCGAGGACGTCGCCAACATGATCGCCGCCAACACGCGCGACCCCAAATCGGTGATCGGCGACATGCGCGCCCAGACCGAAGCGACGCGTGTGGCAGAGCGCGAAATCCTCCGTCTGGTCGATAAATACGGTAAGGACACCGTGGTCACCGGCTTCAAGGAAGTGCAGGACTATGTCGAGCAGGCGACGCGCCAGCGCATCGCCGAGTTGCCCGACGGCTCGTGGGAAACGGTCGATTATATCGACCGCGACCCCGGCCAGGGCGAAGGCCTGATTCCGATCCGGGTCAAGCTCACCATCAAGGGCGACGAGGCGACCTACGACTTCACCGGCAGCCACGGTTGCATCAGCACGCTCTATAATTCGGCTTTCGGCGCCACCTTCTCGGGCGTCGTCGCCGGCATGAAGACCTACTTCCCCGACCTGCCGCTCAATTCCGGCTTCTACCGGCCGATCAATGTGATCGCGCCAAAAGATTCGATTGTCGATGCGCCGTGGCCGGTGGCGGTGACGGGCTTCCTCATGCCGTTCGAGAAAATCATGAATTCGATCTACGAGATCTGGTCGGATATCATCCCCGAGCGCGCCATCGCCTGCGCCTTCAATCTCGAATATCTCCTGACCGGCGGGCGCGATACGCGCCATGAAGGCAAGCCGATGTTCATGTTTTATGATTGGCTGCCGGGCGGCTGGGGTGGGCGCGCGACCAAGGATGGCTGCAACGTCACCACCGCCTGCTTCGGCACCGGCCTGCAAACCCAGCCGATCGAGGGCCAGGAGCGGCTCTCGCCGATCCTCGCCAATGAATTCGAAATTCTGCGCGATTCGGCGGGGCCGGGTAGATTCCGCGGCGGCGCCGGCGTGGTCAAAACCAGCACGCTGCGCGAGGCCGAGGATACGGTGCTCAGCTATATCTGCGACCGCGAGCGCGCCATCGTCTGGGGCATCAAGGGCGGCCTGCCGTCGCTGCCGCACGGCCTCTGGGTAAAGCGCGCGGAGACCGGCGAGAAGGAATGGCTGGGCACGATCTTCTCCGATGTGCCGATCAAATCGGGCGATATGTTCAGCCGCCCGACCGGCGGCGGCGGTGGCCTCGGCGACCCGTTGGAACGCGATCCGGCGGCGGTGATGCTGGATGTCGAAGATGATTATGTCTCGCTCGAGCGCGCCAAGATCGATTACGGCGTGGTGCTCAAGGTGATCGACATCGACCTGGCGCAATATGAGGTCGATGCGGAAGCCACCAAAGAGGCGCGGCGCGAGATCGCCAAGGCGCGGCGCGGCTGGCTCGCCGAAGACCCTGTAGATATCGCCGCGCGCTACCAGAAGGGCGAGATCAACAATATGGACATGGTCAGGCGCTACGCCGTGATCGTCGATTGGGGCACCGGCGAGTTGATGCCGAAATCAACCGAGCAATTCCGTGAATCGGTCAAAATACGCACCGCCGACCATTGGAACGACAATATCGCCGAGTTCGGCGAAGCGGCGGAGTAGAGGCTGGGGTTAAGACGCCGCCGCGCTGCTGCCGGCGAGGCGTCCGAACACGGCGCCGGAAGTGAGTCCGGTGCCGCCAGGATAATTGAAATAAAACAGGCCGCCGACCAGCTCGCCCGCCGCATAGAGGCCGGGGATCGGATCCGCCGCCACATCGAGCACCCGGCCCTGGCCATCGATGTGCAGGCCGCCAAATGTGAAGGTAACGCCGCAAGTGACGCCATAGGCCTCATATGGCGGGGTATCGAGGGCGTTGGCCCAGTTTGATTTGCTAACGTCGAGGCCGGTGGTGGCGCGGCCATCCTTGATGTTGGGATCGAACGGGATGCCGCTTTCAACGGCGGCATTGAACGCGGCCACCGTCCGTTCCAGCGCCCCGGCATCGACGCCTTCCAGCTTGGCCGCCAGATCAGAAACACTGTCCGCCGTAACGCGCGTGACCTCACGGATGCGGTATTCGTCGCGCAGAAGATGCGTCACCTTGGCGTCGAATATCTGCCAGGCGAACTGGCCCGGCTGGGCGAGAATTTCGCGGCCATATTTCGCATAAGTGTAGTTGCGGAAATCCGCGCCCTCATCAAGGAAGCGCTCGCCCTTGGCGTTGACCATGATGCCGAACGGATAGCTGTGCTTCTGGAAGCCGTCGCCGACGGCGAGGTCGCCATAGAGAGGCGCGTTCATATCCCAGCCGACCGCGTGGCAGCCCGACCAATTGCCATAGGGCTCGGCGCCGGCATCGAGCGCCATCTGGATGCCGTCGCCCATGTTATGGCGCGTGCCGCGCACCTTGGCGAGATCCCAGCCGGGGCCGAGATAGCGCGTGCGCATCTCGGCATTCGATTCAAAACCGCCGCTCGCCAGCACCACCGCGCCGGCGGCGATGTCGAGTGTCTCGCCGCCGCGCAAGCTGGCGCGCACCCCGGCGACACGGCCGCTATCGAGCATGAGTTCGCGCGCGCGTGCCTCATAGACCACTCGCACACCGGCCTTCCCAGCGCCGTCGAACAGCGATTGCACCAGACCGGGGCCGCCGCCCCAGGCCTCGACCGCAAGGCCGCCCCAGAATTTGAAACGCGCGCCGACCTTGAACGCCTGGCGGCCATAGCTCGGCTGAAAACGCACGCCCTGGCGCTGCATCCATTGCAGGGTTTCGAAGCTGCGGTTGATCAGGGTTTCGGTGAGGTCGGGATCGGCGCGGTATTGCGTGACGCGCGCCATATCGTCGAAATAATCGTCGAACGAATAGCTGCCGAAATCGGTGCTTTGAATATTCTCGTCGCTGAGATCGGGTATCAGTTTTTTCAGATCACCGACACCGTCATAGATGATGCGCATGGCGCCCGCCGTGTAAGCGGAATTGCCGCCGCGCTCGGCTTCGGGCGCGGCTTCCAGCACCACCACTTCGGCGCCGTTTTCCGCCGCCGCGAGGGCGGCGCAGAGGGCGGCGTTGCCGGCGCCAACAATCGCCACATCGGCGGAGAGCTTGGCCATTCCCTAGCGGTTGGCCAGCCCGACCAGGCTGGCGGCGAGCACGCGCGCGCCGGCGGCGAGATCGGGCGCGCTGGCGCTCTCGGCTTCGTTATGGCTGAGGCCTTTTTCGCACGGCACAAAAATCATGCCGGCGGGGCAAAGCCCGGCGATATGCATGGCGTCATGCCCGGCGCCGGAGACCATCTCCATATAGGGAAGATCGAGCGCTTGCGTCGCACCGCGCACCTGATCGATGACGCCCGCGTCAAAAATTACCGGTTCGGAATAGATGATGCGCTCGACCGTCACCTCGCAGCCGCGTGCATTGGCTTCGCATACGCCTTTGATGCGCCCGCCGAGATCGACGAAGGTGGCGAGATCGGGATGGCGGAAATCGACCGTGAAGAGAACGTGGCCCGGCACGGTGCTGGGCGCGCCGGGGCCGCATTCGAAGCGCCCGACGGTGAAGCGCACGGTGTCGCTGTCATCGGTCATCAATTCTTCCAGCGCAGACACCATGGTGGTGGCGGATTTGAGCGCGTCCTTACGGCCCTGAAGCGGTGCCGTGCCGGCGTGGGCTTCCTCGCCGAACACTTCGACGCGGTACCAGGTAAGGCCCTGCACGCCCAACACCACACCGATGGTGAGATTGTCATTCTCGAGGCGCGGACCTTGTTCGATATGGGCTTCGACATAGCCGGCCATGTCATAGGGCATGTTGCGGCGCGCAATGCCGGGAGTGGATTCGAGCGTTTGCTTGAGCGCATCGGCCAAAACGACCCCATTGGGGTCGATGGCGCTAAGCGCATCTTCGAGCAAATAATCGCCGGCGAAGATGGCCGAGCCCATGGCGCCGGGCTGAAAGCGCCCGCCCTCCTCATTGCTCCACGCCACCACTTCGATCGGCCGGCGCGTCTTGATGCCGGCGCGCTCGATCGCTTCCAATGCCTCGAAGCCGCCGACAACGCCATAAGCGCCGTCGAACTTGCCGCCTTTCGGCTGACTGTCGAGATGGCTGCCGGTCACCGCCGGCGCTTCGTCGCTGGTGCCGGCGCGGCGCACATAGAGATTGCCGATCTCGTCGGTGGATGTAGCGAAGCCGAACTCGCCAGCCCATTCGATCAGCCGTTTCCGCGCCGCGATATCCTCGGGCGAAAAAGCGGCGCGGTTGACGCCGCCCGCCGGCGTTGCGCCGAATTGGGCCATGTCCATCATGCGCTGCCACAGGCGCGCTTCATCCACCGCCTCGGAGGCGGCCCGTTGGTCTGATGCGCTCATATTCTCCTCAGCTTGTTATTATTTTCAGCCGGGCGAGGCGCCGTCGATGCGGCCCATGAGCGGGCTCTGGTGCCAATTGATTAGTCTCCAGGTATTACCATGGTGATACCAGTTGGTGGTGAAGCCCATGAAGCGCTGGCGGAAGCCGGCATCGACCGGCTTGCCGCGAAAGGTCGAAAAGCCGCTCACCTGGCCGGTATGTTTGTGCCACACCTTGGCCTCGACATCGCGCGGAATCCATTTGAAATGCTCCCACAGCGCGGGATTTCCCGTGGCGCCGGCATGGAAGCCAATATGATCGATGAATTCTTCCTTGTTCATGCGCCAGGGATAATCCTCATCGAGAATTTCCGAACGGGCGTCGAAGAAAGCGTAGAAGGATTTCAGATCGCCTGCATTGAGGGCGTTGGTCCAATCATCGAAGGCCGCGTTCAGGCCGTTTTTTGTCGCGCCATATGCCATGTCTCGTTATCCCTGTTTGTTTGCCGTTGTGATGAGAGTAGCGGCGCGCGTGCGCCAGGTCCAGAAAGGTTGGGTTATTCAAAATAAGGATGGCGGCGGTGCCAATGCTCGGCGATCTCGCGCCGGCGGGCAAACCACACGCCATCATGTTTCCGCACATGATCGAGAAAACGCAGCAGCGCACCGGCGCGGCCCGGGCGGCCGATGATGCGGTTATGCAGGCCGATCGACATCATCTTCGGGTGATCAGCGCCCTCGGCATAAAGCGTGTCGAAACTGTCGCGCAAATAGGCGAAGAAATCGCCGCCGGTATAGACGCCGCCGGTGGCGAAGCGGAGATCGTTATTATTGCGGCTATAGGGCACCACCAGATGGGCCCGGCCATGATCGGTATTCCAATAGGGCAGGTCGTCGCTATAGCCGTCCGAATCGTAAAGAAAGCCACCCTCCTCGACCACCAGGCGGCGGGTATGGATGCTGCGCCGGCCGCTGAACCAGCCGACCGGGCGCGCGCCGGTGGTTTCGGCAATGGCGTCGATGCATTGTTTCAAGTGGGCGCGCTCAACCTCCTCGGAAACATCGCGGTAATCGATCCAGCGATAGCCGTGCCCGGCCACTTCCCAGCCCGCCTCGATCATCGCCGCCGCCGCTTCCGGCGTGCGCTCAAGCGCCATGCCGACGCCATAGACGGTGACCGGCACACTGGCCTCGGTGAAGATGCGCCAGAGACGCCAGAAACCGGCGCGCGCGCCATATTCAAACATCGATTCCGCATTGAGATCACGCCCGCCAACCACCGGCACCGCCTCGACCGGCCCAAGATCGCAAAGATAGCGCTCGGACTGGGCATCGCCATTAAGGATGCAGCTCTCCGCGCCTTCCTCGTGATTGATGACAAACGAGATGGCGATGCGCGCCCCACCCGGCCAATCGGCATGCGGCGGCTCGGACCCGAAGCCAACCATGTCGCGCGGATAATCGCTCATGCTCCAGGCTCCGGCGGGTGTTCCGCTATCCAGTGCGCGGCGATATCGCGCCGGCGCGCAATCCAGACATCGTCATGCGCCTCGACATGATCCAAGAAGCGCGCGAGGCCACCAATCCGCCCCGGCCGCCCGACGAGGCGGCAATGCAGGCCGACCGACATCATCTTCGGCGTCTCGGCGCTTTCGGCATAGAGCATGTCGAAGGCATCGCGGATATAGTCGAAGAAATCCTCGCCGGTAAAAACCCCGTTGGTGGAAAAGCGCAGATCATTGTTATCGAGGCTGTAGGGCAGGATCAGATGCGGACGGCCATGCTCATAATTCCAATAGGGCAGGTCATCGGCATAGGAATCCGAATCGTAAAGAAAGCCGCCCTCCTCGACCACGAGGCGGCGCGTATTGGCGCTGACCCGCCCGCAATACCAGCCGACCGGCCGCTCACCGACGGTGTCCTCAATCGCGGCGATGGCGCGGCCAATCTGTTCGCGCTCCTCCGCTTCCGGCATTTCCGCGTAATTGGTCCAGCGATAGGCATGACTGGCCACTTCCCAGCCCGCCGCCGCCATCGCCTGCGCCGCCGGCGGGTTACGCACGAGCGCCATGCCAACGCCATAAACGGTGAGTGGCACTTGGCGCGATGTAACCAGCCGATGAATACGCCAAAACCCGGCGCGCGAGCCATACTCGAACATCGATTCGGTGTTATACGCCCGCGCCCCGATGAGCGGCTCTATCTGCGCCGGTCCGATATCGGCGAGAAACTGCTCCGACCCCGCATCGCCGTGCAAAACGCTATTCTCGCCGCCCTCCTCATAATTGAGCACCAGCGACAAAGCGAGCCGCGCCCCGCCCGGCCAACTGGCTTGGGGCGGTGTGCGGCCATAGCCGAAGAGATCGCGTGGGTAGGTTGATGCCACTTTGCGCACCTGCTCGATGGTTGCAATGGCTCAGTGTCAGGAGGATGGCGTGAATTTTCAAGAGGGGATGGTGGGCGAGAGTAAATCAGGCATTCTCTTCTCTGCTGGTCGACAACACCGGTCGAGCGGAACAATTCCCGACATTCAATGATAACCGCATCACAGTCGATTCATTTATCGGAAGATACTCAATTAAATTTATGCGAAAAAGTTGCGTGCCTACTTGCGGAAGGACTAGGTCTAAAAGAGATTGATACGAAATTCATTCAGGAGAACAAGCAATGACGAAACCTGTGCTCGCGCTGGTTCACACCATCCCCGCCAATATCGAAGCCTTTGACGCGCTGGCCGGGGAGTTGGCGCCCGAGGTTCCGATCCGCCACGCCATGCATGACGGTTTGCTGAAGGAGGCGCTTGAGGCCGGCGAATTGACCGCTGACATCCGTCGGCGCACGGCGGCGGCGGTCGTCGCGGAGGCCGAAAACGACGCCGCCGTGGTGCTCTGCACCTGCTCGACCGTCGGGCCCGGCGCCGACGATGCGGCGCGCATGACAGCAGCCAAAATCATGCGCATCGACCGGCCGATGGCCGAGGCCGCCGTCCGGATGGGCAAACGCATCGGCGTCGCGGCAACCGTTTCGACCACATTGGAGCCAACGCTTGAGCTGCTTTCACAGGCCGCCGCCGAAGCCGGCGCGGAGGTCGATTTGCGGCCTGTCATCTATGACGGCGCGCGCGACAAGCTGATGGCGGGCGATACCGAAAATTATGTCCGCATCATCGCCGATGGCCTGCACCGGACCGCGCTCGAGAGCGATGTGATTGTCCTCGCCCAGGCCTCCATGGCGCCGGCGCTGGAAGCGTGCGCCGACATTGAGGTGCCGATCCTGACCAGCCCGCGCTCCGGCTTCGAGGCGGCGATCGCGGCTTATAAAGCGATCAGCACCACATAGCGGGGGCGCTAAACAGCTTCGATACTTTCCTCCGTGCATATGCGATTGATCTCGCGGCGCATATCCTGCGCCGCTTCCAGGGTAATCGATTTGAAGCGGTAAACATCGTTGGGCTTCGATTGGGCGAGCTTCCAGAAGACCGCCGACGGCACGGTGTAGGGATTGATGAAGCCGCCCGTGCTCGGCGCGTCATTGACCAGGATGATCGGCGTCTGGCCGCAGAGATTGATGGTTCCCACCGGATAACCGTGATCGAGAATATTGGAGGGATGCTCACCATGCTCAGGCCCCTTGTCGGTGGCCAGCTTGGTAAATGTCCAGTCGGGGCCGGTGAGGCGAAAGCCGGTGCGGTTGCTGCGCGCCTGGAGCAGCCAATCGCTCGAAAGAAAGCGCGCGTGGCCGGCCTCATCGATCCAATCGTCATTGGGACCGGGAACGACTTCGATCTGCCAATTTTTTTCGCCCGTGAGCGGCGGGCGGCGCGCGGCGATGACCTGCCGCCCGGCTCTTCCCTCGGCGCCATCGGCGCTCTCGGCGACCGGCACCGCTTGCCCCTTTTTGAGCGCATGCCCCTCCATGCCGCCGATCCCGGCCTGGTGGAAGGTGGCGCGCGAGCCGAGCACGGGCGGCGTATCAATGCCGCCGGCGATGGCCAAATAAGAGCGCGCGCCGAGCCGGGCAAAACCGAGCGCCAGCGTTTGCCCGGCGCGGACGGTGAAACTCCGCCACATCGGCGCTGGCATGCCGTCGAGCTCCGGCGCCATGTCGGCGCCGGTCACGGCGACCACGGCATCACGCTGGAAACGCAAAGTGGGGCCGCTGAACTGGCATTCGAGGCCGGCGCCGCCTGGCGCATTGCCGACCAGCAGATTGGCAAGCTGAAAAGACCAAAAATCCATCGGCCCGGAAAATGGAAAGCCCTGCTCCCAATAACCGATGCGGCCGGGCAGATCCTGCACGCTGGTTTCCAGGCCGGGCTTAATAACCTCGAGCATGACGCCCTCCCTAGAAGCGCACCGACTCGTCGATGGTGGCGAGCCAGGCGTGATAGTTGCGAATCGAGAAGCGCTGATATTCGGCGACATTGTGCAGGTAATCGCCGGCCTCGACCTGGCGCGCGACATAATCATATTCGTCGCGCGTGGCCGGGATGAAACGCACCCGGTCGCCGGGGCGAAACAGGGCCAGGCTCTGCTTGAAGGCGGCCAGCCGCTGCGCCGGGTCCCAAATCGGCACCGGCGTGCGGGCAATCATCTGATAGCCGCCCGGTGTCTCGTCGGGATAAATCGAACACAGCGCGCCACCGACGCCGATCGTGCCCTTGTGCGTCCAGGTGCGCGGCGGATTGTATTTGGGTGCGGTTAAGCGGCAGCGCGGATCGAGCGGCATGAGCGAGACCAGCCCCGGATAGAAACCGAGCGCCGCCACCCAATAATCGGTGCCGGAATGCACCTGGGCCAGTTGATCGAGGCCGCTGAGCCCGTTGAGGCGTACCAGGACCTGCGGATCCCACTCCTTTTCAGAGATCTTGGCGCAGTAATCTTCGTAACAGCCACGCGTCCATTCATCGAAATAATGGATCGGCAGGTAGAACATGCGGCTGTCGAGTTCGAGGTCGTCGAGCGGGCCGAGAGCGTGAAAGAGGGCCGTCATTTCCTGAACCACATCGCCATAGCCGATCTGTTCGAAATCGTAACTGATCATGATCGAGGTGAGCTCGGGCACAATCTCGATAATGCCTTTCGTCCGGCTCTCGCGAATCAAGCCCGAGACGCTGTGGACGAGAAAATTGAGATCGAAACTCATCTCATCGCCCAGTTCCATTTCGATGAACCGGTCCCCGCCGGGGTTGAATTTCGGTTCTTCAAATATCATGCCGCCGCCTCCCGCGCGGCCCCGCCAGGGGCGCCGCAAGCCAAGTGTCCGAATGATGCCGGAATATTCAAGTGGGATTGCCTAGAGTTCGGGGCGTGCGCCGTGTTTGTCATAGAGCGGGGATCGTACCGCCTCAAAAGCGGTGGCGGCGCGGAAGACGCTGAGATCGTCGAACGTGCGCCCAACAATTTGCAGGCCGATCGGCACGCCGGTCTCGGGGCAAAAGCCGTTCGGCACGCACATCACCGGGCATTGGCTGACCATGTTGAAGGGATAGCACATGTTCCAGCCGAGATAAGCCTCGGTCGGCTCGCCGTTGATCTCGAAATTTGGGTCGGCGAGATCATGCTCGGCCTTGACCGACGGCACCGAGAGCGCCGGACAGATCATGACATCGTAGCGCTCGAAGATCGGCGCCAACGCCTGATACATCTGGCCGCGCACCAGATTGCATTGATATTGCGTCGCCGCCGTGTGGCCGGCGCCATTCTCTATAATACCGGCCATGTAGGGATCCATCCGATCGCGCCACTCCGGCAGATATTGCGCCAGGGTGGTGGCCGCCATGCCTTCCCAATATTGCAAATAGGGATCATGGATATCGTAGCTCCAATCGAGCGCCACTTCCTCGACCTCGCAGCCGAGTGCGCGGAACGCCTCGGCCGCGGCCAGGGTTTTCTCGCGCACCTCGGGCGCGACCTCGAAAAAGCCGAGATCCATCGAAAGGGCGATCTTCCAGCCCTTGATGCCACCCGGCCGCTCAGGGATCACCATGTCCTCGCGCAGCGAACACATATCTTCCGGGTGCGCGCCCGACATGACGTTTTGCATCAACGCCGCATCGCCGACGCAACGCGTCATCGGCCCATAATGAAGCAGGCTTTCGAGCGGGTGGTCGCGGTCGAGCGGGTTGCGCCCGAACGGCGCCTTGTAGCCGACGACGCCGCTGGCCGAAGCCGGAATGCGCACCGAGCCGCCGGCGTCGGTGCCATCGGCGAGGAAGGTCATGCCGGCGGCGAGCGCCGCCCCGGCGCCACCCGACGAGCCGCCCGGCGTATAGTCCAAATTCCACGCATTGCGCGTCACCCCCCAGAGCGGTGAATGAGTCGCCGGCGAGTGGGCAAATTCCGGCGTGGTGCTGCGGCAATGCATGATCGCACCGGCATCAAGCAGGCGGGCAACGGTGGGGGCGGTGTTCTCCGGCCGGTTATGCTCGAAAATTTTGGAGCCGAGCGTGGTGACCTCGCCGGCAACGGCATGAAAATCCTTGATCGCCAGCGGCAATCCTTCCAAAGCGCGCGCCTCGCCCGCGGCGTAACGCTTCTCCGCCGCCCCGGCCTGCTCGAGCGCTCGCTCGAAGAATGTGTAGGTGAAGGCGTTGAGGCTGGGATTGACCGATTCGCAACGGGCAATGACAGCCTGCATCAGCTCGACCGGAGAAAGCGATTTGGCGCGGAACGCTGCCAGCGCCTCGCCGGCGCTCATATAGCATAGATCGAGATCATTCATGTTGCTCTCTCCCACAACGCGTCTATTCATCCAGCATGATATATGCGCTAGCTTTCACGTCCACGGCAAAGGGGACAAAAAAATGGCGGTCGACAAGGATGTCAGGGCGGCGCTCGATACGATTTTCGCCGCCGATTCGGATCTTTACCAAAAACGCGGCTGGAACCAGCGCAGCGGCTTCGGCGAACGCCCGGCGATACTTAATATCGACCTGGCCAACGCCTGGACCCGGCCGGGCTACCGCTTTTCCTGCAACGACATGGACGAGCAGATAATTCCCGGCGTGCAGCGCCTGAATGAAGCGGCACGGGCCAAGCGTGTGCCGATTATCTATACCAGCACGGCATTCTGCAGCCGCTTCGACATGGGCGCCTTTCCGCTCAAAACGCCGTTCGAGGATCTCATGCTGGGCACGCCGGCGACCGAGATCGATTCGCGCATCGCGCCCGAGGACGGTATCGATACGCTGATCATCAAGAAACGCCCGAGCGCCTTTGCCGGCACGCACTTGGCGGGAATTTTGCGCGCCGGGCGCATCGATACGCTGATCTGCACCGGCGTCACCATGGCCGGCTGCGTGCGCCACACGGTCGAGGACGCGCTCGGCGAAGGCTTCCGCAGTGTGGTGGTGAGGGAGTGTATCGGCGACCGGGTGCCGGCCGCCATCGAGTGGAATCTGTTCGACCTCGACATGAAATACTGCGATGTCGAGCCATTGGAACATGTGCTCGGCTATCTCAATTCACTGGAGCCGTTTGCGAATCTGTGAATTGTGTTTCCTGAACGTCAAGCAATTTATCTTCACTTCAACCAAAAAAACCGTAAACGCGTTCTGGATATTTTGTTTCTAATGATACAGGATAGCGCCATTGAGGTGCTGGCCATCGGCCTGCATGGTGCGTTTGCGCCATGCACAGTGGCATGTGCCTCGAAACACCGCCGCCGGACCTTCGGAGAGGGCGGGATGAGTGCAACCGACCAACGGGAGGTTCCGTATGCAATGGTACAACAGTAAAAATCAGACGAAAAAACAGAAATTTGACGAGGAAATGAAGGGCACAGGCGCCCTGGATATCCTCAACCCGACGCGGCGTGGCTTCATGTCCACGGCCGGCTCCGTCGCTATCGGCGCCCTCGGTGTCGCCGGCGCCAATACACTGGTCGCGCTTAATAATGGCGCCCGGGCCGACGGCAAGCCGATTCCTGTCGGCGCGATGCTGCCGTTTACCGGCTGGGGCGCGGATGATGCGCGCAACTTCCAGTATGGCATCGAATTGGCTGTTGAAGAGATCAACGAATATGGCGGCGTACTTGGCCGCCCGATCGAAGTGCATTTCGAAGACACCAAGGGAATTACCGCCGAGACCGTGACGTCGGCCGCGCGCCGCCTGATCGACCGGCACAATGTGCACGCCATCATCAACGGTTATAATTCTCTGTCCGTGCGGGCCGAGTATGACACCGTCGCCGATGCGGGCATTCCTTACCTGCATGACAACACGCAGTATGGCCATCAGTTCGCCGTGCGCGACAATCCTGACCGCTACTACTGCATCTTCCAGGATGATCCGTCCGAGTATTATTACGGCCCGGGCCTGATCTACTTCCTGGATGAGCTCGAGCGCACCGGCAAATGGAAACGCCCGAACAACAAGATCGCGTTGTTCTCCGGCTCGATCGACTATGCCATCACCATCGCCAGCGGCATCCGTGATACGGCGCCGCAATTTGGTTGGGACTTGGCGATCGACGATATCGTCACCCAGCCGGTCGATGACTGGGGCCCCTCGTTGGTGAAATCGCGCTCCGAAGAGCCCGCCATCATCGTGGCAACTCATGGCCTGCCGTCGGATCAAACCGGTCTGGTAACGGGCTTCGCCGAAAATCCGACCAACAGCCTGGTCTATGTGCAGTACGCCCTGCAGCTCCGCGCTTTCCTCGACATCGTTAAGGAAACCGGTCATGGCGTGTTCTGCTCGACCACGATTGGCGCATTGCAGGATGAGATCGGTCTCGCCTTCTACAAGAAGATACGCGACAAATACGGCGCCGACGCGTCGCCGTCCGCCGCGGGTCAGACTTATGACTCCTACTTCACGTGGGCCATCGCGGCCGCGCGTGCCGGTGGCAGCGGCGATCCGTATGACGGCATCGAGCAGAACAAGAAGGTCTGCCACTTCCTGCGCGAGCAGATTTATCGTGGCGTTGTCGGCTCCATCAAATATATGTGGGGCCAGGCCGCGCAACCGTATCCGGCGGAAACCAATGATACCTCGCTCGGCATGCCGACATTGATCATGCAGTGCCAGGATTGGACCAAGGATGTGGTCTTTGTGGCGCCGGAGCCTTATGCCAGCGCCGAATGGATGAACCCGCCCTGGCTGTCATAGGCTAGGACTGGGGATGAATGAGAAGTCAGCGAATATTAAACTGACCAATGTCTAACGAAGAAACTCAGCCGCTGTTGGCCTGCCGAAATGTTTTCAAATATTTCGGCGGGCTGGCGGCGGTTAACGATTTCGACCTGGATGTTTTTCCAGGCGACGTAATTGGTATTGGCGGCCCCAACGGTGCCGGCAAAACGACTTTCCTTGATGTGATATCGGGTATCAGCCCGGCGACGAGCGGCGATATCGCCCTTAACGGAACCCCGATCGCAACCAAGAAGCCCGATGCAATTTGCCACCTCGGCATCTCCCGCACCTTCCAACTCAATGCGGGTTTCGAATCCATGTCGATTGAGGAAAATACGCTTGTTGGCGCCGCCTTTGGGCTTGGCGACAAAGGCTGGTTTCCGCGTATGACCTATAATCGCGAAATGCGCGAACGGGTCGAGAGAGCGCTTGTGCTGTGTAATCTGCAAGACAAGGCCGATATGGTCGTGCGCGATCTGCCGGTGCTTGACCGCAAATTATTGATGTTGGCCGGCGCACTTGCGACCGAACCGAAACTCCTCTTAATCGACGAACCGGTGGGCGGCCTCAATCCGCACGAGGTCGACGATGTCATGGAGATCGTTCAGGGCCTGATCAAGGAAGGCGTCACCATCATCCTGATTGAGCATGTGATGCGTTTCCTGTTGCAGCTCTCGAAACGCGTCGTGATCTTGCACCATGGCGAGAAAATTTACGAAGGTGACAGTGAAGGGCTTCTCAATGACCGCAAGGTGGTGGAAGTCTATCTCGGCGAAGGCACCGCCGACCGCTTGCAGCACATGATGAAAAATAGGGCTCAAAATGGCTGATGCGCTCCTTCAGGTTGAAGGCCTGCATGCAGGCTATGAAGGGCAGAACGTCCTCAATGATATTACTTTCGACGTGCCGAAGGGTCAGTTGATCACCCTGTTGGGGCCGAACGGCCACGGTAAGACGACGCTGCTGCGCTGTATTTCCGGTCTCGTGAAGCCGACCAAGGGGACGATTACCTTTGACGGCCAGCGCATTGATGGCATGGAAGCGGAAAAAATCGTCTCGCGCGGCGTGGTGATGATTCCGCAAGGCGACATGCTGTTTCCCGAGATGTCGGTATACGACAATTTGCGCATGGGCGCCTATCTCAAGCAAGCGAGCGCCAAATTCGAGCAGAATGTCGAGGAAATCTACACCCTGCTGCCGCGCCTTAAGGAACGTACCTCGCAAATGGCGCGCACGCTTTCAGGCGGTGAACGGCGCATGCTGGCGATCGGCCGCGGCTTGCTCGCGGGCGGCGATATTTTGATGCTGGATGAACCTTCGCTCGGCCTCGCACCGATCGTCATCGATCAGATTTACGAAATCATCAAAGACCTCAAGAAGCAGGGGCGGACACTCCTGCTGGTCGAGGAAAATGCCAGCCGGATCATCGATCTGGCGGAGCAAATTCATTTGGTCGATACCGGCACTATTGTCTGGCACGGTGGCGGCAAGGAGTTGGAGTCAAACCCGCAAGTACTTGAAACCTATCTCGGTGGATAATGATGAACGCGCGCTTCAAATTCGAGACAGAGGGTAGCTGAAGACATGGATTTCTTCGTCCAGATCATCGTAAGCGGCCTCACCTTCAGCGCCATGTATGCGCTGGCGGCGGTCGGCCTTGTGCTGGTGTGGGGCGCCTTCAACATGCTCAATATGGCGCATGGCATCATCATGACGCTGGGCGCTTACTTCGTCCTCATGTGGGCTGAACTGGCCGGCCTTCCGCTGATCCTGGCGGCGCCTGTCGCCATGATTTGCGGCGGTTTGATGGGCGCGTTTGTTTATTTCGCTTCCGCCCATTGGATGATCAAACAGCGCGATTTTGAAACGACCATCATTATCGCCACATTTGGCCTCGGCATGGCCATGGAAGCCGGCCTGCTCAAGCTCCTGGCCGAACTCTTTCATTCCTCACCCTACGCCCAGCCGCTCTCGATGGGCGCCGATTCGTTCCTCGTCGCCGGTGTGCCGGTGAGCTATCAACGCATCATCATTTGGGGCGCCGCCTTGATCCTTATCTTGATCCTGGCGGCATTTCTCAAACGCACCAGTTTTGGCCGCGCCATCCGCGCCGTGGCGCAAAACAGCGATGCGGCACGTTTGATGGGCGTGCGCGTACGCAACGTCTATATTGCTGTTCTCGCTCTCGCCAGCGCGCTCGCCGGCGTCTCCGGCATCATGCTCAGCTCGTTCAAGGAAGTTCACCCGCTGATGGGCGGCGCCTTGATGCTGAAGGCGTTTATCGTGATTGTGCTGGCCGGCCTCGGCAATCTCACCGGCGCACTCTATGCCGCCCTGCTGATCGGCATGGTCGAAGCGACCGTGAAAGTTCTTATCGCTGATCAATACGGCTTCACCGCGATATTGATCCTGGTGATCCTCGCTCTGATCTGGAAGCCCGCCGGCATCTTCGGGCGCTCAACGGTGGCGAGACAATAATCATGGCACTATTCTGGAAACACCGCGATTTTGTCATCTTTGCGATCCTGCTCGGGGTCGCGCTCGCCTTTCCCTTTATGGGCATACCGCGCTTTATTCTGGCCGCCGTGCTGATCATGTATTGCTACGCCACCGTCGTCAGCCAGTGGAATCTGGTGTTTGGCCTAGCCGGAATTTTTTCGCTGGCGCAAGTCGCCATCTTCGCCTTCGGCGCCTATTCCACGGCGCTGCTCGGGCGTTACCTCGAAATGAATTTGTGGTACTCGTTCCCGATCGCCGGGCTGGGCGGAATTTTGTTCAGCTTCCTGATCGGCCTCGCCTGCCTGAGATTGCGCGGCATCTACGTCGCCCTCTTGACGCTTGCCGTCTCGCAGATGATGTTTGTCCTGATCCAGACCGACGCCGCCTGCAGCGCCCTCAACAAGGCCATAAACCCAATGAGCTGCGTGTCCTTCACCGGCGGATCGCAAGGGTTAGGTGACTTCGGCTCTTTCGGCTGGCGCGCCGTGTTGGGCGGACGAAATTGGATGACAGGCGATTACTACACCATGCTCGGCCTGCTGGTGATCGGCCTTATCGTGACATACCTGATTACGCAAAGCCGCATGGGGCTGGCGTTCCGCGCACTCCGCGACAATGAGGAACTGGCCCGCTCACGCGGCATCAGCCAATATAAATACCAACTTCTGGTGTTCGGCGCCTCGGCCTTCCTGACCGCTGCCGCGGGTGGCTTCTATGCCGCGCATTTCGGCGCTGTCGGCATTAATCTATTCGGCTTCCCGCTGCTGCTGTTCCTCATCTCGATGCTGGTGGTGGGCGGTATTGGCCGCCTCTGGGGGCCGCTCCTCGGTGCTGCATTGCTGATGTCCGCCGACGAAGTCTTCAAGGAGTTCTCGGATTGGCGCAATGTCGGCCTTGGCATCGTGGTGCTGCTGTTTATGATCTTCCTGCCGGACGGATTGGCGGGCGGCATTGATAAGCTGCACAAATTGGCGGTCCGCGTCTTTACGCGCGCTCGCACAGCCTAGCCACTAGCCGAGCCACTGTGCCACCTGGCGCACCGGCACCTGTGGCGCAACGGGGCGCCGCGCTCTCCCTCGCAATAGCTTTCTAATGTCGCATACCCTTTTCTAACAGGGAGGAATGCGCCATCATGGAGCGTGTAAACCGCTGAACAGGTTGGAGACAGACATGGCAGCCCCAAGCGCTCGCCTGCGCCGCTTCTTATTCATTGTTTTTGCCGGTGTTTTTGCTGGTGTTTTCGCCTATTCGCTGGCGCCGGTGGCGCGTGCGGCGGCAACCGACCTCAATTTCACCCCGGCCCAGCCGCGCTTCGAGAATGTCGCTCTCGAGGCCGGCGTCGAACATGTCTATGGCGGCTCATGGGAGCATTTTACCGGCGGCGGCATGGCGGCGTTTGATTGTGACGGCGACAGTGATCCGGACTTATTCTTCGCCGGCGGCGGCAATCCGGCGCAATTATTCCGCAATGACAGCCGGCGCGGCGAGGGCCTTTCCTTTACCCGCTTGAGCGACGCCGCACCCAGCGACCGCGCCGTGACCGGCGCCTATCCGCTCGATTTCGACGCTGACGGCGAGATGGACCTGGCGGTCCTCAGGATCGGTGAAAACAGACTCTACCGGGGCCTCGGCAACTGCCGCTTCGAGGCCGCCGATGAGCAGCTCCGTTTTAACGGCGGTAACGAATGGACAACCGCGTTCAGCGCCACCTGGGAGGGCGATAACCGGATGCCGACAATGGCCTTCGGCAATTACGTCGACCGCGCCGTCTGGGATGCCATCCACACCGCCTTCGGCACCGACAACCAAAACCGCAACAGTTCGCTCAACACCTGTCTGGACAATTATCTCGTCCGCCCGGCCGGCGCCACGGCGGACCGTTTTGCAGCACCAATAGCGCTCACGCCCGGCTTCTGCGCGCTTTCAATTCTCTTTTCCGATTGGGACCGCTCGGGCAAACGTGATCTGCGCATCAGCAATGACCAATATTATTATTTACCGCCGGGCGAAGAACAGCTCTGGCATCTGGCGGGCGAACCGGCGCTGTACAGCCCGGAAGATGGCTGGCAATCGGTCAATATCTGGGGCATGGGTATCGCCACCCATGACGTCACCGGCGACGGCTATCCGGAATATTTTCTGACCAACATGATGGCCAACAAATTGGCCACCCTCGGCAACGGCGCCGCAGCCGGCCCGCGCTTCGTCAATATGGCCGGCTCGGCCGGTGTCGTGGCACCCCGGCCCTATGCCGGCAGCGACCAGGACAAGGTCTCGACCGCCTGGCACGCCCAGTTTGCCGACCTCAACAATGACGGCCTGGTGGATCTATTCATCGCTAAGGGCAATGTCGACGAGATGGAGGAAGGCGCGATCGAAGACCCCAACAACCTCCTCCTGCGCCAACAAGACGGCAGCTTCCAGGAAGTCGGCCTGAGGGCCGGCGTGGGCAACATGGATCGTAGCCGGGGCGCCGCCTTGGTCGATCTCGATCTCGATGGGCGGCTCGATATCGTTGTCGTCAACCGCCGCGCCAACGCCGAAATCCTGCACAATCAAAGCGATGAATCGGGCCACTGGCTGCAGGTCGCGCTGCGCCAGGGCGGCGGCAATGTGAACGCCATCGGCGCCTGGATCGAAGTGCGCGCCGAGGATGAAATTTGGCGCCAGGAGGTGGTGATCGGCGGCGGCCATGCCAGCGGCCAATCGGGCTGGCACCATTTCGGCCTGGGCGGCGAGGACGACGCGGAAATTCGCGTGCAATGGCCGGACGGCATGTGGAGCGCCTGGCAACCCGCCGGCAGCGACCGCTTCATCACCTTGACGCGCGACGGCTATACGGTCTCGGCGACGTTCGGACCGGGCGGCGCATCTTAGGAACAGCGCTACCAACTATTTGCAACAGAACGGCTATTCACACTTTCTCCGACGTTTCCACGCGCCCCCGTTAGCGGCCGGCAGTGCGCCGCGAGGCTTTTCCACCTAATGAGCATTTGTTAGGCTAGGGCGAAACAATCAAAACTGCCGCCGGGACGGGACATATGGAGGCCAAGGGCAAGCGCCGCAAGGACAATCGGCGCGATCAGATTTTGGATGCCGCAGCGAACTGCTTCAGCCGCGCCGGTTATGAAGGCACGTCGGTGCGCGATATCTCGACCGCCGCCGGAATCCTGCCGGGCTCGATGTATTATCACTTCGCGTCGAAGGAAGAGCTGCTCGGCGCCGTCCATGACGAGGGCTTGCGCAGGATAAAATCCAAAGTGACAAGCGCCATCGCGCGCGAGAGCGACCCGTGGTCGCGTCTTGAGGCAGCGTGCACGGCGCATCTTGAGGCGCTGCACGCGGCCAAGGAATATGGCAGCGTGATCGCCACCGAATTCCCCCACCGCCATTCCAAAAAACTTCGCGAGCGCATGATTGCCGAGCGCAATGGCTACGAAGATATCTTCCGTGAACTGATCGATGCCTTGCCGCTCAGGCCGGGCATCAGCCGCAAATATCTACGCCTCGCCGTGATCGGCGCCATGGCCTGGTCGCTTGTCTGGTACAGCCCCGGCAAGGACGGCGTGGACGAGATCGCCAAACAGATCGTCAACCTGTTCCGCGCCGCCAAGGACGGCTGACCCGCCGCCGCCGGAAGAATCCGGCCGGCCTCAGGGATCCATCAGCCCCACTTTGTCGGCGGCGATTTTGACGATCACGCGCCGCTCGCCTTCCTGGCGGAAGGGATAGCTGTCGACGCCCATATATTTCTTCGCCATCGCATCGATATGTTCGTCGGCGCCGTCATGCACCATTTCGGTGACATGGCCCTGGATCATCGCCTGCTGATAGGGATTTTCCATATTGTGAACGGCGATCGCGACGCGCGCATCGCGCCGCATATTGTTGGGTTTGACGCGGCCCTCGGCGGTATTGAAGACGATGGTGTCACCCTCAACGTGAATCCAGATGACGCTCGCCTGCGGCGCGCCGCTCGGCATCAAAGTGGCGATGGTGGCAAAATTCTTACCCGCAAGCAGCTGTTTGGCTAATTCCGGCAATTCCATTGTTGCTCTCCCATGATTGGACGGCAGACCTCACGCCGTTCAGCCAAGGCTAGCATCACAACAACAAGGCGGTCCAACCGAACTTGGCTTAGAGCGCGGTGAGAGCCTGCGACAAACGCTGGAAAACGCCATCCCAATCGCCGGGTTGGCTCTGGCGGAAAAGCCGCATGGTGGGATACCACGGACTGTCATCGCGCTCGAGCTGCCAGCGCCATTCCGGCGCATGCGGCAGCAGCAGCCACACCGGACGGCCGAGCGCGCCAGCCAGATGGGCGAGCGCGGTATCGACGGTAATGATCAAATCGAGTCGCGAGACGGCAAATGCGGTGGCGCAAAAATCATTCAGAAACGGCGCCAAATCCACTGCCTGCGGCAGTTGCTCGAGCGCGCCCGGGCCTGCGTCTTTCTGCAAACTATAGAGAGAGACATCACTTCGTTCAGCCAACGGCGCAAAACAGCCGGCGTCGCAGGAACGATTGTGATCGTTTTCATGCTCGGGATTGCCGGCCCAAACGACACCTATCTTTTTGCCCTCGGGCGCCGCGGATTCGAGCGCTGCCTTGAGTTCGACCGGCGCCGATTCGCGCGCGTTCAGATAGGGAATATCGGCTGGAATATTATCGCCCCGTGTATCCAACAGCCCGGGCAAACTCATCAGCGGCGCGTGCAGACTAAACTGTGGCAGCGGTGCACCCCGGGCCACGACCTGGGACACGCCGGCGCAGCCTTTCAACAGGCCGACCAGCGGCGCCGGGCATTCAACCACCACCTTGGCGCCTTTGGCCGCCACCAGCGGCGCATAGCGGATAAATTGCAAGCAATCGCCGAGGCCCTGCTCGGCATGAAGCAGAATTGTGCGCCATTCCGGCGGCCCGCCGTCCCACAGCGGTTGCTCAAAATTACGCGGCGTCATGGCGGTCGCCTGCCAGCGCCATTCATAGGCCGGCCAGCCGCGCTTGAAATCGCCCGCCAGGAGAAGTGCCAGCGCACGGTTCCACTGGGCATCGGCATATTCTCCGTCAAGCGTGATGGCGCCGTCAAAAACTTCAATCGCCGCGTCGATGCGGCCGAGATCGCGCAACGTTACGCCGAGATTGGTGCGTGCGCGGAGATGCGCCGGATCGAGCGCAACGGCGCGGTTGAGCGATTCCACCGCCGCGTCGAGTGCACCGGTTTCACGCAAGGTATTGCCGAGATTGAAATGCACTTCCGCCGCTCCCGGATTAACTGCCAACGCCCGGCGGAAGCGAATCAGGGCGTCCTCGGGGCGGCCTAAATCCTTGAGCGCCAGGCCCTGATTGGAATGGGCGGCGATATCGCCAGGCGCCAACACGCCGGCTAGCTCATAAGCGTCGAGGGCAGCGTCGGCCTGGCCGGCGGCGCGCAACACATTGCCGAGATTGATATGCGCCGGCGCCGACGCGGGCTGCAACGCGATCGCCTGCTCGAGGGCGCGGCGCGCTTCCACCAGCTGCCCGAGCGATTTCAGCGCGGCCGCCACATTGATGTGCAACTCAGCCATATCCGGGCGCAACGCGAGCGCTTTGCGGCCCGCCGCGACAGCCTCTTCGGCGCGGC
>JABIXB010000249.1 GCA_018666805.1 Rhodospirillaceae bacterium | reverse complement strand
GGACGTAAATGGCTGGTTATGGATCTGAAGATTTTGCCCGCGACGCTAATGTTTCACGTGAAACATGCGAACGTTTAGAGCTTTATGCCGAACTTTTGAAACAGTGGAACCCGCGTATTAATCTGGTCTCGAGGGATTCCCTTAGAGATTTATGGCGCCGCCATTTTGTCGACTCGGCACAGCTTCACGAAATGATCCCGGACTATGATGGCGCACTTGTTGACCTTGGTAGCGGCGCCGGATTTCCCGGTTTGGTGCTCGCCATCATGGGCCTCGCCAATGTCCATCTCATAGAGGCGAATTTACGAAAATGCACCTTCCTGCGAGAGGTCGCACGGCGCACTGACAGCATGGTTACGGTCCATAACATCCGTCTCGGAGATGAGGCCGATCCGGGCCAAAAACTACCAAAGGCTGAAATTATTACGGCGAGGGCCGTCTCCCAATTGGTGAATGTCCTAGATATAGCTTATCCTTTGATGTATGACAGAACATGTTGTATATTTCACAAGGGTTCCCGAGTCGATGAGGAGTTGAATATCGCTCGGGAGCAGTGGCGCTTCGAACTTGAGCGCATCGCCAGTATTTCGGACCCAAGTGGCACGATTCTCAGATTGCGCAATATTCGCCGCCTGGGTGGAGTGGAAGTGGAGGATTAGAATGGACCATGTTGCAGATATCAGCGTTGCGCCGGAGCGCGCCCGTTTGGATGAACGGCTGTCTGGCCGCATTATTGCCGTCGCCAACCAGAAAGGCGGGGTCGGCAAAACCACGACAGCGATCAATCTGGCGACGGCCCTGGCCGCCGTCGGTATGCGTGTTCTTATTCTCGACCTGGACCCGCAGGGCAATGCCAGTACGGGTCTTGGCATTAAGCCCGAAACCCGGCCACCGGGCAGCTATGGCCTGATTCATGGTGTTCCGCTTGGCGAAACGGTGCGGAAGACGGAAATACCCAACCTTGACCTGGTGCCGTCGACCGTGGAGCTGGCCGGCGCTGAATATGAGCTGGCGCAAATATCGCGGCCGCAATATCTGCTTAAAACAGCTCTCAGAAGCGAAATTGACAGTGGCTCCCTGGAAGCGACCCGGGCGCCCTATGATTACATATTGATCGACTGTCCGCCGGCGCTCGGCATGCTGACGATTAATGCTCTGGCGGCGGCGGATTCGCTGCTGGTGCCTTTGCAGTGCGAATTTTTTGCTCTCGAAGGGCTGAGTCAGCTTCTTAGTATTTATGAGCGGGTGCGCTCTTCTTTCAATAGTGTATTACAAATTCAAGGCGTTGTTTTGACCATGTATGACAAGCGAAACAACCTGTCAGAGCAGGTTGCTGAAGATGTACGAAATCACCTTGGTGAGAAGGTGTACGACACGGTCATACCGAGAAATGTACGAGTTTCGGAGGCGCCGTCATTCGGCCGGCCGGTTCTCCTCTATGATCTCCATTGTGCTGGCGCCCAGGCTTATGCGCATCTCGCCAGCGAAATGTTGAAACGAGAGGGGGTTAGAGTGTCATGAGCTCTGATTCATCGGGTCAAACACCGCAACGCATGCGTGGATTAGGGTCGGGTCTCGCAGCTCTGCTTGGTGAAGGCGGGGCGGATGGGGTAAATACCGAAACGACTCCGGCCGCGGCACGTGTCCTACCAATCGGCAGTTTGCGCGCCGGCCGTCTGCAGCCGCGCACAACGTTTGATCGCGCTGAAATCGAGTCTCTGGCGCAATCGATTAGCGCTCAGGGTATTATCCAGCCAATTCTGGCGCGCCCGGCAAAGGATTCGGATGGCGATTATGAAATCATTGCGGGTGAGCGCCGGTGGCGCGCCGCGCAAGTGGCTGGATTACACGAAGTCCCTGTTGTAATTCACTTTATTGGCGATCAGGACGCGCTGGAAATAGCTCTGATCGAAAATCTACAACGCCAAGATCTCAATATTTTTGAAGAGGCGGAGGCCTACCAGCATTTGATCTCCGATTATGGCAACTCACAGGAGGAAGTGGCCGGCGCCGTTGGGCGTAGCCGCAGCCACGTCGCAAATACGGTCCGTCTGCTGGCTCTGCCGGCGGAGATCAAGGATCTGACTGTCGCCGGTAAACTGAGCCCCGGTCATGCGCGGGTATTGCTGGGCGCTGAAAATGCCGTTGAAATCGCTCACAAGATCGTCAACGAAAACCTCAATGTCCGGCAAACCGAAAAACTGATGCAGGATACAAATGAGGGCGCCTCTCAGCCGGTTAAGGCGAAAAAAGAAAAGAATGCCGACCTAAGGGACCTTGAGGAGACCCTCACTGTCCGTCTCGGATTAAAGGTGACTATTTCTGAAAAGAAGCGTGGTGGGTCGGTGAGTGTTCAGTATAAGACATTGGAACAATTGGACGAATTGCTAAAAAAGCTACGTTAGCGGCGGCCCTTTTTGGTCCGTGCCGCGCCGCCAATGCGGGTCAGAGCGCGGGCGCAAATTTCCGTCGACGGCATTCCGGTGGTTTTGCAGTCAATCTCCGCCTTAGTCAAAATATCCAAAGCCTGAACAATTCGTCGCAGTGGCCAAAGCGCCGTCTGCATTTGAAAGGCGCGGCGGTATTTAAAAAATATCGGTGGCCGCAAGCTGGCGATCAATTGTTCCGTTGATCCACCATCCTCGGTCAACCCAACGACAAAATGAAGCTGAGTAAAGCGCCTGGTAACCGATCTGATTGCACCAATTGGTTGAATACCTTGATCAAACGCTAATTCAAGATATCGATCAATATTGGCCAATTCTCCACTCGCCACGGCATCGGCAAGACTATCGAGAGACTGTTGCCCGGCATCGGCACTGCAGGCGGTGACAGCTTCAATTGTGATTTTTGTTTGTTTTCCCTCCGCCCCTTCTCCCGAATCACTGCAATAGAGAATCAATTTTTCGAGTTCGCTCCGCACTTGCAAACGGTCATTGCCCAACCGACCGAGCAGCCAAGCGAGTGCGTCTTGGTCAATCGCGGTGTTTTCAGAGGCCAAAAAATCGGAAATATAATCGCGCAGCGTATTGTCATCATCTTCGTAACAAGGAACGGCAGCTAGGTCTGACTCTTTGTCGAACAGTTTGCGCAGTGCCGAGCGTGGCTTTAAATTGGCGCACTCGATTACGAAAAGCGTGTTGCCGAAATCAATATCGAGCGCTGCCGAAATATTGTCGCTCAGACTATCCCCGGCGCCCTTCAGCCAAACGGCGCGGCGTCCGCCACCAAATGAAAATGCTGCCAGTTCATCGGCTAACCGTGCGGCGTCATCCGATACATCTCGCGCATCTAATTCGCACAGGCGAAAACTATCTTTGAGGTCTTCCACCGCAAAGGTCACTGCCGTCTTAGCACGTTCACGGACCAGCCCGTTATTTGGTCCATAAACAAGAATGGCGCGAATATTGTCCGGCGGTTGCGCACAAACCCGTTCACCGCGGCCAGCTTTAAAAGCTACCATTGGCGATGCCTGACTTTGGGCAGAGCCTTAAGAGCTTGCGCCATTAAAATAAATTACCAACAAATCAAAAATCTCTTCCCCAACCGCTTGCGCCACGCGATCTGCCGTGTTCTTCTCCGCCGCCACCGTTGCGAACTCAGATTCGACAACATTGTAACTTCCGACGGAATAAGCCGAGCCTTTATAAACGGTGGCTTCAGTCGTTAAATTAAGTAAAACAAAAACCGCATTCATCTTTAAATTAATGCGCGTGGCTGTGTTGTCCAACTGGATTAACAGCGCCTCAGTCGTTTTGGTGAGCTGCACTGAAAGCTGATATTCCGGCGCGTCAGTGTTTCCGCATGGTGAAAACTTTTCCAACAAACGATTGCGTAAGACCAATCCGTCCCGCCCGGCGATTGGTGAGACATTAATCGACCAAAGATCTTGCTGTATAGATTGATCGTTTTTAAACTGATGAACCGGCCTGAAACCGCAGGCGGCCAAAATAACAATGACCATAAAGAGAGCAGCAAAACTCAAATAACTAAGATGCCGTGGTGCCTTAAATAACGACATTTACAATCTTGCCCGGTACGACGATCACCTTACGCACAGCCTTTCCGGCGATTGCCCGCTGCACACCTTCATCGGCCAATGCGGCACTTTCAGCTGCTGCCTTGTCATGGTTGCTCGGGAGTTCAATCGTCGCTCTTTTTTTGCCGTTTACCTGCACCGGCAAAATTACGCTGTCTTCTTGCAAATATCTTGCTTCAGCCTCGGGCCAGGGCATCGCGAAAAGCGACTGTTGCGGTTCCAGGCGTTGCCATAACTCGGTGCAGATGTGTGGCGTCATCGGTGTTAACAAACGCAGAATGATTTTTAATCCCTCGAGATATACCTCCGTATTAAACGCCTTGTTGGAGCGAAAATCACTCAGCTCATTGGTCAATTGGCGGATGCGGGCCACGGCGCGATTAAAATGAAATTTTTCCAGGTCCTGGGTCACGCCCGCGACGGCTTGGTGAATTGCGCGTTGCACGTTTTCACCGGGCACGGCCGCGTCTGCTGCCGGAGCGCCGGGCGCAACATTTTCCCCGCTGTCCGAATCAGTAAATTCCGAAACCATCCGCCACAGGGTTCCGAGATAACGCCACGCCCCTTTGATGCCGGTATCGCTCCACTCCAAATCGCGCTCCGGCGGGCTGTCGGAGAGCATAAACAGTCGCGCCGTATCGGCGCCGTATGAATCGATAATCTCCTCCGGATCGACGACATTGCGTTTCGATTTGCTCATCGAAACCGATCGGCCAACGTGAACCGATTCTCCGGACGCAACGGTCACCATGCCGCCCTTGTCATCGCCTTTAACCTCTTCCGGATAGAGCCACTTATCATCGCCGTCCTGATAGGTCTCGTGACACACCATGCCCTGGGTAAAGAGGCCGGCAAACGGCTCGTCGATGGTGACATAGCCGCAGCGTTTCATTGCCCGCATAAAGAAGCGCGAATAGAGAAGATGCAGCACAGCATGTTCGACGCCGCCGATATATTGATCGACCGGCAGCCAGGCATTGACGTCTTCCGCCGTTACCGGCTCGTCCGCGCGCGGAGAACAAAAGCGCGCGTAATACCAAGATGAATCAACGAAGGTATCCATCGTGTCGGTATCGCGCCGCGCCGGCGCACCGCAAGCGGGGCAGGGAACGTCGCGCCATGCAACGTGGCTGTCGAGCGGATTTCCCGGCGCATCGAAGCTGACATCGTCGGGCAGACGCACCGGCAGATCGTCCCGGGCGGCTGGCACCACGCCGCAATCGGAACAATGCACCACTGGAATCGGGCAGCCCCAATAGCGCTGCCGGGAAATGCCCCAATCCCGCAATCTATAGTTGATTGTCGCTTCACCCAGCCCAGCGGCTTGCAGGCGCTTAATAACCGTCTCTGTGGCCTCCTCGATACCAAGGCCATCGAGAAAATCCGAATTGATCAGCTTGCCATCGTCGGTATAGGCCAGGTTGGCGATTTCGAAATCGGCGGCGTTGCTGTCTGCCGGGCAAACCACGGGAATGACCGGCAATTCATATTTGCGGGCAAAGTCGAGATCGCGCTGATCGTGTGCCGGGCAGCCGAAAATTGCACCGGTGCCGTAATCCATGAGGACGAAATTGGCGACATAGACCGGCAATTCGCGTCCCTCAATAAACGGGTGGCGCGCGCGCAATCCGGTATCGATACCAATTTTTTCCGCCTTTTCGACAGCCTCCTCGCCGGTTCCCAGGAGATTGCATTGTTCGGCAAAGGCCGCGATCGCCGGGTTTTCCACGGCCAATTCGGCGCTTAGCGGATGGTTGGGCGAGAGGGCGCAAAATGACGCGCCGAACAGGGTATCGGGGCGGGTGGTATAGACTTCGAGCGGCTTTGCCGCTTCCGGGCCGTCATTTTCACCAACAATTTCGGCGCCGACCCCCCCGTCCTCCCCACCGATAAGCGGGAAAAACAAGCGTGCGCCGGTCGAGCGGCCAATCCAGTTGCTCTGCATCAGGCGTACTTTGTCGGGCCAGCGCTCGAGCCCGTCGAGCGCTTGCAGCAACTCCTCGGCATATTCGGTAATGCGAAAGAACCATTGCGACAGCAGGCGTTTTTCGACCACAGCACCAGAGCGCCAGCCGCGCCCTTCAATGACCTGCTCATTGGCCAGCACGGTATTGTCGACCGGGTCCCAATTGACCCATGATTCCTTGCGGTAGGCGAGGCCGGCCTCAAGGAAATCGAGAAACATGCGCTGTTGATGGACATAATAACCGGGATGGCAGGTCGCGATCTCACGCTCCCAATCGAGCGACAGGCCCATCGATTTGAGCTGGCGGCGCATTGTGGCGATGTTGCTGTAAGTCCACTCGCCGGGGTGTACGCCGCGCTCCATGGCGGCGTTTTCCGCCGGCAGGCCGAAGGCGTCCCAGCCCATTGGATGGAGGACGTTATAGCCGCGCGCGCGCTTATAGCGCGCCACCACGTCTCCCATGGTGTAATTGCGCACATGGCCCATGTGAATCTTGCCTGAAGGGTAGGGAAACATCTCCAGGACGTAATATTTAGGCTGTTCGGACTCTGGATCGGGCTGATAGGCGCCTTCGGCCTCCCAGCTGGCCTGCCATTTGGCCTCTATTTCCTTGGCGTTGTATCGCTCGCTCATGCTGTCTGGGCTTGGGTCCTTGGGTTTGCCGTCATTTTTATAATTATGGTAAGAAAGATAAATACTTACGGCGTGTTACTCGCCGATGCCACCGGTCCGGAGCTGGCGCGCGCGCTCCAAAATCTTGTTTTCCAGGCTGGTTACGGTGGCCGGGTTGATGGCGCTATCAACCCAGGCACCCTGATCGCCTTTTTCCTGACGAAACACGGCAACGCGCAGACCATCCGCCCGGAGCGTGCGGGCCAGAATGTAAATCGTCATCTTGAAGCGCTCGCGCGGCGTATCGGGTGGCGCGTACCAATCGGTGATGATGACGCCGCCAAAGGGGTCGGCCGAAGTAAGCGGCATGAACGATATGGTATCGAGCGAAGCGCGCCACAAATGGCTGTTGACGCCGATTCCAGCGCCGCCGCCGCCTAAATCGTCGCCGCCCGGGCCGAACAAATTAAGGCCGCCTTCGCCAAACACGCTGCTGTTGGCGGTGGCGCCGCGGGATTTTTTCGGATTGGTGACCAAAACCTGATCGGGATCGGCGTACTGACAGGCGGCGAGTGCCGTCATCAAACAAGCCAGAACCACGGGGGCGATGAATTTGGTGATATTCCTTCTCATTGCTCCGTTCTGATTTCCTTGCTGCATTGTTTGGTGTTTTCCTGGGTCAAAATCGCCCCGTTCTTCTTTTACCGTCAGCAATATTTTTCGCCGCGTCGAACCGAAATACACTGCACCAAGACGCCGGCTGCGACTCGGTAGCATCGCACGCGCCTGTCATATCACAAACCGTCATAAATCCGCAAAACCTTGCTGCATTGCCCTAAAACGGTCAAAAAAAACATGGTCTAACGGCCGACTGAGGTATTATTGCCACATGTTGCGAAAATGATGAATGTGCATGGCCCATAATTCTTGATCTTTGATTCAATTGGGATAGGTTCGGCTCTGGTTGTCCATGTAGGGCGGCTATACGTGCCATGTCGGCAACTAGGTCACTAACTAGGTCACTAGCGAATAAGGAGCGACAAGCTCTTAACGGGCGCAACGTTCCAGAAGTCAGGTGATTTACCGGTGTTGGCACGGCGTTAACGAAACGATCACAATCCAGGCGGTCTGGCCCTGCCAGCGATGACCTGGGAAACCATATCTCTCCGGAGGAGGATTGAACACATGAAGAAAAAACTTTTATTGGGGACGACCGCTCTCATCGCCGCTGGCGTTGTTTCAGGCGGTGTGGCCCAGGCGGCTGAAGAGCCAATCACAGCTGGCGTCGGCGGCTATTTCCGCTCTGCCATGGGCTTGATCAGCCAAGACGATAATGACGGCGAGTTTGCCGAAGGCGCGCAAAGCTTCACGCTCGGCAACGATATCGAGATTGTTGTTTCGGGCAAGACGACGCTTGATAACGGCATCACTGCCGGCTTCAATGCCAACATCGAAGGCAATGGCGGCGGTACGGCGGCGAACGGTAGTGCCGCTCTCGACGAACGCTTTGTTTTCTTCAGCGGTGGCTTCGGCCTACTCCGTATCGGCCAGATTGAAAGCGCACGTCAGTCAATGACGGTATTTGCACCGAGCGGCAACTATAATTTCGGCGTCAACTCGCCGTTCTTTATCTTTGCCAATCCGGGCAACGCAGCCGGTTTCTTCAACGTCCGTACCTATGATGATGGTCTCGGCAACGAAGACAACATCAAGCTGGTCTATTACTCGCCGACCTTTAACGGCTTCCGCCTCGGCGCGAGCTATTCGCCGGAAGACGGCAATAATGGTCAATATGGCGGTAACGCTGGCGATGCGGCTTCTGGCTTCCAGAACAACGCATCGGTTTCGGCTGAATTCCATAAAACCTTCGGCAGTGTCTCGCTTGGTCTTATGCTTGGTTGGGAAGGCTATGTTGTTGAGCAATGCGGCGCCACCGCAGCTGTTCAGACTTGTGACAACAATGTCGATTCGACCCAGATCGGTGGTTCCGTCGGCTTTGGCGAATGGTCCATTGGCGGCGGTTGGCTCGAGACCGAGCAGACCACCTTCAACGCGAACGGCTCCAGCCGTGACCGTGAAGACTTCGACCTCGGCGTTGCCTGGTGGCATGGTCCGTTTGGCGTTGGCCTGCAATATGGTCAAGCCGAGCTCGACATCGCTGCTGACAACACAACCGACGAGCTGAAGATTTACGAGCTTAACGCAACCTATGTGTTGGGCCCGGGTATCGACGTCGGTGCCGCAATTGCCAAGGGCGAATATGACAACGGCACGGCAGGCGGTTTGGACAATGATTACACCGAATTCAAGATGAGCGCTGCGTTGAACTTCTAAGCAGTCGTTCTTCTCTTGAAATTTTGGGGGCGGCCTTTGGCCGCCCCCTTTTTTTATACCTAAATAAACCGGAATAATTGAGACTAAGACAGATTTTATGCAGTTTTTGATCGATTAGGTATTGGGATAGCGGCGCATGAAAACTGGTCGTAAGATGGGGATATGACGGAGCGAGCGCATCGGCGGAGCGCGAACATGTCGGAAGCAAACGCGCTATGGGCGCGTGCCTCCGAATTGGCACGCACGGGAGAAATTCGCCAGGCTGAGAAAATACTGACCAAATTGGCGAGAATTGCCCCTGATAATGCCGACATATATGGGTTTCACGGCACGTTAAAAGTTCAAAGCGGTAAGCATGCGCAGGCTGTTCCCTTGCTCAAGCGCGCACTTCGTTTGGACGACGGCAATCCCACCACGCATGGCAGTCTCGCGGTCGCCTATGAAGGCCTGTCAAAGTCGGACAAGGCAAAGACGCACTATCTCCGGGCGCTTGAGCTCGATCCGAAGCAAGCGCGGACGCATATGAATCTGGGCTCGTTATATTGGCAGGAGGGAAAGCGTGAGAACGCTATAACGCACTATGAGCAGGCCATCGATTTGGACGAAGAATTTGCCGAAGCTTATGTTTATTTGGGTCAGGCGATGCATTTTCTCGGCCGCATCGACGATGCGTTGCGATGCGGCGAGACTGCCGTGCGGCTCGAGCCGTCTTCCGCCACGGGACATTTGAATTTCGGCCGCACATTGTTGGCAAACGGGAGGATTGAGGAAGCAATTTTCCATTTTCGCGAGGCCATCACACTGAATGGGCGGCTTGCCGAGGCGTATGAAAACTACGCCTATTCGCGGCGTGTCGACGCCGGTGATACGTTTTCCGATGATTTGCATGCCGCCCTTGCCGAACGGGGCTGGAGCGACGGCGAGCGCGCCCGCCTTCTCTACGCCGCAGGAAAGGTGGCGGACGATCGTGGCAACCATGATGCTGCCATGACGCACTGGATTGAAGGGGCACGGCTGCGGCGAAAATCGACGAAATTCAATATTGCGGCAAGCCGGAAACAATTCGCCGGTTATCAGGCGGTTTTTGATACAACTCTTTTTGAAAGCCGCCTGCACCGGCCGGTCGAAGGGCCGACGCCGATTTTCGTTGTTGGCATGCCGCGCTCGGGCACGACGCTGGCCGAGCAAATTCTGGCAAGCCACCCGCTGGTTACCGGTTTGGGCGAGTTGCCTCATATCGCCGATATCGCGCTCGGCGTTACCGAATGGTCTGATGCGGGCGGCAAGTTTCCATCGGCTTTGCTCGGTCTTGACGATTCGGATTGGGCGCGCGCTGCAAAACTCTATATGGCGCGGCTCGGTCGAGCGGGGGACGAACCCTACATTAGTGACAAGATGCCTGGAAATTTTCACTATTTGGGCTTTATTTCTCTGCTGTTTCCTAACGCCCGCATCGTTCACTGCCGCCGTGATGCCTTGGATGTTTGCGTGTCCTGCTTCACCACGGATTTTACCGAGGGCCAGGAGTGGAGCTATGAGCTTGGCGAACTTGGCATTTGTTACGGTCTTTATGAAGAATTGATGGCCCATTGGAAGCGTGTTCTTCCGCTGCCAATTTACGACATCCAATATGAAGCCGTGGTCGCCGATTTGGCTGGCGAGGCGCGCCGCCTGCTGGATTTTTGCGGCCTCGACTGGCATCCGGATTGTCTTGAATTTCACCGCTCCGAGCGCCCGGTATTCACCGCCAGCAGTGCGCAAGTGCGTCAGCCGATTTATGCCAGTTCCGTCGGGCGCTGGCGGCACTATGAGGATCAATTAAAGCCGCTGATCGACAATTTACCACCTGAAGCAATCGCCTAGCGGTGCCCGGGCCGCTATAATCCCGTATAATTAAATTCCAGCAACAGGCACGAAAATGGGCAATATCATCTGGCTGGCTTCCTATCCCAGGTCAGGCAATATCTGGCTGCAATCCTTCCTCCATAATTTGTTGAGCGATGCGCGCCATACCCCTAATCGCGAAGAGATTAGCGGGTTTTGCGCATCGGAATCCGCCGCGATTCACTTTATGACACCAGGGGCCCGCCCGCTCAGCGAATGGACCTGGCAGGAGGCGGCTGGACGCCGCGGCGCGGCGCACAAGGCGATCACCGAATTGCGCTCCGACAACGTATTCGCCAGTACCCGCGCAGCACTGGCGGAGAGCGGCGGCGCGCCAACCATCACCATGGAGTACACGGCGGCGGCAATTTATCTCGTCCGCAATCCGCTCGACCTTGCCGTCTCCTTGGCTGCCGCGCAGGGGCAATCCATCGACCAGGCAATCACGCGGCTGGAGACGGAATATTTATCGAAGAACAGCGATCAATTTGCCTATGAGTGTCATGGCAGTTGGTCCACCCATGTTCTCAGTTGGACCTACCAGCGCCATGCTGGCCTTCATCTCTTGCGCTATGAGGATATGTTGTTGGCGCCGGAAAATGCCTTTGGCCCGTTGGCCACGTTTCTCGGTTTCGATACACCGGGCGAGCGCCTGGCCCGGGCAATCCATTTTGCTTCCTTTGCCGAACTTTCCTTGCGCGAAAAAGAAGCGGGCGTGGAGGGGGAATCTGCGTCAGCGGGAAAGTTGTTGCGTGCCGGCACGTCGGATCAATGGCGCGATGTGCTAAGCGCCGATCAAGTGCGCCGCATCATTGCGGCCCATGGGGAGCAAATGGAGCGATTCAGTTATATTCCGGACGGCTTCTGAATTGGGCGCGTGACTTCGCCGCACTCTCGGGCCAAATTACGACCCGGCGGGCGGAAAACCACCAAACCTTTTGGCTGGGTAACGGAGAACAAATGAACAGAAAAGAGCGCCGCGGTCAGGAGGCGCAAGCACGCGGCGCTCCCCCGGGCAGCACCGATCCGGAATTGCGCGATATGATGCAGCGCGCTGTCGGCTTTCATCGTGAAGGCCGCATCGATCAGGCAATGGCGGCTTATCAATCCGTCCTCACGCGCGAGCCGCGCCATGCCGATGCGCTGCAGTTCCTGGGCGTCAGTAAAATGCAAACCGGGCGCGGCGATGAAGCAATCGAATTGTTTGAACGCTCGATCGCCGTTCATCCGAAAAACAGTCAGGCGCATTACAATCTCGGCTTGGCCCAGCGTGCCCAGGGCGATGGGCAAAAGGCGCTCACCGCTTTCCGCCGGGCGGTCGCGCTGGAGCCGCGAAATTTTGAAGCGCACAACGCCATCGCGGCAATTCTACTGGCAACGCCCGAACAGCTTGAGGCGGCCGAGGCGCATATTCATCAGGCGCTCGAGAACAATCCCAGATATGCCCCGGCGTTGAATAATTTTGCAATTTCCTTGAAAGCGCGCGGGCGGCTGGAAGAGGCTACCAGCGAAGCGCGGGCGGCGGTGGCGCTCGCGCCGCAATATGGCGCGGCGCTCATAACGCTGGGCGGGCTGTTGCTGGAATTAGGCGAGGCGGCAGAGGCCGAGAATATTTTGCGTGAGGCGGTGGCGCTGGAGCCCGACGATGTGAATGCGCGCACCAATTTGGGCGCTGTGTTGTATGCCAGGGGCGCCCACGCGGAGGCGGCATCCGAATTTAAACGGGCGCTGGATCTGGATCCGGACAACGCCAATTCGCTCATTGATCTCGCCGTTATTTATCGCAATCAGGGACGGCTGGAGGAGGCGCGTCGTCTTTTGCAGCGCGTCACTGAACTTGATCCGCTCAATGCTGCGGCGCATATGAATCTTGGCTCGGTTTTACGGCGGCTTGAAAATTGGGGAGAGTCCATTTCCTGTTTTCGCCGGGCCCTCGATATCGATCCCGATAATATGGACCGCGCCCAGTCTTTTGCCGATAGCTTGAGCGGGGCGGCTTATTTATCGGCGAATGCGCAATTATGGAATGACCTGGAACGGTGTCTGAAAATTGAGGGGATTAATCACCTGCCCCTGAGCGGGCCCGCCGCGCGTTTGTTGCGAAATGCTCAACAAGTGATGTCCTTGAGCGAATCGGCGCGGCAGGGGGATTTCTCTCTCAGCGCAACCGAGGTGCAGAAGGGCGAAATTCTCGCACCGCTCAGTAGCGGCATTGCCAATCTCCTGTTGGTGCGCAATCCGTTGGTGGATGGCCCGCTCGAAATTCTATTCACTGCCATTCGCAAGAGCCTCTTGGCGTTGGCCGTGGCGGGCCGCCTGCCGGAGCAGATGAACAAGGTGACGCTTGATTTCATCTGTGCCTTGGCGCGCCAGTGCTTTCTCAATGATTATGTCTACCTGGAAAGCGCCGATGAGGCGGCGCAGGTAGCGGATTTGCAGACGCAAATCGATAATCGCTTGCGCCAGCCCGAGGAACAGCCGCCGCGCGCCACAATCGCGCTATTCGCCTGCTACCGCCCGTTGGGCGGATTGGCGGAAAGTGACATTCTGGAGGCTCATGAAAGCGCTTCGCGGGATGATTCCTTTGGCCACTTGATACGCCAGCAAATTCGCGAACCGGCGGCGGAGCGCGTGTTGGCGGGCAGCATTCGTGAGCTCATTGAGAGCGGCGATGAAGCGCCACGCCAGGGGCTCGGTAAGGATGCGCCATTGCCCTATCCACGCTGGACCAGTGTAACGCGGCTGAGCGCAAAGCCGTTGGGCGCGGTGCTCGGCGCGATATTGCCCTACGCAAATATGGAAGGTCTGAGCATTTCTCCAGAGCCCGACATGCTGGTCGCCGGCTGCGGCACGGGCGCGCAAGCCGTCGCGTCGGCACTGCGTTACCGCAACGCGCGGGTGGTGGCGATGGATTTAAATCTCGCCGGCCTGGCTTATGGCAAGCGTAAAGCAAGCGAGTTGGGCGTAGACCGGATCGAATGGCTGCATGGCGATATTTTGGCAATGGCGGGGAGCGATCGACGGTTTGACATGATCGATTGTATTGGCGTGCTGCACCATATGGCGGAGCCGATGGCGGGATGGCAGATCTTACGCGATTTGCTGAAGCCGGGCGGGGTCATGAAGATCGGCCTCTACAGCGAATTGGCCCGGGCCGAAATTGTTCGCCAAGGCGCGGAGTTGCAGGCGGGTGGCGGCGATCCGGCGGAGCGTATTCGAGAATTTCGTCATCAAGTTTTCGCCATGCCCGACGCAGCGCCATTGAAGCGGCTCATGGCGCTCCGCGATTTTTTCACCCTTTCGGAATGCCGCGGTTTATTCTTCAATGCCGAGGAACATCGCTTTACGCTGCCTGAGATCGGCACGTGCCTGGACGCGCTAAATCTTGAATTCATGGGATTCGAGTTGAGCGACCACACCTTGATCGATCGCTACTGGGCGCGTTTTCCCGAGGATCCCGGCGCCGTCAATCTCGACAATTGGCACCACTTTGAGGCGGACGAAACCAATATGTTTATTGGCATGTATCAGTTTTGGGTCAAATCGCGCGGCGGGCCCGCCGGCGCTTGAATATTTGCGAACGAATTCATGGGTAATATCCTTTGGCTCGCCTCCTATCCGAAATCCGGCAACACCTGGTTGCGCGCGTTTCTCGTCACCTATATGACGGACGCGCAAGAGCCGGTGGACATCAACAAAATGTCGGCGCTGACCACGGGCGATAGCATCGCGCGCTGGTTTACGGAAATTGATCCGCGTCCCGCCACCGAATTCAGCCAGGCGGATCTGGCCCGGTTGCGCCCGCAAGCGCATGCGCGAATTGCCGAATGCACCGCTGATTCCGCCCTGGTGAAAACCCACAATGCACTGGTTCAGGTAGCGGGCGTGCCGATGATCACCCGGGCCGTTACTGCCGGTGTGATATATCTGGTGCGCAATCCGCTCGATGTTGTGCTTTCCTATGCCGATCATCTCGGCCAGAAGGTGGATGATGTTATTGCTCTCTTGGCCGAACACGGCTTCGAGTCTCCGGCAACCGATAAAAACGTGCCTGAACATCACAGTGACTGGTCGAGCCATGTTGCGAGCTGGACGGAGGTCACGCATCCGGCGCTGCATATCGCGCGCTATGAAGACATGGTATCAGAGCCGCTTGCAACCTTTGGTGCGATTGTTGGTTTCCTGGGTCTTCCGCCGGATCAAGACCGGTTGAGCCGGGCAATTGAATTCTCCTCGTTCAAAGTATTGCGCGATTTGGAGGATCAAACCGGCTTCGTCGAGCGCACGCCGGTACAGAAGAATTTTTTCCGCGCCGGCAAGTCCGGCGGCTGGCGCAAGCAGTTGAGCGCGGCGCAAGTGCGCCGTGTGATCGAAGTGCACCGCGAGCAGATGGAAAGGTTTGACTATGTGCCGAAAGGGTATTAAAAGGCAGCGCAAATCTGGATAATTAATTAATTACCGAAATTAAGGTGTGAATATAATGCTTGATCATCTGGAAACTCTCGAGAGCCAAAGCATTTACATTATCCGCGAGGCCTATAACCGGCTCGAGCGTTTGGGCATGCTGTGGTCGCTTGGCAAAGATTCCAACGTCATGCTGTGGCTTGCCCGCAAGGCTTTCTATGGCCATGTGCCGTTTCCGGTGGTGCATGTCGATACCGAAAAGAAATTCGCCGAAATGTACGAATTTCGCGACCACTACAGTAAGGAATGGGATCTCAATCTGGTCACCGGCCTGTGCCCGCCGATTGAAGAGACGGATCCCACCCTGCCGCCGGCGGCACGCGCCGCCGCGCGCAAGACCGAGGGCCTGAAAGCCCTGCTGGCGCGCGAAGGCTATACCGGTGTTTTTGCCGGCATCCGGCGCGACGAGGAGAGCACGCGCGCCAAGGAGCGGGTGTTTAGCCCGCGCGGCGAAACCGGGCAGTGGCATTTCCGCGATCAGCCGCCGGAATTCTGGGATCAGTTCAAGACCGATTTTCCGCCCGGCACCCATGTCCGGGTCCATCCGCTGCTGCATTGGTCTGAAATCGATGTCTGGCTTTATACCCAGCGCGAGAATATCCCAACCGTGTCGCTCTATTTCGCGCGCGACGGCAAGCGCTACCGCTCGCTCGGCGATGAAGATATCACCTCGCCGATCGTTAGCGAGGCGCTGACCATTGACGAGATTATCGCCGAGCTCAGGGTGACGACAGAAGCCGAGCGCGCCGGGCGCGCGATGGATCACGAAGCGGAAGATTCGTTCGAGCGCCTGCGCGCCGACGGATATATGTAGGGGCGCGAGATGAGCAAGACACCGCGCAAGTTTGAAATTTTCACCGACAGTGCCGAGGAGGCCGGCGCGCGTTCCGGCCAGCGCCTCGATATCGCCATTGTCGGCCATGTCGATCACGGCAAATCCACCCTGGTCGGCCGCCTGCTGCACGATACCGGCACGCTGCCGGACGGCAAGGTCGAGGCGATTGAGAAGATGTGCGAACGGCGTGGCATGGCTTTCGAGTGGGCCTTTGTCATGGATGCCTTCCAGGCCGAGCGCGATCAGGCAATTACCATCGATGCCGCGCATATCTGGTTCAGCACCAAAAAGCGCGATTATGTGATTGTCGATGCGCCGGGCCACCGCGAGTTCGTCAAGAACATGGTGAGCGGTGCGGCGTCCTGCGCGGCGGCGCTGCTGGTTATCGATGCCGGCGAAGGCGTGCGCGAGCAGTCGCGCCGGCATGCCTACTTCCTCCATCTGCTCGGCCTCAGCCGCATCGTCATCGCGGTCAACAAAATGGATGCGGTCAATTTCGACGCGGCGCGTTTTGCCGCCGTCGAAGCCGACATGCGCGATTATCTCGCCGAGCTCGGTATCACGCCGAGCCACGTCGTTCCGGTCTCGGCGCGCGACGGCGACAATATAGATATTCGGTCTGAGAGAAGCCCTTGGTATGACGGGCCAACCGTGACCGAGGCGCTCGACGCCATCCAGTTGCCGGAGGCCGATTCCGAGGCGGCGCTCCGCATGCCGGTGCAGGATGTCTATCATTTTGACGACCGCCGGATCATCGCCGGGCGGATCGAATCGGGTAAATTGAAGGTCGGCGATGAGCTGCTGTTCTCGCCCTCCAACAAACGCGCGCGGCTGCAACGGATTGAAAGCTGGCCGGATTCGGATGGCCGTGCCAGCGCCGAGGCCAGTCAATCGGTCGGGCTGATATTGGACGAGCAGATTTTTGTCGAGCGTGGCGAGATGATCAGCCATGTTGTCCAGCCGCCGCTCGAATCGAACGTCTTCCGCGGCCACCTGTTCTGGCTCGGCCGCGAGCCGCTCACCACGGGCAAACAATACAAGCTCAAGCTCGGCACGCTTGAGGCGCCGGTGACGGTGCAGTCGATCGACCGCATTATTGATATCGACGATCTCGCCATGACCGAAGCTGCTTCCGGCAACGCGTCGATCGAGCGCAACGGTGTCGGTGAGGTCGTTTTGCGCAGCCGCGCCATGCTGGCTTTGGACGAGTTTGGCAACAACCAACGCAGCGGCCGTTTCGTCCTCGTCGATGGCTACGATATCGCCGGCGGCGGCATTATCTCGATGCGCGGTTATCCCGATCAGCGCCAACTCATCACCGGCAAATCGAGCAACATCACGGCTGTCGATTACGGCATTTCCCATGCCGCGCGGCGCCAGCGCAACGGCCACAAGGGCGGCGTTTTATGGTTCACCGGGCTCTCCGGCTCGGGCAAAACCACGATCGCGCTGGAAGCGGAAAAGCAGCTCTTCCAGAAGGGCTACCAAGTCTATGTGCTCGACGGCGACAATGTGCGCGGCGGGCTCAACGCAAACCTAAGTTTCTCGCCGGAAGACCGGGCGGAAAATATTCGCCGCGTCGGTGAGGTCGCGGCGCTCTTTGCCGATGCCGGCTTTATCGTTCTCACCGCCTTTATTTCGCCCTACCGTTCGGACCGCGTGCGCGCGCGCGAAGCAGTTGAGCGTCGTGCAGAAGGTGCGTTCCATGAAGTTTATGTAAAGGCCTCGCTTGAGACGTGCGAAAGCCGTGACCCAAAGGGCCTGTACCAAAAAGCGCGGGCCGGCGACATTCCAGAATTCACCGGCATTTCCGCACCTTATGAAGCACCGGAAGAACAGGAACTGGTTATCGACACCAATGGCCTGTCGGAGGAGCAAAGCGTCGCCGCGCTGGTCGCTCATATCGAAGAGAATTTCGCGACAGATTAAGTTTCGCCACGGATTAATTTATCGGATTGAAGGCGCCAATAGCGGCAATGCCGGCTGCCGGACTGCTCAGCAGCCGGGCCGCGTTGTTTTCGTCAATTCCCCCCAGGGCATAAACTGGCAGCGCCGCGCGCGACGCCAACAGGGTAAAGCCGGCGGCGCCGAGCGGCGCCTGGCCAGGATGACTTTTCGTGCTGAAAACCGGCGATAGAAGCGCCGCATCCGCACCGCTGAGGGCGGCACTTCGCAATGCCGTGCGCGAATGGGCGGCAACGGTGATCAACCAGTTCTTGCGATGGCGCCAGCGCCGCGCCTCGCTGGCCCGTGTCTCGGAAAAATGAACGCCGGCAGCGTCGACACGAATTGCCAATTCGGCGTCTCCACCAATCAGTAATTTAAGGCCATGCCGGCGCGCCACAATCGCCAGGCGCCCGGCCAGCGCCGCGCGCTCCGCCAATTCATAGTCGCGCAGCAATATGGCGCTGCCAGGCGGTAGCTTAGCCGCGGCGCCGAGCGGATCAGGCAGGCGCCTCACATCCGTTACCATAATCAGCGGCGGCAGGCCGAGGCCGGGCGCGTTGTCTGAATTGAGCCAAATTGCCAGCTCTGCTAGCTTCATCATATTCGTTTCTTCGCCAAGGATGAGGACAGGCTGACATGACGCAAGAAAGCATTCAAACCGAATCGGCACCGTCTGTGGCATCTGTGGCCGAGAATTTTAGCCATGTTCTCGACAGCATCGCGCAAGCGGCCAAGGCCGCCGGGCGTGACGCGGCGGAAATTACCTTGATTGCCGTATCCAAAACGCGGCCGGCGGAACTTATCGAGCCGGTGCTCGCCGCCGGCCATCTCGATTTCGGTGAGAACCGGGTGCAGGAGGCGGCGGGCAAGTGGCCGGATTTGCAAGCACGCTTTCCGGCGGCGCGCCTCCATCTTATCGGCGCGTTGCAAAGCAACAAGGCGCGCGATGCAGTGGCGCTGGCGGATGCCATTCATTCGCTCGACCGGGAAAAGCTGGCACGCGCGGTGGCCGAGGAAATAACGCGCCAGGAGCGCCGGCCGGAATGTTTTATTCAGGTCAACACCGGCGAGGAGGCGCAGAAATCAGGTGTGCTGCCGGGCGATGCGGATGCCCTGATCGATGCTTGCATGGAGAAATACGCGCTTCCCCTGGTCGGGCTGATGTGCCTGCCGCCGCACGGTGAAGAGCCGGCGCCGCATTTCGCGCTATTGAAAAAAATTGCCGAGCGCCATGGCCTGACGAAATTGAGCATGGGCATGACGGCGGATTACGAGACCGCCATAGCTTTTGGCGCCACGCATATTCGCGTTGGCAGCGCGATCTTCGGCGCGCGCGCGGCTTAGCGCACCATTCTTCTCGCGCGCCATTTCTCTAGCGCGACGTCCCGAAAGAAGCGTCGAGCGGATTGTTTCCCGACGCCTGTGCCGACTCCCGCCTGCCCTCCAGGGCGAGCGCCTCGATGTCATCGACGCAAAGCCGCGCACACGGGTCGCATTTGCCGAGAATGGTAAGAAGGTCGTTTTGGCGCAGTGCAATACTGCCCTTCGTCGCTTTCAGATTGTCCGCCGCGACGTGGAGAAAAAGAGCACTGCCGGTGCCGGGCACAACTGGGCTGTCATTGTGGCCGAGCACGACGATCAAATCGTATATGCCATCCGTGCGCCACAGCAATTCACAGCTTGCCTGAACGGGTTGGCGAACCTGCTGGTTATAGAGGCTGTGGCTCGGATCCTTGCACCAGCCGTCGCGCGGCGACAATGGCGCGGTGGGCAGCGCCGAGCGCGGCGGCGAGAGCCGGTCGGGGCGATAGAGCACCCGGCGCAGCGGAAAATTACCGAGTGGCGTGGTGCCGTCGCCTTCGATTTTGCTTTGGTTGATACCGTTCTTGCCAATGGCGCAAGGGAAGCATGCATCGTTCCAGCGCAGCATTCCCGAAGCATCGACCCGAAGGTCAAGCTTTTCCTGTGCGTCACTTTGTTCTGACTTGGTATCGCTCACATCAAAAACCTAAATTTTGGAATCTATCTGGTCGCTTTTTTTGCGCGTGGCATCGAATGTTTGCTCATATTTGTCGAGCGCGCGCGACATTGATTTGGCAATCCAGTCGGGCGAATTCGGATCTATTCCGGGCGGTACTTTCGCATCCGGCCATTCCATCACGGCGCTGTTTATCGGCGGGCTGTCCGGTGTGGCGGCGGAACGCACGAACAGCTCCTGCACCTGCTTTGGCGCCACTTCGCGCGGCGCAAGCTTTTGCGCTGCCTTCTCCGGCACCGATTTTGCCGCCGTGTCAGACGCCAGCCCAATCGAAGACAGCAGCAGCGCCTTGTCCGCTTCGCTCATCCGGTCGAGATAATCGGGCACGCTGCGTTGCGCCGTCGGCTTGGCGAGGTCCGCGGCAAATGCCGAGAGCGCCGCTGCATTATCGCGCGCGGCCGATTCAGTTTCGGAAATAATGTCCGCTACCGGTCCGGCGGCAGGGGCAATATTAGACAGGTTTTTCACATCGGTGACGCTTGGCAGCGGTGCGGGCGAAATGCCGGCGGTTAAGATCTCGCCCTCGGGTGTATCGGAATCAAACACGGAAAGCGCGAGTTCGCCGACATCCTTGCCGGCCACCTCCTTGACGGCGACGTTTCCGATCGCCGAAGCAAAGCCGATGGGGCCACCGAATATGGCGCCGCCAAAAATGCGCGCGCCGTCTGAAATCGTGTCGCCGGTTAAATCGCGATAGATCGAGGAAACAATGGGGATGTGTTGCAGCGGATTGATAAGGTCGACGAAATCATCGAAACCGAAGCCGTCATCGCCAAAAAAGGCTTCGCCTTGCCGCGTGGCAATGGCTTGATTGCCGTCAAGGCCGGCGGCCTCGGCGATCACCTGGGCGAACTCCTGCCCGCTGGAGGGGTCTTTTGGCCCGCCCGAGAGGTTGAACAGTTTTTGCTGATGATTGAGGCCCGCCCGGTCGCGGACACTCATCATCTCTAAATTGTCGAAAGCCACTATACGTCCTTCACAACACACCTATCGCTTTATCAGTGCAATCGGCGCGCCATTCGGGTTTCGTGTGGAATCAATGAATTACAGCGATTTTGCCCGCCGGACAGGGGGTGGGCGGCATAATTTACCGGGTCGAATTTGCCTAGCGTGCTTCGAGGCGCGATTTCAGCGCCTTTTTGACGCGCCGCCAATCTTCGTCGATCACGGCAAACGGGACGGTATCGCGCACCCGCCCCCAGCCCGCAAAAACTACCTCTGGAGCATTGCAGTTTGGCGAAATTTAATCATTATCTACGTCATACGACTTTGGCACTGTTTTGGGTGAAATTATGAGCTCCCGCAAGAGCATATTGCTCGTCGATGATGATGAGGCGCTGCGCCAGTCATTGGCGGAGCAACTTGGCGTTTATGAAGAGTTTTCCGCGACCGAGGCGGCAAACAGCGCTGAAGCGCTTGAGGTCGTCAAAAGCAAAAGATTTGATTTGATCCTGCTCGATGTCGGCCTGCCCGATATGGATGGGCGCGAGCTGTGCAAGCTGATGCGGCGCAACGGCGTCAAGGCGCCGGTCATTATGCTCACCGGCGCCGACAGTGAGGCCGATACAATTCTCGGCCTCGATTCGGGCGCCAATGATTATGTCACCAAGCCGTTTCGCCTCGGCGTGTTGCTCGCCCGTATCCGCGCCCAATTGCGCCAGCACGAGCAGAGCGAAGATGCGATTTTCACGATTGGCCGGTTTTCCTTTCGCCCGGCGGCGAAAATGCTGATCGATCCCGACAGTGAGCGTAAGATTCGTTTAACGGAAAAGGAAACGGCGATCCTCAAATATCTCTACCGCGCGCGCGATCAGGTGGTCGGGCGCGAGGTCTTGCTCAATGAGGTTTGGGGCTACAATGCCGGCGTTGCCACGCATACGCTCGAAACCCATATCTACCGCCTGCGCCAAAAGATCGAGACAGACCCCTCCAATGCACAGCTCCTGGTGACGGAGGGCGGCGGCTACCGGCTGGTGAGCTAACTAAGCCGTTCTTTTATCGCCGCCGCGCCGCGTCAATACAGCAATCAGCCCGAGCGTAACGAGCGTCGCGGCCAATGAGACGCCGCCGAAGATCGGGCCGATATCACGCCACGCGCCCATGGCGAGCAATACCGGCGGCAACAATATCGGCCCAAGCAAAACGCCGGTACTGCGCCCGGTCATAATGACGCCAAAGGCGCTGCCGCCGGCGTTGCTGGGGCCGAGGATTAAGGCTGGTGCCGCGAACAGGCAGGTCGGAGAAATTCCCGCAGCAATGCCAAACACCACCAGACCGGCCAGTCCGAATGCCATATCGTCAAAACTTGGCAGTAAAAACCACACCGCCGCCTGGAGCAGAAGACTGAACGCCAGCAGCGGCGCCAGTGGTACGCCGGCGCGCAGTACGTAACCGCCGGCAACATTGAAGATCAGGACGAGAAGGATCGGCAGGGCGTAGACCAGAATCGTCTCTTGGGTATCGAGGCCGCGCGCATCGACAAGATATTGCGGCAGCCAGGTCAGCATCACGAATATCTCTGTCGACCACAGCATGAAAATAACCGCCACCAGGGTCAGGGCCAGGCGGTCGCGCCGGGAAAAATCACTGAGCGGCGCGGGGCCGCCACGATCCGCCTTATTGCGGCGCGGCGCGTGGCGGTTGCTGGCGCGCCAGCCGAGCGCGACAACAATGATCGTCAAGGCAATGCCGACCCACCATATGGCGCGCCATTCTCCGCTGCCGGCAAATGGGTGGGCGACGGCCAAGACGATCAACTGCCCGGCCGGTATCCATGCGGCAAAGATGGCGATGGCGATGGTTTTGTGCCGATTGTTTGCGCTGGCGATAGCCAGCACCGGCGCGGCGATGGCGAGCACGGAAAAGCCGATCCCCTCGAGCCCGCGCGCCACCAGCATCAGCGTCACCTCGCCGGGAGCGGCAATGGTGAGAACGCTGCCCAAAATAAAAAACAACGCCGATGCCAGCAAAAAAGGCGGCATGCCGTGGCGCTGTAACCGGCTGCCGAGCAGGGCCGATGTGGCCAAGCCGATCGCCGCATAAATAGACATGAACGCGCCCGCCGCGAAAAGGCCGTAATCATATTGCTGCAACAATATCGGCAAGATCGGCGGCAGCTTGAACAGATGATAGGCGGCAAGCGCGCCGAGGCCGAATCCGGTTGCAACGCCGAACCAGCTTGTCGGCTTCTCGCCTGGCGCTGTGGCGGCGGGATCGTGCGCGGGTGGCATCGGGCAATCCGCCTAGCGGCCGCTAAAGCGCGGCGTGCGTTTTTCCTTGAACGCCCGGATGCCTTCCTTGGCATCCTCCGAGCGGAACGATTCAAGCGCGCTTCGTTCAGCCGCAGCCGCATCCAATTCGCCGGCCGCGATATCGTTGAGTAGTTTTTTCATGCCTTGAACCGCAAGCGGAGATAGCGCTTCAATGCGCGCCGCCAAGGCTTCGCTCTCGGTGGCGAGCGCCTCGGGCGCCACCAGGCGGTCGAGAAAACCAATCTCGAGCAGGGTCTCCGCGTCCATCGTCTCGGCCGTGAGCAGCAGGCGCTTGGTGGCGCCGAGGCCGATGCGCGAGACCAGGCGTTTCAGCCCCGGGGCAAAATAAATCAGGCCGAGCTTGGCCGGCGGCATGCGCATCTCCATACCGCTGACGCCGATACGGAAATCGCAGGCCAGGGCGATTTCACAGGCGCCGCCATAGACCGAACCGTTAAGCGCACAGATCACTGCCGGGCGGGCCGCTTCAAGCCGCCCAATCGTGCGTCCAAACTGATTGTCCTGCCAATCGGTGGCTTCGATATCGCTGATCTCGAAGCCGGCGCAAAAGCATTTGCTGCCGCTGCCGGTGAGAATGGCGACGCGAATATCTTCCGCTTGGTTAATCTCCTCGATCAGCGTCTCTAATTGCACCAGGTCGGATTCGCGCAAACGGTTATGCGCGGCCTCGCGCATCAGGGTGAGATAGGCACGGTGACCCTTGGCGGCATAGGTGATGGTCGGGGATATGGTTGCGGGCATAAAATGATCACATGTTAAGAGAGGGAATGAAATTTGGCGCAAACCCTACTTCAGGATGGCGCCTGAGGGTAGCCGGAAGGAAAATTAATATATGCAATTTGGGCTTTCACCCGTGCCGCGCTTGAGGCAGACTGCGGCTCAATTTTAGAGGCCAGTTGGCAGGGGAAAGCGTGTCCGCAGAGGTGGAATTCTTTGTGCGTTTTTGGGGCGTGCGGGGGAGCATACCGTGCCCCGGCGCAGCAACGTCGCGTTATGGCGGAAATACTTCCTGTTTGGAAATCCGTTGTGGCGGCCGCTTGCTCATTTTCGATGCCGGAACGGGCTTGGCGGAACTGGGCAAACATGTGCGTGGCGACGGCCCGCTCGATGCCGATCTCTTTCTCACGCACACCCATTACGACCATATTTGGGGTTGGCCGCATTTTTCTCCCGGCCTCGACAAGGATACCCGGCTCAACATCCGGGCCGGCCATTTGATCCCGGAATACCGCATTCAGGATCTGATGCTCGGTCTGCTCAACGATCCGCTGAACCCGCTCAATTCTGAAACACTGCGCGCCAATATCAGCTTTGAGGATTTCGTCATTGGTGACACGCTCAAGCCCCGGCCCGGCATTGAGGTGCGCACGGCGCACCTCAACCATCCCAATCGCGCTTCCGGCTACCGTATCGAGTTCGCCGGCCGCTCGATTTGTTATTTGACCGACCATGAACATACCGAAGGCGGCCCCGACAAAGCGCTGGTCGATCTGACCCGGGGGGCGGATTTGGTGATTTACGATTCGACCTATACGGATGAGGAATATCCCAACCATGTCGGTTGGGGTCATTCGACTTGGCGCGAAGGCGTAAAGCTGTGTGAGATAGCGGAAGCGAAAAAATTTGTCGTCTTCCACCATGATCCGGGGCATGACGATACGTTTATGGATCGTATCGCGCGTGACGTTACCGATGCCCGCCCGGGGTCCGTCGTGGCGCGCGAGGGCCTGGTCCTGCGCCCGTGAAAGAAATATCAACAACAATAACAAGCGGAGAACCGCGACGATGAGCTTGCGCTTGAAGATGATGGGTCTGGCGACCGTGCTCGGCCTCGGGCGCAAGGGCTTCTTTATTCCTTATCGCTACGCCCATGCCTTACCGCCCCCTGGCGCCCGCGCTCCCTATGCGCTGTTGGGCGATATGTTGCACGGCCATGAGGATGATTTCCGCACCCTCTTGGACGGCATGGACGGCTTCATAACAGACCTCAAGAATATTGGCCGCGATACACCGCCCGAGCCGCGCTGGGATCAGGATTGGTTTCCCCGTCTCGATGCGGCAGTGGCCTATACCCTGGTGCGCGCCGGGCGGCCCAAGCATATCGTCGAGGTCGGCTCCGGCCATTCCACCCGTTTTCTCGCCCGCGCCATGCGTGACGGCGGCATTGATGGCCGCATCACCGCAATTGATCCCCATCCCCGTTCCAGCCTGCACGGCATTCCCGATCTCGAATTGCTGCGCGCACCGGTGCAGGAAATTGGCCTGCAGGTGTTCGACGCGCTCAATCCGGGCGACATGCTGTTTATCGATTCAAGCCATGTTTTGATGCCGGGATCGGATGTGGATTTGCTGATCAACCGCGCCCTGCCGGCGCTGCCGTCCGGCGTGCTGGTGCATTTTCACGATATCTTCCTGCCCGATGATTATCCCCATCACTGGGCATGGCGCGGCTATAACGAGCAGCTTGCCGTGGCGGCGCTGCTGACATCGAAATCCTACGCGCCGGTGTTCGCCAGCCACTTCGTCGCCTCACGCATGCGCGAAGTCCTCAGCCGCTCGGCCGTCTCACGCATCCTGCGCCCGTCCGGCGCGATCGAATCGTCGCTCTGGCTGCGCAAGCTTTGATATTGTGTGCGCAAGCCAACACAAGTGATTTGTCCGTAGGCACTCCCCCAGAATGCCTCCAGCATTGTGGCAAGCGCGACTGCGCGCCCGAGCTTATGCGAGGTAGCCAAGAGCGCGGATGCGCTCGCCCGGCGTCTGAGGGAACTACCAACGGGTCATTCATTTGACCCGAAGATGCAAACTCTAGCGTTTTAAATATTCTTCCGGCAGTTCGAACAGGTGATCACGTCCGGCCACCTGGAGATGGCATTCGCCGCAAAATTCAACCGCCCGGTTGCCGGGGCCGCCGGTGATGCCGAACAGCTTGCCGTTCGGCATAATCATCGAATAGCGCCAATCGCCGAAATCAGGCTTGAAGCCGGGCGGCATTTTTTCCATGACGAACAGCGGGCCGCGCGAGATGCCGCCCGATTCGACGGCGGAGATCGAATCCTTGATCACAATCGTGCCGATCGGCATCGGCTCCTGATCGCTGGCGGTGAAGAACTGATCGGCGTTTTGGTTGATATAGACATTCACAAAGCGCGCGCCGTGCTGGTCTGAAACATAGGGCGAGGTGTTGAAGCGCGGCCAGGCGCGGTAGTCCATATTGTTCAAACCCGATTTGGCATAGCCGGTGACCATGCGGTCGAGCATCGCATCGTAAATCTTCTCCGCTTCCTCGGGCGAGAGGCCGCGCGGATCGTGAATGCGGATATGGCCGCCCTCCGGCCAGCGTTCGAGGACGCCGTCATTCGCGATTGCCTGGAGCGGCAAAAGCATCAGGGCAAGAGCGATAAATAGAAGTCGGTGCGTGCGAATCATGGCTGCAATCCGAAAAATGAATTCAGGTTACAGCGATATATGAGGTTGCTGCGTGCTGTTCGCCAATAAATAGCGCTCAATAACGCTCAATAAAGTGTGAAGCGGTGTGTGCGGCTCTATTTATAAGGATCGGCGGCGTCGCGCAGGCCGTCGCCGAGAAAATTAAAGGCGAGGACGACGAGGATAACCGGCACCACCGGCAGCATCAGCCAGGGATAGAGCGCGACCGCGTTGATATTCTGCGATTCGTTGAGGAGAACGCCCCAACTGGTAATTGGCGGACGCAGGCCAAGGCCGAGGAAGGACAGCGCCGTCTCACCCAGGATCATCGAGGGGATCGAGAGTGTCGCCGAGGCGATTAGGTGGCTCATGAAGCTCGGAATAAGGTGGCGGCCGATCACGCGCCTCGGGCGCGCGCCCAACAGCATTGCGGCAGTGGCGAAATCCTCTTCCCTGAGCGCCAAGAGCTTCGAGCGCACACCGCGCGCAAGGCCGGTCCAGTCGATCAATCCTAAAATAATTGTGATGCCGAAATAAACCACGATTGGCGACCAGGTCACCGGCAACGCGGCCGAGAGCGCCATCCACAGCGGCAGTTCGGGGAAGGAGCGGATGATCTCGATAAAGCGCTGGATGATGGTATCGACCCAGCCGCCGTAATAGCCCGAAATGCCGCCCAGAATGAGGCCGAGGAGAAAACTAATACTAATGCCGATCAGGCCGACGGTGAGCGAAATGCGCGCGCCTGCAATGACGCGCGAAAACATATCGCGCCCAAGGCGGTCGGTACCGAACAGGAACAGGGTGCCGTCTTCGGCCGGGCAGACAAAGTGGAAGCGCCCCGGTATCAGGCCCCAGAATTTATATTCATCGCCGAGGCAAAACCAGCGGATGGTGTGGATTTCAGATGTATTGCGCTCATAGATACGCTGCAAATTCTCCATATCGAGGTGATATTTGAAGCCGTAGACGAAGGGCGCGCGCAATTCGCCTTCGTGGAACAATTGCACGGCTTGCGGCGGCGCGTAGATATGGTCGACATCGCGGCTGTGCAGATTGTAGGGCGCGACGAATTCGGCGATGACGATGACGCCATAGAGGACCAACAGGAAGATGCCGGCAATGACGGCAATGCGATGGCGTTTCAGCTTCCACCACATCATTTGCCATTGCGAGGCCATGTAGAAGCGTTCCTGCTCGGGCGTGAGGGCGGCGGTCGAATAGGGATCGAAGGGCGCGTCGCTGACGAAATGCTTAAGCGGCCCAGAGGACTCCGGTCCACCCCCGCCAGTGCCACCGTTATTCTGGTCTCGTTCGCTCATCGCGTGACGCCGCCGGAGAGACGGATGCGCGGATCAAGCACGGCCAACAGAATGTCGGAGATAAATACGCCGATCACGGTGAGGAAGGCCATGAACATCAGGAACGAGCCGGCGAGATACATATCTTGTGTCCTGAGCGCATCCAGCAGCATCGGCCCGGTGGTCGGCAGCGACAGCACCACCGAGACGATGGCGGCGCCCGATATGACCTGCGGCAGAATATTGCCGATGTCGGAAATAAACGGATTGAGCGCCATGCGCAGCGGATATTTGATCAGCAGTTTCCCTGGCGGCAGGCCTTTGGCGCGGCCGGTGACAACATATTGCTTCTGCAGTTCGTCGAGCAAATTGGCGCGCAAGCGGCGGATCATGCCGGCGGTGTTCGAGGTGCCGATCACCAGCACCGGTACCCAGAGATGTTCCAACACCGAAAGCAGCTTGCCGCCGCTCCACGGCTGGCCGAGATATTCCGGGTCCATCAAGCCGCCGATCGAGGTGCCGAACGCCACATTGGCGACATAGAGCAAAACCAGGGCGAGCAGAAAATTGGGCGTCGCCAGGCCGAGAAAGCCGAGGAAGGTCAGGCTGTGATCGCCGGCGCTGTATTGGTGGGTGGCGGAATAGACACCGATCGGAAAGGACACGATCCAGGTGAAGATGATGGTGGTGAAGGAGACGATGAAAGTCAGCAGCAGGCGGTCGCCGACAACCTCGTCGACCGGCAGATTATATTCGAACGAATAGCCCATATCGCCTTGCAACAGGCCCAACAGCCAAATGCCATATTGCTCGACCATCGGCTTGTCGAGGCCATATTGCTGGCGCAGAAATTCGATCTTCTCGACGTTGGAGCCTTCGCCCTGGGCCTGCAGCTCGGCAATATAAGTGGTCAGATAATCGCCCGGCGGCAGCTGGATGATGATGAAAGTGAGAATGCTGATCGCCAGCATGGTCGGGATCATGATCAGCATGCGGCGGACGATAAAGGTCAGCATGGCTGGCCCCAGGTTTTCGCTATGTCACGGTGCACGATCATTCGTTCTTAAACCCGATACGTGCCGCTTCGTCGATACGGCCGAGAAAGATGGGGTTGGAGCGGTCAGCGAAATATTCGTCCGTCGCCTTCCGTGATCCCTCATAGGCGCCATAATCGTCGATGATCAAGGCGCCGCGGCGCACCAGCTTGGGATAGAGGTGGTTGAGCTCATGCAAGGTCGAGCGGTACCAATCGGTATCGAGCCGCAGCAGGGAGATTTGTTCGGGTGCCGCCGCCGGGATCGTCGTCTCGACCTCGCCTTCGACAAAATGCAGCTTGTCTTCAGGATAGCCGGTGGCGCGCATGTTGGCGCGCACTTCGTCGAGCGCGGCATGCGCCCACTCATTGTAGCCATCGCGCTCAAATGCCTGCCAGCGTGAAACTTGCTCCATGCCGTCCTGGCTGCGCACATCGACGCTCTCGGGCCGGGTCATGCCGGCATAGGTGTCGTAGAGATAGATATCGCGCGAGGTATCGCCGAGCGCCTTCAGGGTGAGGGCGATCATCATCGACGAGCCGCCGCGCCAGACGCCGCATTCAACCATATCGCCCGGCACATTGTTGGCCTGTAAATAGCGCACCGTCTGATACAGCGTGTACATGCACTCGACCGAAGTGAGGGTAAAGCTTCGCGCCTGTTGGTAGAGCGCAACGAATTCCGGCTCCATGTCATGCGGAACCCTGAGCGCCCGGCGCTCGCGGTCATATTGCGGAATCTTGCGCAGTGAAAAATTATATCCCATGCGGAAGGCGAGCTTGCGCAGGCTTTGGTGCAGCAGGCCGCGCGAGGGCTTTTGCCCATTCGCGCCTGAAATATCCGCCCTTCGCACTTCCGTCATCGCTCTAATGCCACGCAATCATGAGAGGAGACACTAGGCTTCATCCATCAATTTATGCACGGTTCTATTGTTGCCGCCGGCTTCGCCCGCACGGTGCAGCCACGGGGTCATGCGCCGGTTGACGTTATAGAGGCCCTCCAACAGGCCCGGCACCACCACCTCGGAAGGCAGGTTTTGTTTCGGCATGGAACGCAGTGCTGCCGCCATCTTGGCCGGGTCGCGCTTGCCATCGTCCAACAGCACATTGGCGAGGCCGAGTTCCTTGGCTTTCATGGCACGGATGCGCTGCTCGAGGCGCGGTTTCTCGCGCGGAATGATCAGCGCCCGTTTGTCGAACGACAGGATTTCGCAGAATGTATTGTAGCCGCCCATGGCGACCACGCCGGCGGCGTGGGTCATCAGGCTTTCGAGATGCGGATCGAAGGTAATGGTATCGACCCGGTCGAGCTGGGCGGCGCGCTTGGCGAAACGCGCGCGCGCCTCGGGCTGCATGAAGGGGCCGAGCACGAGCAGCACCGGATAGGGCAGCAGCGGATCGGTCTCATAGGCGCTCAGCACCCAATCGACCATTTCCTCGCCGTCACCGCCGCCGCCGGTGGTCGCCAGCAGATAGGGGCGCTTGACGATATTCATATCCGGCAGGCCCGCTGAGGCGCCGACCTGACGCGGCAGATAGCCGGTATAGACGATCTTGCGCTGGGTTCTTTCGCTGAGGCCCATATTTTCCAGTGGATTGCAGATTTGCGGCAGGCCATAGACCCACATCTCGTCATAGAGCTCTTCCAGAATGGGGCGCACATTTTTGGTGCGCCATTCGGCGGCAAGGAGATTGGGTTCGTCCATCACGTCGCGCAGGCCGAGGATCAGGCGGGTGCCGCGCTCTTTCAGCATTTCGAGCGTTTCCTTGACTTCGCCTCTGAGACCAATCGGCTCCTTGTCGACGATGAAAACGTCAGGGTCAAAAATGCTCGCTGTATGTTTGATAATCGACGAGCGCAGCATCAGCGTGTCCTCGATATCCATATGCAGGCTGAGCGATGTGTACTCGCCATTGCGCAGTTTGATCACGCCGGGAACGCGGACAAAATCCACGCGGGTGCGAAAATCGAAGCTGCCGATAATCGGCGAGCCCGACAGGATCAGCACCGTTAGATGCTTGTGCTGTTCCACCAAATGGTGGGCGATGGCGCGGCAGCGCCGAAGATGTCCCAGCCCGAATGTGTCGTGGCTGTAAATCAAAATTCGCGAACTATTGTTTTGGCTCATTTGATTCGCTTCCCCATGCTTCCCACTAATTCCCTGTGCATCCGGATGATTAATTATCAAACCAGAAAGTATCAGGCATGTAGATGCCTAAATGGGCGCCTGGATTCCAATTGTATATGCCTTCGATCGGAACATTGCGCAAATTATTGGATACTACGACCGGCTGCAAAACACCGCTGATGAGGCCGATGGTAAACACGTTATCGGCATGCAGGTCGAGCATTTCATGCCAGATGCGCTTTCGTTCGGGGCCTCTGCCAATACGGAACCATTCTTCATGCAGCTCGAGCAGCCGCGCCGCAGCGGGTAGCTCGGGTGCGATGCCGGCCATGCCTGAGGTTTCATAATGCTGGCCCCATTTCGGCCATTGCAGGCCGGTTTGGCGGGTTGGCGCAAATTCATCCGGGCTCATATTGGGTGTCGGCATGGCGTTTTCGTAACCGGCCCAGATCGACATTTGCGAATCACCGGCATAGATGCGGTTGCGGAACACTTCGCGCTGCGACGGCTTGGTGTACATTTTGATGCCGATCACCGCCCACGCGTCGCGCACCAGTTCGAGCACATCGGATTGCTCGGTGTCCTCGCCAGCCGTCTCGACGATGATTTCAAGCCGCTGACCATCCGCCATCAGGCGATAATCGTCATCGTCATATTCGGTCAAGCCGATCTGGTCCATCAACTGGTTGGCCAATTCGGGGTCGTAAGAGGCCCACTCATCGCGGTATTTCGGCTCGAACAGCGGGCTATCGGGCAGCACCGTATTATTGCCCTCGATGCCGAGGCCGTAATACATCACCTGATTGATTTCGTGCCGGTTGATGGCGAGCGATAGGGCGCGGCGCAGGCGGACATCGCGAAACAGGCCGCGCCAGGCATCGTCCCTGACATTGAGATTGGGATAAAGCGCGAGCCGCGCGCCGCCCGCCGTGCGCCACAACCGCACGGTATAATTGTGCCGCTTCTCGCCCTCTTTCAGGAAAGTGTAATCGCTGAAATTGAGACTGCGCGCCTGCAAATCCACCTCGCCCGAGCCGACCTTGGCCGGGATCAATTTGCTGTCGGCGACGGTCATGGTGACTTTGTCCATATAGGGCAACTGCAAGCCATTCGGATCGACACGATGAAAATACGGATTACGCAGGCCGACGAAGCGCGTTGCCGGGGGTTTGGTGGTGTTCATCCAGGGCTGTAATGTCGGCAGCTCCGGATTGTCGAATTTATATTGATTGTCCTTGGAATTATGCTCCGCCGCCCAGTTGCGCATCATCCGGCTCGAGAGCGCGCTCTTTTTCTTTTTCTTCTTTTTGTAACTGTCATGGAATTGTTTGAGATAGTGCGCTGGGCGGTAGATGAAGAGTGGCGCCGCACCTGCCAAAGCCGGCAGGAAGGTTGGATTGGGCTGCGACCAGCTATAGCGGACCGTGGTTTCATCGAGAATTTCCACCAGCGGCAGCTCATTGTTGACGCGCAGCGTGCGCGGCGGCCCAGCCGGTGAGAGCTCTTCATTGTTGGCCACATCTTCCCAATAATAGCGGAAATCCTCTGCCGTGAAGGGATGGCCGTCGGACCATTTATGCCCCTGGCGCAGCTTGAGGGTATAGATGCGCTCGTCCTCGCTGGTCACATCGGCGAGGATATCGGGCACCAGCTCGAGATTCTCGCCATAGGTTACCAGGCGGGCATAGCCATAGACCGAGAACATTTTAACGTCCTTGGAGCGGTGGATCAGCATGCGCCAGGTGCCGCCGTAATGGCCGGGGCTTAAGTTTTCGCCGTCCATCATTACTTGTCGCGGCTTGGCTGGCAGGCGTTCGGCGACCGGTGGCAGTTCACCCGCCGCGACCCGTGCCTCGAGGACCGGCGCCTCTACATAAGGGACGGTTTGCGCGATGCTTGCCCCGCCAAACGCGGCAAACAGCAGCGCCAGGGCCGGGAGGGTCATGACTGGCAATCGAAATCGCATGAAAGACGGGATAGGCACGAATCTACAACTCCGCTGCGGAATCTAGCGGAAATTCCGGCTCGGATAGGGCGCATGGCGGCGCGTCAGACCAAATATTCCGGCCACGCCAAACTTCTCCCGGCAATATGCAGGATCCGCCACCATCACTCCGCTCCCTATTTTGCGGCCGCTATATTCGTTGTCACCCTGTTGGCCCCGTCACCTTGCGGCTATCAGGACTGGTCCAGCCTATCATACAGGCCCCAACGGGTCGAATAAATCAATCGCCCGGCGCTTCCTTACGCACAATGTTTATCATTGCGGCATAACTGTTTAGGCTGGTTACAGTATGGCTTAAGGCCAGCCCGAAAAAAGCGGCCAGTGGGGCAAAATATGGATAGCAGCCGGCTCGATCAATTTATTTGCCGCATCAAGGCGCAGCGCGATTGCCTGAATATGGCGGCGGGGCTGATCACAGCCACCAGTGGCCCGATATTGGAGCTCGGCCTCGGCAATGGCCGCACTTATGACCATCTGCGCGAGGTCTTTCCAGCGCGCGAGATTTATGTGTTTGAGCGCGATGTTGCCGCCCATCCCGATTGCATCCCCGATGAGGCGCATCTGATTCGCGGCGATTTCAAGGATACGCTGCCCGCTGCCCTGGTGCGCATTGGTGCTCCCGCAGCCCTTATTCACGGCGATATTGGCAGTGCGTTTGTGGAACGCGATGCTGAGTTGGTGGAATGGCTGGGGCCGGTGCTGCGCCCGCTGGCGGCGCCCGGCGCGGTTATTCTCTCGGATCGTGCGCTCGGTGAGGCGGTCTGGCCGGAGGAG
>JABIXB010000248.1 GCA_018666805.1 Rhodospirillaceae bacterium | reverse complement strand
TGAATGCAGCAGATCGGCGCATCACACGCCCAAACCTGCTCCATCATCGTCATATCGCGCGTCGCGAAGGCAGTATAAAAAGCTTGATTGGCGTCCAGAATGGCCTGTTCGTCGCTCATTATCACTGCTCCTTGGTATAAGTGCCGCATATGTTGTCATTTGAGTTTACACCACGCGCCCGGCTCTGGCTTGTGCTTGCCTGCCTGGCCGTCATTGTGGTCAGTGCCTTGGGCGTGCCGTCGCTCTCCTTCACCAATGACCACCGTGTCTTTTTTGCTGAGGACAATCCCGAGCGCGCCGCCTTGGAGCGCCTCGAGCAGAGCTTCGGCGTGGCGCAAACCGCGGTGCTGGCGCTGGCGCCAAAAGGAGGGTTCAAAGAAGGCAGCGAAGATGGCGCGTTGAGCGCGCCGGCATTGGCGGCTCTCGCCGACAGCGTGCACCGCGCGCGCGGCCTGTCTGATATCGCCGCCATCAACAGCCCGCTCTCGATCGCACTGCCGCGCTGGGTGGATGGCCGCCTCGAGGTTTCGGCACTGCTTGATGCGGCGGCGATGGCGCCTGAGGAGCTTGCCCGGCGCATCCGCACCGAGCCGCTGTTTCGCGGCTGGCTGGTCTCGCGCGATGGCAACGTCACCGGCCTGATGCTGAATTTGGCCTTGCCGGCCGGCGACAGCGCGGCCCTGGACCGCAGTGTCGCGGCAATCAAAGAGATGATCGCCGGGCTTGAGCGCGATCATCCTGATTTTGAATTTTATCTCACTGGGCCGGTGGTTGGCGGCGCCACATTCGGCGAAGCGACAAAGCGCGATATGCGCACCATCATGCCGGCGATGGCGGCGTTGGTGGTGGTGCTGCTGCTCTTGCTGCTGCGCTCGCTCGGCGCTGTGATCGGAACGCTTGCGGTGATTCTCGCGGCGACGCTGACCGCCATGGGAATCGCCGGCTGGGCCGGGTTTGTCCTCAATCCCGGTTCCGCCGCTGCGCCTTCGGCCATTCTCACCCTGGCCATTGCCGACAGCGTTCATATTGTCTTGGGCGCGCGCCAATTGATGGCGCGCGGCCTCGATAAACCGGCCGCCATTGCGCAATCCCTGCGCTTTAATCTGTGGCCGATCTTCCTCACCAGCGCGACCACGGCGGCGGGTTTCCTCAGCATGAACGCCAGCGTCTCGCCGCCGCTCCGGGATCTCGGAAATATTACTGCCATCGGGGTTGCCGCCGCTTTTGTCTTCTCGGTGACGCTGCTGCCGGTGTTGCTCTATGTGCTGCCGCTTGGCGGCACGGGCCGGATTGGATTCGAACAACGCTTTATGGCCGCCCTCGGCGCTGTCATCGTGCGCCACCGCTGGCCGCTGTTTGCCGCCATGAGCGTGCTGGCGGTCGGCCTCGGCACCGGGCTTTCGCAGATCGATCTCGACGACCGCTTCGGCGAATATCTCGACAACCGTTATGAATTCCGCCGCGATACGGATTTTGTCGCCGCGCATCTGACCGGTCTCGACAGCATCGAACATGCGCTGCCGGCGGGCGGTCCGGGGCGGGTGGCGGACGTTGAATATCTGCGCGCGCTTGATGGCCTGGGTGACTGGTACCGCGCCCAGCCCGGCGTGGTTTATGTCGCCAGCCTGGCCGAGATGAGCAAGCGCCTCAACCAGGCGCGCCATGGCGAGGATCCGGATTTTTACCGCCTGCCGGAAATCGGCGCGGCGGCGCTGTTGGGCGAATATGCCGCTGCCGCGCCGGCCGATGTGGCACGCGCACTGGTCGATGAGAGTTTCTCGACCTCGCGCCTCGGCGTCATTGTCGGTGATCACTCGTCGCGCCAGCTGCGCCACCTGGCAGCCGGGGCCGACGCCTGGCTGGCAAGCAACGCGCCGCAATATGCCGCGCCGGCGACCGGCCTGGCGCTGATGTATGCCCATGTCTCGGGGCGCAATATCGAGGCCATGCTGATCAGCACCGCCGCCGCCCTGGTGCTGATCTCGGCGCTTCTCATCTTCGCCCTTCGGAGCCCATTTCTCGGCCTCCTCAGCCTATTGCCCAATCTGGCGCCGGCGGTGATAGCGCTTGGCCTCTGGGGCTGGCTGGTCGGCGACCTCGGCCTCGCTGGCTCGGTTGTCACCGCGATGACGCTTGGTATCGTCGTCGACAACACCATTCATTTTTTCAACAAATATCTCGGCGCCCGGCGCGGCCTGTCGCGCCCTGCACCGGCGGCAGTGCGCTATGCATTTGAAAGCGTCGGCGCCGCCTTAACCATCACCACAATTATTTTGGCCGCCGGCTTCGCCATGCTGAGCCTGTCGGGCTTCAAGGTAACGGCGAGCCTAGGGGCGCTCACCGCGATTACCCTGGTGATTGCTCTCATTGCCGATTTCCTTTTCCTGCCACCGCTTTTGATCTGGCTCTCCAAGGAAAAGGGCGGACGCCGCTCTTAGCCTTGAGGTGGCGGGCCGATTGGCGTAAATCGATAACTTATGAATGATATTTTAAAAGGACTTCGCGTCGTCGAAGGCTCCGCTTTTGTTGCCGCACCCTTGGGCGGCATGACGCTGGCGCAAATGGGCGCCGATGTGATCCGTTTCGATCTGATCGGCGGCGGGCTCGATTACAAGCGCTGGCCGATTACGCCGGATGGCGACAGCATCTATTGGGCGACCATGAACAAGGGCAAGCGCTCGCTGGCGATCAATCTGCGCGAACCGGAGGGCCAGGAGATCATGGCCGCGCTGATCACCGCACCGGGGCCCGAGGCGGGTATTTTCCTGACCAATCTACAGGTCCAGAAATGGCTTGATTATGATGCCCTGAAGGCGCGCCGCGACGATCTCATCATGCTCAAGATCATCGGCAATCCGGATGGTAGCGTGGCGGTCGATTATACCGTCAATGCGCGCACCGGCTGGCCCTATGTTACCGGGCCGGAAGGCCATGAGGGGCCGATCAACAATGTGCTGCCGGGTTGGGATCTAACGTGTGGATTAACCGCCGCGATCGGCTTGCTTGCCGCCGAGCGTCACCGGTCGCGCACCGGCGAGGGCCAGCTGGTGAAATTAAGCCTGGCCGATACCGCCTATCACCTCACCGGCTCGCTCGGCTATTTCGGCGATCTGCAGGTCAACGGTGAGACGCGGCCGCGCATCGGCAACGATATGTACGGCACCTTCGGGCGCGATTTCACTACCAGCGACGGGCGCCAGATCATGCTTGTCGTGGTGACGCGGCGCCACGTCAAAGCGCTCGGCGAATTGACCGGATTAACCGAGCGTTTCAAGGCGCTCGAAGCCGAGCAGGGTGTCGACCTCAATCTCGAAGCCGACCGCTGGCAGGTGCGCGCCGAGATGAACGAAATGGTCGGCGCCTGGTTTGCCGGGCAAACCCTGGCTTCGGCCGGTGCCGCGCTCAGTGAAGCCGGCATTCTTTGGGGCCCGTTCCGCACCTATGAGCAGATGATGGACGAAGACCCTTATGTCTCGACTGATAATCCGCTGTTCGAAGAAGTCGACCAACCCGGTATCGGGCGGTTGCTCACGCCGGGTTCGCCGCTCGATTTCACCGCTCTGCCGCGCACCGATGTGGCGCGCGGGCCCCAGCTCGGCGAGCATAGCGACGAAATTCTCAGCACCATTCTCGGCTTCAGCGACGGCGAAATCGGCCGCCTGCACGATACCGGCATCATCGCTGGTCCCGAGAAAGTTTGATCCACGCCTGGGTCGGCGTCCTGGATGCCGCCCGGTTGACTCACATCAATAAACGTAAGCTCAAAAAAAGCCATATTGGGGAGGCTGGCGGAATTGCCGCGACAGCGTTCCGTCAGTGTTCCTGCTTCTCATTCTGACGGGAGATCGAATCATGACCATGCTTAAATTCTTCGAAGTTCTCGCTGAATTTGACAAGAGCCGGGAAGAAGCTGCCCAGGCGGCGGTATCCAGCGCGTCCAAAACCGTGCGCGACATTTAAACGATCTATGTCGAGAACATGGAAGCAAGCGTTAAGAACGGCAAAGTCGACAAGTTCCGCATCAACGCCAAGCTTTCTTTCCTGCTCGAAGGTTAACGGCCAGCGCCGAGCCCGGCCCGGAGGAGAACGGGAATGCAGAGCGACGACAGACTGATTGCTCAAAATGTTTCGAACATCTCGCTCTCCGCGATCAAGGACATGGCCATGCGGAGCGCGCGCATCGAGGGCGCGGCCTCGCTAACCTGGGGCGTGCCCTCGTTCCGCACACCCGAACATATCCGCCGCGCCGTGGCGGAGGCGTTGGCGACCGATCCGGATATCGGTAAATACACCCTGCCGGACGGCCTGCCGGCTCTCCGCCGCGCCGTGGTGAAAGAGCACGCGGCGGCGACCGGCATTACCGTCGATGCGGACCGCAACGTGATGATCACGGCGGGCAACATTCAGGGGCTGAACGCGCTTTTTCACACCCTGATCGATCCGGGCGACGAGATTATCGTCGCCGACCCGGGCTTTGCTTCGCATTTTCAGCAAATTCGCCTGTGCGGCGGCAAGGTGGTTTTCTGGCCCCTCGATGAAAGTCAGGGATGGCGGCTCAATATTGATGCCCTGGAAGGCCTCATCGGCCCGCGCTGCAAGGCGATTGTGTTGGTGAACCCGGCCAACCCGACTGGCAACATCTTCCCCGAAGACAGTTTGCGGCGTGTCGGCGAGATCGCGCGGGCGAACGGCCTGATGATTCTAGTCGACGACCCTTACTCCTCCTTTATCTACGAAAATCGCGCGCGGTATTTCAATCTTGCGTCTCTGCCGGAGCTGTTTGACAATATTGCCTATCTCTTCACCTTTTCGAAATGCTACGCCATGACGGGTTGGCGTCTGGCCTACATGATCGTGCCCGAATTTCTCAAACGCCAAGCCCTCAAGGTGCATGACGCGACAATCATCTGTGCGCCGCGGATCTCGCAGGTAGCGGGCTTGGCAGCGCTCGGGCAGGCGCCGCTGCATCTGAAAAATTATGAAGCTGTCCTCGGCCGCCGCCGCAGCCTGATCTGCGCGCGGCTCGACCGGCTTGCCCATATTTTCGAATATGTTCGGCCAGAAGGCGCCTATTACGTTTTTCCCCGTATCGTTGCGGAGCACACGAACGCGCAGGATTTTGCGCTCGATATTCTTGAACAAGCTCATGTGACGCTCACGCCCGGCAGTGCCTTCGGGCCGAGCGGCGAACATCATGTGCGCATGGCCTATTGTGTGCGCGACGAAACGATCGAGTTGGCTTTCGACCGCCTGGAAAGCCATTTCGGCCGCTAGCACCGCATGTCCGCAACCCCGCCCACCGCCACCGACGCCATGCATAAATCAAATGCGCCGCACGCGCTGAGCGTTGCGCAAACGCTCGCGCAGTTGGAAACCAGCGAGGCCGGGCTGACAGAGGCCGAGGCCGCGCGGCGGCGCGCCCGCCATGGACCCAATCGTCTGCGCCCGCCGCCGCGCCGGCCGGCATGGCTGCGCCTATTCCTCCAGGTGCACAATGTTCTGATTTATGTGCTGCTCGGCGCCTCGCTGGTGACGGCGCTTCTCGGGCATTGGATCGACACGGCAGTAATTTTCGGTGTGGTGGTGATCAATTCAACGATCGGCTTCATCCAGGAGGGCCGGGCGGAACGCGCCATGGAGGCGATCGAGCGCATGCTGTCACCAAGCGCGCGGGTGTTGCGCGACGATAAAAAAATAACCCGCCCGGCGGCGGCGCTGGTGCCCGGCGATATTGTTTTTCTGCAATCGGGGGACAATGTCCCGGCGGACCTCAGACTTATACACGTCAAGAGTCTGCAAACCCAGGAAGCCGTTCTCACCGGCGAATCGCTTACCGTCGAAAAGAATACGGCCGCCGTTGAGGACACGACTGAATTGGGTGAGCGCGCCGGCATGGCTTATTCGGGAACCCTCGTCACCTATGGCCAGGCGCTCGGCGTCGTGGTGGCAACCGGGGAGGCCACGGAAATCGGTCGCGTCAGCTCGATGCTGGCCAAGGTTAAGGCCTTAACCACACCATTGCTGCATCAACTCGGTGTGTTTGGCCGCTGGCTTACCGTTGCCATTATCGCGCTGACCGCCGCGATCTTCGCCTTCGGCATGCTTGTCCGCCACTATGCGCTCGACGAAATGTTTCTCGCCGCCGTCGGGCTGGCGGTCGCCGCCATTCCGGAGGGTCTGCCAGCGGTGATGACCATTACCCTGGCGATCGGAGTACAGCGCATGGCGCGGCGCAAAGCCATCATTCGCCGCCTGCACGCCGTCGAAACCCTCGGCTCGGTGACGGTCATCTGCTCCGACAAGACAGGCACGCTCACGCGCAATGAAATGACCGTGCAGTCGCTTGCCACCAGCCGCCATCGCTTCGACGTGAGCGGCGTCGGTTATGCCCCGGCCGGAGATTTCATGCTCGACGGCGCTGCGCTATCGCCGCAACAGTCGCCGCGGCATTGGGCGTTCCTCTCCGAGATGACGCGGGCGGCGCTGTTGTGCAGCGATGCCCGGGTTTACCAGGACGCCGGGCAATGGGCTGTCGATGGCGATCCAACCGAGGGCGCCCTGGTGGTATTGGCCATGAAAGCCGGGCACGACCCCGAATTCGAAAGCAAGGCGCGCCCGCGCACCGACGTTATTCCGTTCGAGTCCGAGCACCGCTTCATGGCCACCCTGCATCACGATCATACGGGTGCCGGGTTTATTTTCACCAAGGGCGCGCCGGAGCGCATTCTCGATATGTGCAGCCGCCAAGTGGACGGAGACGGGAAAGCGCCGCTCGATCGCGATTATTGGCAACAACGCATTGAGGAGATGGCGGAAAGCGGTCAAAGAGTGCTGGCGCTGGCCATGAAGCCGGCCACCAACCATCACCGCGAACTACGCTTCAGTGATGTCGAAACGGATTTGGCGCTAGTCGGATTATTAGGTCTTGCCGACCCGCCGCGCGAGGAAGCGGTTGCGGCTGTGGCGCGTTGCCGCGGCGCCGGAATACAGGTGAAGATGATCACCGGCGACCATGCCGGCACCGCGCGCGCCGTGGCCCGCGCGCTCGGCTTCGCAAACGCCGATATCGTCCTCACGGGAAAGGATTTGGACGGAATGGCGGATGCCCAATTCGCGCAGCGCATTCAGGAGGTCGATGTCTTCGCGCGCACCAGCCCTGCGCACAAGCTACGCCTGGTCGAAGCGCTTCAGGAGATCGGCCATGTGGTGGCGATGACGGGCGACGGCGTCAACGATGCGCCGGCGCTCAAGCGCGCCGATATCGGCGTCGCCATGGGGCTGGCAGGAACCGACGCGGCCAAGGAAGCAGCCGAAATGGTCCTAGCGGATGATAATTTCGCGACCATTTCGCGCGCCGTCGAAGAGGGCCGGACGATCTATGACAATTTGAGAAAGTCCGCCGTCTTCATCCTGCCGACGAGCGGCGGCGAAGCGCTGACCATCGCGGTGGCGATCGGCTTCGGCGGCCTGCTGGCGATCACGCCGGGACAAATTCTCTGGGTCAATATGATCACCGCCGTCACCCTGTCGCTGGCGCTGGCCTTCGAAGCCGGCGAGAAGGACGTCATGCGCCGTGCGCCGCGCGGACGCGCCGAGCCGATCCTCTCGGGATTTCTTGTCTGGCGCATTTCGTTTGTCGCGCTGATTATGGTGGCGGGCATCTTCGGCATCTTCTCGTGGGAGCTGGCGCGCGGCGCGGCGCTCGAATATGCGCGAACTGCTGCGGTCAACACGCTGGTCGGTTTCGAAATTTTCTACCTCTTCAGCTCGCGCTATCTGCGCGGCTCGTCTTTCAGCGTCGAGGGTGTGTTCGGCAGCCGCCCCGTCCTTATTACCATCGCAATCGTGATTGGCCTGCAAATCGCCTTCACCTATGCGCCGCCGCTGCAATTCCTGTTCCAGACCGAAGGGCTAGACGCGTTTTCCTGGGTCAAAATTCTGGTCATCTCGTCGTTGGTATTTGTCCTCGTCGAGATTGAAAAACGCGCGGTGAACCACGTCGGGAGCCGGCCTGCCGCCGGCTAGATGCGCCGGGTGGAGCAGCGCGCCAAAGCGTAAGCGAAGGCCGGCTGGACCGCTGTAAGCGAGCCAACTGATGTGCCCCCGCCTTCGCCGTGGGGAAGGCTTACAAGCCTTCGACGAGGATTACCTTGTCGTCGGTATTGGCGGTGCGAATCGGGAGGATTTCCTGGTAGGCTGGCGAGTTGTACCACGCCTTGGCCGCGTCCATGGAAGGGAAGGCAACGATGACGATGCGGCTTGGGTTCCAATCGCCTTCGACCTTTTCAATGTTGGTGCCGGCAACAATCGGCTGGCCGCCATGCGCGCCCAGTGTTGCGCCGACCTTCTCGATATATTCCTTCATGCCGTCGAGATTTTTGATTTCGGAATCGACGATCACATAAGCAGCCATTTGTTATTCTCCTTTGATATTGGTTTTGATTGGGTTGTTATAGTCCTTCGACGAAAATCACGCTGCCGGTCGCGGCGCGCTGGCGGATGGCGCGCGCTTCGCTGTATTCCGGCGAATCATACCAGCGCCGGGCCGCCGCCATATCGTCGAATTCGAGCATCACCACGCGGCCCGGATTCCAATCGCCCTCGATGGTTTCATGGGCGCCGCCACGGATAACAAATCGGCCGCCATATTTCTCGATCGTGGCCGGTGTGACCGCCGTGTAGCTCGGATAAAGTTCGGCATCGGTGACGGTGATATCGCCGATAACATAGGCTGGCATATCGCGGTTCTCCCTAAAACGGCTTCGGATCGGCGAAGCGCTTGAGCACGTTGGTGGTCAACTTGGCGACGTTATTGTCGTAATCGTTCCACGGCAGGCTGGCGCCATAGGCAATCGAGCCGGTCGAGAAAACAGCGCCGCCATTGGGCGTTTCGAAAAACACCATGTCGGCGCGCACCAGCGGATTGTTGGGGCCCGACGTGCCGCCCGGGAAGTTCACCAGGATTTCCTCATTGACCACCATGTAGAGATCGGTGTGATCCTCCGAGGTGGCGACGACCAGGGCGTGCGGCGGCGTGCCGAGGGCGGGGTCGGCGCGGTCGAGCTCGTTGCCCGCCGCACCGCCGCCATGGAAGCCGAAATCGCCGATCAGCTCGTCCTTGCCAATGCCTTTGAACATGAACGAGACGCGCGGGTTTTTTGCCTCCGGCGTCTGGCGGTAATAGGACGAGATATCGAAGCCTTCCGAGGTGAAGCCGATGCCGGTCAGGCGCTGCGGCTCAGTTTCGCCCTGGTGGCGCCACAGGCCACCATGCTCGCCGGTGAAGCTGTGATAATATTCGCCCGTCTCGGCGCCCCAGGTTTTAATCGCCGCCTCGCAGCGCCTGACCTCGATCACGCCCGGCACTTCCTGATGCAGCGCCACGCGCCAGTAGAAGCCGTTGCCGCCCATATACATCAGGCGGCCGCCCTTCTGGGTGAAGTCGAACACCGCATCGCGCATCTGTTTGGAATAATATTCCGGGTGGCCGCCGGTGATGATGACGGTGTGCGGCTCAATCGCGTCGGTGCCCTCATAGTGGATGTCTTCGTCGGTCACCACGTCATAATCGAAACCGAAACGCTCCATCCAATCGATGAAATAGAGATCGAGATTGAATTCGCGCAGGTTGGTGTCGTTGATGCCGAAGCACGACCATTGTGTCTGGTATTTCGGCCGCATGTTCATGATCGGCCGGAGACGCGAGGAATAGCACACGCCCGAGCCGTCGGAATGGGTGTCGTACAGCGAGGCGCCATATTCGCGGTGCTCGTTGAGAAATACATGGGTGTCGTGCAACACCGAAACCTGGCCGGTCAACACTTCGGCGATCGGGCCGTTGAAAGCGAGATGTTCGTTGGCATAGGCCATGTAGTGAATGGTCGGCAGGATGAAGGCGATACGCGCTCCCTTGCCGCGCTCGGGGCGGACAGCAAAGGGGATGTATTCCTCCGCGTCGCCGGCCCTGAGGCGGGCGGCATAGATGCCGCTTTTCAGGCCCTTGGGTATGGTCAGTTCGAAATCGACATCCCAGCCGGCGTCGTAAAGGTCGTCATCATGGAAGTGAATGGCGCCATATTCGTCTTCGGCGTGGCGCCAGCACAGCTCCGCGCCGCTCCAATTGGCGCCGGTCATGCCGCGTGCCGGCAGATTGACGATTTCGCCATCCATCTGGCGGCTGCTGATATCGCTGATTTTGACCGAGCTGATATCGCGCGAGAAATCCCAGGCGGCGAGCACCGTTGTGGCGAGGGCGCGCGGTATGCTGTTGCCTTTCAGCGCCTCGATTTCGGCCCGGCTCAGCACCCGGTCGGATATGCGCGGCCCGTCGATTTTACCATTGTAGAAATCGTTGCACACAACGCGCTTGCCGGCGTTTTTCTCATAGCGCGCGGCAATGGTGAGCGGCGCCGAATTATTGGCCACCCTGGCGAGTTTGATTTTCTTGCGCGCCGTGCCGCTATGTTTCACGCCGACATATTCGCGCATCGCTTCCTGATAGAGCCGCACTTCCTTTTTCTCGGCATCCCAGCTCGCCGCCACCATGTACCAGTGGCGGGCTATCATCGCTTTGCCGGTCGAGACCGTTTGCGCTTTGCCCTTGCCATTGCCGAGCATCAGGCCGAGCGAACCATCCTCGGCGATGACCATGGCGAAGCCGCTTTTGCTGCGCTCGTTCCATTTGCCGAGAATGGCCTGTTGGCCGCGCTCCGGCGTGGTCGGCCAGATCATCGCCTGGGCGGTGAAGCTTTTCAGGCCCTCAAGCGCCGGATTACTCTCGACGATACCGTAGGAGCCGGCATAGATTTTTTGTTTGCGCCCCTTGTAGCGCTTGTTGGCTGGGGTGCGGATCAGCTTTTCCTTGAAATCGGGCCCATCGGGCGAGCTGTCGCCGCAGATCAGTTTGACGATATCGGCGCGGTATTGGCCGAGTTCGCAATTGACCATGAATTTGATCGTCTCGCCCGGGCGCGCGCTGACGCGGTCCGAATAGCCGGTGATCTTAAGCATGAGCCCATCTCCCTTTTTCTTTTGTCCTTAAATTTGATCTTACGCCGAGCAGGCGCGGCTTAAAAACCATTTTCCGCACATCCGCCAACTTGCCTGGACAAACCGCCGCGCCCGCTTAGGATACGGCCAAACGCCGAAAAGGATTTTTACCATGGCAGTCGATCCAAAATATCTCAGGCCGGATACGCTCAGCCTGCATGCCGGGCAGCGCCCCGATCCGGTGACGGGTGCCCGCGCCACACCGATTTATCAAACCACCTCCTATGTTTTTGAATCCACCGAGCACGCCGCGTCGCTGTTTAATCTCGAGCGCGCCGGGCATATCTATTCGCGCATCTCCAATCCCACCGTGGCGGTGCTGGAGGAACGCATCTCGGCGCTCGAAGGCGGCGTCGGCGCGGTTTGTACGGCGAGCGGCCAGGCGGCGCTCCATCTCGGCGTGGCGACGCTGATGGATGCCGGCTCGCACATCGTCTCCTCGGCTTCGCTCTATGGCGGCAGTCATAATATGTTTGCCCATACGCTGCCGCGCTTCGGTATCGAAACCAGCTTCGTCGATGCGCGCGATCCGGATGCTTTTGCCGCCGCGATCCGGCCCAATACGCGGCTGTTGTATGGCGAAACGCTGGGCAATCCTGGCCTTGATGTGATGGACATGCCGCGCATCGCCGAGATTGCGCACAGTAACGGCTTGCCGCTGATGATCGACAATACTTTCGCCACCCCCTACCTGTTTCGCCCGTTCGAGCATGGCGCTGATCTGGTCATGCATTCGGCGACTAAATTTCTCGGCGGGCACGGGGTCGCCATCGGCGGGGTGATCGTCGACAGCGGCAATTTCGACTGGGACGCGTCGGGCAAATTCCCCACCCTGACCGAGCCCTATGACGGTTATCACGGTCTCGATTTTGCCGAGGAATTCGGCCCCGGCGCTTTTATTATGCGTGCCCGCGCCGAGGGCCTGCGTGATTTTGGCGCCTGCATGAGCCCGGCCAACGCTTTTTATATTCTGCAAGGAGTGGAGACGCTGTCGATGCGGATCGAGCGTCATGTGGCAAATGCGCGCAAGATCGTCGCCTTTCTCGAAGGCCATGACGCGGTCAGTTGGGTCAGCTATCCCGAGCTGCCGTCGCACCCCGATCACAATCTGGCGGCGACCCTGCTGCCCGATGGCTGCGGCTCGATCTTCACCTTCGGCATCAAGGGCGGGCGCGCGGCCGGCGCTAAGTTCATTGAGGCGGTGGAACTGTTCTCCCATCTCGCCAATGTCGGCGACGCCAAGAGCCTGGTCATTCATCCGGCCAGCACCACGCATCAGCAGATGGATGCGAGCGCGCTCGAAGAGGCCGGTGTCGGCGAGGATATGGTGCGTCTCTCGATTGGCCTCGAGGATGTGGCCGATCTCACCGATGATCTGGCGCGCGCCCTTAAAGTATCGCAGAGGGCCTGAACCATGGAACTTAAAGTCGACGGCAATGACGTCTTTTGCGCCACCGGCGGGCGGGATTTCGATCCCGCGCTGCCGACCACCGTTTTCGTGCACGGCGCCTCATTCGACCGCACGGTGTGGAAATTGCAGGCGCGCTATTTCGCCTGGCACGGCAGCAATGTTCTGGCCGTTGACCTACCCGGTCATGGCAATTCAGGCGGTGCGCCGCTGACCTCGATCGAGGTGATGGCCGATTGGTTGACGCGGGTACTGGATGCGGCGGGTGTCGATCAGGCGGCGCTGGTCGGCCACAGCATGGGTGGTCAGGTGGCGCTCGATTGCGCCGGGCGGCATGGCGCGCGGGTGCGGGCGCTGGCGCTGCTCGGTGGCGCGCTCACCATTCCGGTCAATGCGGCGCTGTTGGAACCGGCGGCGGCGGACGATCATTTGGCGTTCGACCTCTTGAATGTCTGGGGCTATGGCCGGCGCGCCCAATTGGGCGTGCACCGCATGCCCGGTCTCTGGATGATGCGCGGCGGTCTGCGTGTCATGGAGCGCGCCGCCAAGGGCGTGCTGCATACCGATCTTTTGGCGACCAATGCCTATGACGGCGGCGCGGCGGCGGCGGCGGTCGCCTGCCCGACGCTGGTGGTGATCGGCGAGAAGGATTTGATGACGCCGGCCAAGGCGGGCCGCGCCCTGGTTGCGGCGGTCCCGGGTGCGGTGAGCGTGATGTTTCCCGGTCTCGGCCATATCATGCTCGAGGAAGATCCGGACGCGACGCTCGATGCATTGCGCGATTTTCTTATCCCGCTGCAAGGCTGAGGCGCGCGCGGCGTGAAATTTCTCTCTGTCCTTATTGTTTGCCTGTTCATGGCCGTTCCGGCGCTGGCAGATGGCAAATATGAGATGAATTTGGGCTCGAACGCATTGGCAAAGGGAGATTTCGTTGCCGCCGTCATACATTTGAGCGCGGCGCTCGATTCCGGCCAATTGCGCGGCGAAGCCACCGCCGCTGTCCTCATCAGCCGCGCCCAGGCGCTCTATCACCTCGAGCATTATCCACCGGCCGTGGATGATTTGACGGTTGCCATCGAGAGCGGTGCGATCAACGATACGCTGGTCGGCATCGCCCTTGCGACACGCGCCAGCGTCTACCGCAAGATGGGAGATTGGGCGCGCGCAATCACTGATTTCGATGCCGCCATCGCGCTTGGGACGATCAACGCCAAGATGTATTTCCACCGCGGCCAGACTCTGGAGGCGGACGGCCAACGCGCCCGCGCGATCGAGGATTACCGCCGCGCGCTCGAGATGGCGCCGGACAATGACGCGATACGCGATAGATTACTGACGCTCGGCGAGGCGGTGGATTAGGCGCTGCCGAGGGGCACTGGAAGTTAGCTTTTCGGCACCCACAATTTGGCGCGCAGACGCGCCGCTTCCTTGTGCGTGGTGTCGATCGCGCCGCCATATTTTCCGAAATAGTAGGATGCGATGCGTGGCTCCTGTGCTTCGGCCAGGGTAAACCAGAACCACGCTTCGGCGATATCCTGTTCGATCCCTTCGCCTTCGGCCAACATACGGCCGAGGAAAATCTGCCCGTCGGCATGGCCCTTTGCCGCAGCGCTCTGGAACAGCGCGAGGGCCGAAGCCAAATCCTTCTCAACAATTTCGCCGTGATATTGCAGAAAGCCGAGGGCGAATTCCGACTTGGCATCCTCATCCTCGGCGCCGAGCCGAAACAGATCGGCGGCGTGCTGAGCGTCCTGCACCACACCGGTGCCGAAATAATACATATAGCCGAGATTTTTATAGGCTTTGGAGTTACCGCCATCGGCGGCGCGGCGGAACAGCGCGGCGGCGTGTATCAGATCGCGCGTCACGCCATTGCCTTCGAGATAGAGGTTGCCGAGATTACGCGCCGCCTTGGCATTGCCGAGCGCGGCCGCGCGGCCATACCAGTGGGCGGCTTGCGCCATATCCTGATAGACGCCTTTGCCTTCCTCGAAATAGGTGGCAATCGCATGTTGGGCGCGGGCATAGTCCTGCTCGGCTGCGGCACGGAACCATTCGGCGGCTGCCGCGGCGTCTATCGCGACACCCCGGCCACTATCCAGCATCCGCCCGATTTCATATTGCGCGACGGCATTGCCCGCTTCGGCTTCGGGTAGCAGAAGGGCATAGGCGCGGCCAAAATCGCCGGCTTCGAGTGCCGCCATGCCAATTGCATTGTCGGCCCGCGCCGGAACCGAGGCGAGACAGACAAGAAAAATGCCGAGGACGGCGGCCATCGGCAGACGGCGTATGAATATTTTTTGCATGATTAATGAATCTAGTGGGGCTTGTGCCGAGTGACAAGGGTTTCAGCCGGTGATTTCAGCCGCTTACCGTTACCTCAGGATACTGCGCACCGCGATGGCGATAATGATTGCCGCCAAGCCGCCGGCCAGCGGCCAGACGATTTTGCGGGTCATTTTTTTGCCGGTGAAGCGGTCGTAAATCATGGCGCCGACAATCGCCACGCCGCCGAGGATGATAATCAGTTTAAGCAGCATGGCCGATTACGCCGCCGATCCAGCGTCGTTGATCGTGATCGCCGCGCCGGACTCCGCCGAGGCGACCATCGCCTGCATGACGGCAACGGTATGGATCGCTTCTTCGGGGCGCACACGGAAGGCCGGCCCGCCGGCGCAGGCATCGGCAAATTCCTCAAGCTCCGCCAGGAGGGTATCGATCGGCGTCAGCGCCACCTCCGCCGGGTCTTGGCCGGCGCGGTGCAGTTTCAGGCGATTGGCGTCCGGCTCGGCGAAGGCGTTGGCTCCGGTGCCGTAGAGATTGTAAAAAACCGTCTGCGGGCAGGCGGTGATGGTGCCGAGATAGCCGGTCGCGCCGGAGGCGAATTCGAACAGGGCCGAGGTTGTGTCGTCGAGATCGACCGGCACTGCGAGGCGCTTGGCCTGGGCCTGCACACGGGTGACAGGTCCGAGAAAATGAACCATCGCGTCGATCATATGCACGCCCATGCCGGCGATGCCGCCGCCCGGGCTTTCCGTGCGCTTGGCGCGCCAGCCATCCGGGCTGTAGGTGAGCGGCCGGGGGTTGGAGAAATTGGCCTCGCAATGGAGCGGCGTGCCGAAATCACCAGCCTGCAACAGGCGCTTGATTTCCTGCGTGGTGGCGGCGAAACGGCGATTCTGCCCAACCGCCAGCACCCGGCCCGCCTCGGCGCATAGCGCCGCCGCCTGCTGTCCGCTTTCTTGCGTGAGGGTGAAGGGTTTTTCGACAAACACATGCTTTCCCGCCCGTGCCGCCGCCTCGACCTGTTCGCCATGTTGCGAGTGCGGCGTGCATAAGAGGACGGCGTCGATTTTTTTGTCGTCCAGCACTGCTTGATAGGACTCATGTGATTCGGCGCCGAAGCGCTGGCAAAAGCGCTCGCGATTTTCCGCCGCGCGCGAATAGCAGGCGGTGACGCGGATTTTCTCCGACTTTCCCTGGACGGCCTGGGTCAGCTCGTCGGCCCACCAGCCGAGGCCGATGGCGGCGGCTCGCAACATAGGTTCTGGCTCCTCACAACATATCCGGGCCGGACCTTAGTGGATAAATACGGCGCGGCCAAATCCTACGCACGAGGCTGTGACTGGCGGCGGCTGAGGGAATGGTTATGATGGCGGCGCTATAAAAAATAGGTTTGGGGGAGAGGGACATGAAAGCAATTATCATTCGCGAAACCGGCGGGCCGGAGAAGCTGCTCTACGAAGAAGTCGAGACGCCGACAGCCGGGCCGGGCGAGGTCGTGGTGCGCGTCCGCGCTGCCGGCGTCAACCATCTCGATCACGATATTCGCGAAGGAATTGCCGGCTTTCCCACCCCGGTGCCGCATGTGCCGGGCATCGAAGGCGCCGGCGAAGTGGCCGAAATCGGCGACGGCGTCACCAGCGTCAAGGTCGGCGACCGGGTCAGCATTTCGATTATCGCGTCCTGCGGCACCTGTCGTCTGTGCCGCACGGGGCAGGAAAATCTCTGCGAGAATCCCAACGGCGCCCTCGGTCTTTTCATGTGGGGCACGTATGCCGAATACACCTGCGTCAAAGAAAATCAATTGGTCGCGATGCCGGATGGGCTCGATTTCGAAACCGCGGCGGCCGGACATCTTTGCTTTGCCACCGCCTGGCATATGGCGGTCACGCTCGGCAATATCCACGCCGGCCAGGACGTGCTGGTCAATGCGGCGGGCAGCGGCGTCGGCAGCTCCGCCATTCAGATCGCCAAGCTGCACGGCGCCAATGTCATCGCCTCCGCCGGTTCTGACGAAAAACTGGAACGGGCCAGGCAATTGGGCGCCGATGGCGTGATCAATTACACCACCCAGGATTTGGCCGAAGAGGCGGTAAAATTGAGCGGCGGCAAGGGCCCGGATCTGGTGATCGAATCGGTCGGCGGCGAGGTGCTGCAAAAGAGTCTCGAAGCAGTGGCCAAGGCGGGCGCCGTCATCACCTGCGGCTGTCATGCCGGCGAGACGGTGGAGGTCGATGTGATCAGCCTGTTTCGCAAGCATGTGCGCTTTCAGGGCAGCGCGCTCGCCAGCCTGTTCGAGACCGCCGAGGTGCTGAACCTGCTCGCCGAAGGAAAGCTCAAGCCGGCGATCCACGCCACCATGCCGCTCGAAAAAGCCGGCGAGGCGGCCGAGCTAACCGCCAACCGCAATTTCTTCGGCAAGATGGTCTTATTGCCATAAATATCAGGGGAGAGTAGGGAAATGACGATACGCCGCCCGTCGCGGGAAAATCTGAAAGATATCAGCGAACGCCACCATCTGCATTTGACCGAAGCCGAGCTCGAGACCTATTACGACATCGTCGGCGGTGTGATGGAATCCTATGACGCGCTCGATCAAATCCCCGACCCGGTGCGCCCGCTGACGGAAGCCATCCGCCAGGTCGGCGCCCGGCCCGAACCCGAGGATGATCCCTTGAACGGCGTGGTGCGCCTGTGCAGTGTCAAGGCGGTCAATCCGGGCAATGGCGCACTCGCCGGCAAGACCATCGGCCTCAAGGACACGATCAGTATCGCCGGCATTCCGATGACCTGCGCCTCGCGTCTGCTCTGGGATTACACGCCGGACGGTGATGCCACCGTGGTGAAACGCCTGATCGAGGCTGACGGCCATATCACCCATATTCTCTCGACCGATGATTTCGGCTTCGCCGGCACCGGCCACACCAGCGGCTATGGCCCGGCCAAGAACCCGGTCAATCCCAAGCATCATCCCGGCGGCTCATCAAGCGGCTCGGCGATTGGTATTGCGGAAGGCTTGGTCGATCTGACGCTGGGCGGCGATCAGGGTGGCTCGATCCGCATTCCCGCCGCCTGGTCCGGCATTGTCGGGCTGAAGCCGAGCCATGGCCTGATTCCCTATACCGGCATTGTCGGCTTTGATCTGTCGATCGATCATATCGGCCCGATGACGAAAACCGTCGCCGATACGGCGCTGATGCTCTCGGTGTTGGCCGGCGCAGACGACACCTGTATCGATCCGCGCCAGCCGAGCACGGTCGAACCGCAGGATTATTTAGGCGCGCTCGAGGGCAGTGCCAAGGGGCTGAAGGTTGCCGTGGTCGAGGAAAGTTTCGGCCATGAGGGTGTCTCGACGCGCGAAGTGGATAGCGCGGTGCGCGATGCGGCGGAGCGGTTGAAATCGCTCGGCGCCGAGGTCGAGAGCGTCTCGATCCCCTATCACTTGCGCGGCCTGCCGATCTGGAACGCCGTGGCGATCGAGGGCGCGACGGACAATCTTTATCATGGCGGTCACGTTTATCAGCACAAGGGCGCCTACAATCCGCGCTTCATGACCCACCTGGCGCGCGCGATTGAGACCAATGGCGGCGATTTCTCACCCACCGCCAAGATGGGCATTCTGGTCGGCCATTATATGCGCGAGCAATATCAGGGTGCTTTCTATGCCCGGGCGCAGAATATGGCGCGCGTCTTGTCGAGCGAATATGACAAGGTGCTGGCGACGCATGATTTGATGCTGATGCCGACCACGCCGCAGCAGGCGCATGCCCTGCTGCCGCCGGTGGAAATCGACCGCATGACCTATGTCGCCAATGCGCTCAACATGGTGCACAACACGGCGCCGATTAATCTCACCGGCCATCCCTCGATCAGCGTGCCGTGCCAGGGCGTCTCGGGCCTGCCGGTCGGCCTGATGCTGACCGGGCGGTGGATGGATGACGCCACGGTTCTGCGCGCCGCCAACGCCTATATGACCGAGTGAGGCGCGTTTTTCTCCTCGTGTCGGGAACGGGCGGCGTTTGATCCCCCGTACCGTCCTTGGCGTCCTGTTCGCAATTACCGCCGGGGTGTGTTTCTCGAGCGGTGGCTATTTCGTGCGCTCGGTATCGATTGACAGTTGGGAGATTATTGCGCTCCGCTGTTTCTTCGCCGCCATCGCCATGATCATTTTGTTTGTCGTGCGCGAGCGCGGCCGGACGATTGCCTCACTGCGCGCTTCGGCACTGCCAAGCCTCTTTATCGGCGTCATCACCGGCTGGGCGATCATTGCCTATGTCTTGGCCATGCAGCTCACCCTGGTGGCCAATGTGACGGCCATCATGACCACTTCGACCCTGATCGTGGCGCTTCTCGCCCGGCCGTTTCTCGGCGAACGGGTGCCGCTCCATACCTGGTTTGCCATGGTTGGCGGATTGGTTGGCATTGGCGTCATGTTCTCAGGCGCCGCCGGTGCGGGCAGCCTCTACGGTAATTTGCTCGCCTTTACCATTGCATTAGCTATCGCGTTGCAAACGCTGATCGCGCGTAAATTTCGCCATGTGCAGATGGAACCGGCGGTGTTTGTCGCTGCCCTGGTGGCGGGGATCGCGGCCCTGCCGATGGCGTTGCCGTTTACCGCGAGCGGCCACGATGTTGCCATGATGGCGGCGTTCGGCGTGGTACAGCTTGCCGTGCCGCTAACGCTCTACTTTTATGCTGCGCGCTATCTCGCGGCGCCGACGCTGATCTTCGTCGTGCTGATCGATGCTGTGTTGGCGCCGGTCTGGGTGTGGCTCGGCTTTGACGAAGTGCCAACACGTCTCGCCTTTATCGGCGCTGTCGTGATTCTGGTCTCCGTCGGTTTCAATGCCGGCCTCTCCGTGCGCAAACTTGGCCGCGCGCCGGCGACTGATTAAGCGCGGCCTTATGCCAGGCCGAGCAGGCCCGGCAATTCGGCCAGCGTCTTGATCTGCACATCGGGCTTGGCCGGCAAATGTTCGTTGCCCTGGCCGAAGCGGTTGCACCAGGCAACGCGAAAGCCGAAATAGGCGGCGCCGACGGCATCCCACGAATTGGAGGACTGGAAGCTTATCCGTTCGGCGGGAACGCCGAGCCGGTCGACCGCCAATTGATAGACCGAGCGGTGCGGTTTGTAGATGCCGACATCCTCGACCGAAAGCGAGGCATCGAGCAGCGCGTCCAGCCCGGCGCCCTTAACGGCGGCATCAAGCATCTCCGGCGAGCCGTTTGAGAGAATGGCGGTGCGGATGCCGGCGGATTTAAGCGTTTGCAGCATTTCCGGCACTTCAGGGTAGGCATCGAGGGTGAGATAGGCATTGAGCAATTTGTCGCGAATCGCCTCATCGCGGATGCCGACCGCATCGAGAGCGAAATCGAGCGCTTCGCCGGTCACCGTCCAGAAGTCGGTATAATCATCCATCAGGCTGCGCAGCCAGGTATATTGCAATTGCTTCATGCGCCAGATTTCGCTGAGCTGTGCCGCCTTGCCGTCGAGATCGCCCTCGAAGCGGGCGGCGGCGGCGTTGAAATCAAACAGGGTGCCATAGGCGTCAAACACGCAGGCGCCGATATCGACAAATCTTGGATGTGACATGATTTTCTCTGTTCCCGATGATAGCCTTGTAAAAACGACCTAGCGCAGGGAGGCTATAATGATCGTCGTAATTTTCGAAGTCCAGCCCCACGCGGCAGGGGCGCCGCGCTATTTCGATTTGGCCAAGCAATTGCGCCCGGAATTGGAAAAACAGGACGGCTTCATCTCGATTGAGCGTTTTGAGAGCCTCACCGCGCCTGGAAAATTTGTCTCGATATCTTTTTGGCGTGACGAAGCGGCAGTGACGGCGTGGCGTGATCATAGTGGCCATGGCGAGGCGCAGCTATTGGGAAAAAACGAACTTTTCGCCGATTACCGCATTACGGTGGCGGAATCGCTGCGTGTTTACGGCCCGAACGGACCGCTACCGATGTAACCGGCCTATTTGTGGCGGAAGGTAATGCGGCCCTTGGTCAAATCATAGGGCGTCATTTCGACATCGACCTTGTCGCCGACGAGAACGCGGATGCGGTATTTGCGCATCTTGCCGGCGGGACGGGCGATAATTTCGTGATCGTTCTCGAGTTTAACCCGGAACATCGTGTCGGGCAGCTTCTCCGTCACGGTGCCTGAAAACTCAAGTAATTCTTCCTTGGCCATATTGCCTGCTATCTGTTGATCTTAAATGTGCCGCGTGATTGGCGGCTTGCGGGCGCACTATATGGCGGGTGATTTGTGCCTGTCCAGCCAAAGCCTCGCTTGAATGGCATGCGGCCATCGCCGGCGAGCGGCAATTCCATCGTTAAATAGACAGAAAAACTCTCAGCTAAAGGTAAAACCGACAGCGCTTTCAATGTGCTGACAGAGATCCGGCGCCGATATGGGCTTGCCGAGCACGGCGGTCGCGCCGACTTGCTTGGCCACTTCGAGCGGCATTTTATCGCGCTCACCGGTCAGAATCAGAATGGGAATGCCCTTGATCGTCTCAATCTTGCTAAGCCGTACTTTGTTGCAGAATTCCATGCCGTCCATAATTTCCATATGCAGGTCGCAGATGATGACGTCGGGGTTGGGTTCCTTGCGGTCGAGCAGATTTGCCATCGCATCGGTGCCGTCGGCGGCTTCGGATACTTGGTTAATATCATGCTGTGACAACAGGTTGCGGATTATGCTGCGCATGGCCTTTTGATCATCGACGATCATGACACGAAGTGCTTGGGCGGCTTTGTTGGACATTAAAGACCGTGTTTCTTAGCTCTGTTGATGGGCAAATTCCCACACAGATTATGCCAAAATCATTAATGCCCGCCTAAAGGCCATGTTTAATCAAAATTAACCATAATTTTTCTGAGCCATTGAAAGTTGCTCCAATTCCCCGCCACATTGGTTAATCTATGCGGCGGCAAAATTTGGCGCAGACCAAACCACAAGGAACGATATTCATGTCCGAAAACGCCTTCGAGGCCGCCGGCATCATTGCCGAGCAAAACGTCGCCATCACCATGCGTGACGGTGTGACGCTCAGCGCCAATCTCTTCCGTCCGGCGGATAGCGGCCCGTTGCCGGCGCTGGTGCTGCGCATTCCCTACAACAAGGATGTGGCGCAAATATACGTCTATGCTCACCCGGCCTGGTATGCGCGCAAGGGCTATGCGGTATTGGTGCAGGATTCGCGCGGGCGCTATGCCTCGGAGGGCGAATTTTATCCGCTCCGCCTCGACGGCGAGGATGGCTTTGACACCATCGAATGGTGCGCCGCCCAGTCCTGGTGCGATGGCCAGGTCGGGAGCTATGGCTTCTCCATTCCGGGCATCAACCAACTCCTCGCCGCCCACCTCAAGCCGCCGGCGTTGAAGACCGCCATTCCGGCCTTCTATCCGTCCGGCATGCATGACGGGTTTCTCTATGTCGGCGGCGCCTTGTCGATGGCCGCGCTGGCCCAATGGAGCGTGGTGATCGCCGCCGACGCGGCGATCCGCAAAGGCGATATGGATGCGCTGGCGCAAGTCGTGCCGGCCGATCAACAGTCGGGAAAATGGCATCCCGCCTCGCCGATGAAAGATACGCTGTTTTTCACCGAGCCCGATTCGCTGCCCTTTATCGCCGATTATCTCGCCCACCCGAGTAAGAGTGATTATTGGCAGGAATGGGATTTGCCGTCGCGCCTCGAGAGCGTCGAGATTCCCTGTCTTCATGTCAGCGGCTGGTATGACAGCTTCATCGCCAAGACGGTCGAGAGCTATGAAGCGATTTCGGCGGTCAGTGATGCGGAGCACCGCCTGCTCATAGGTCCCTGGTACCACATCCCCTGGACGCAACAGGTTGGCTGCATCGATTTTGGCTATGAGGCGCGTAATTTCGTCGATGACTATCAGATCGCCTGGCTCGACGCCCAGCTTAAGGGTGACAGAAGCAAGCTCGACGCGCTGCCGATGGTGCGCGCCTTCGTCACCGGCGCCAATCAATGGCGCGATTACGATGCCTGGCCGCTTGCCGGCACCTCGGCCGAGGATTGGTATCTGCACAGCGGCGGGCGGGCCAACTCGCTCTCGGGCGACGGCGCCTTATCAACTCAGGCACCGGGCGATGAGGATGCCGACTTCTTCATCTATAGTCCCGAGGCGGCAGTCGAGAGTCTGGGCGGCAATTCCTGTTGTCTGCCCGACCGCGCGCCCATGGGCCCGACGGATCAGCGCCAGGTCGAATACCGCAACGATGTGCTGGTCTATTCATCCGATGCGCTGACCACGCCGCTCTTTATTGCCGGCAAGGTGAATGCGGTGCTGCATGCGGCAAGCTCGGCGGTCGATACCGACTTCACCGTCAAGCTCTGCGATGTCTGGCCGGACGGCACATCGATCAACATAACGCAGGGCATCATTCGCGCGCGCTACCGCGAATCGCTTGAACGCGAAGTGATGATGGAGCCCAATCAAATTTACGAATTCGCCATTTCCGTCGGCGTTGCCTGTCATCAATTCGCCGCCGGCCACCGCATCCGCGTCGAGGTCGCGAGCAGCAATTTCCCGCATTTCGACCGTAACCCCAATAATGGCAAACCGTTCGGTGAAGACGATGAATTGATCACGGCAAGCCAGACCGTGTTTCACGACACGGTAAGACCGTCACGCATCGAACTGCCGGTCGTTGCGGGGGGCTAAATATTCGTCCAGTTGAATTTTTCCGAAAATGCAGCGGAGGCGCGGATAATTGTCGCGTCGTCGAAATGACGCGCCACCAGCGAGAGGCCGACCGGTAGATTGCCCGGCGCCACGCCGCACGGCAGATTACCGGCGGGGTGACCCGTGGCATTGAAGGCGCTTGGGTTCAACAGGCTGTCATGCGCGTCATGCTCATATTGTTCCGGGCTGCATTTGTCCGGATCGGGCAGGCGCGGCGGCAGAGTGCAAACGGTCGGCAGCGCGATCAAATCATAATCGGCAAGGATCGAATCATAGGCGGCGCGTAGCGTGTGGCGTAGATTCTGGCCCTTGGCGTAATAGCGGCCATGATAATTGCGCTGCATATATTCGCTGAACAGCAGGGTAAGCTTGGCCGTATCGGCCATATCGTCGGGCCGCTGCCTGAGGGCGCGGGCCGAGGCATCGACCAGCGGGGTGATCTGATAGCCCTGTTGATTGGCGCCGGCGCCGCCATTTTTCAGCATGTTCTGCGCCGCCCCTTCGCGCGCTATGGCGATCCAGATATGCACCGCATCATGATGCAGTGGCAGCGAAACTTCATCGACGGTGCAACCGAGCTTTTCAAAGCGGCGCAAGGCGGCGCGCACTTTTTTATCGACCACGGCGTCGCTGCCCGGCCGGGCGAAGCCTTGCTTGAGGACGGCGATCTTCAGGCCCTTGGCGCCCTGGTTGAGCGCGCCCACATAATCACCGACGCGGCTGCCATGCTGGCGTGAATCATAGCCGTCCGGGCCGGCCATGGCTTGCAGCAGGAGCGCCATATCCTCGATATCGCGCGCCATCGGCCCGGCATGGTCGAGGGTGAATTCGAGCGATGACAGGCCGGAATAGGGCACCAATCCATAAGTCGGCTTGAGGCCGTGCAGGCCGCACCAGGAGGACGGGATTCTGAGCGAGCCGCCCTGGTCGGCGCCAACCGCGAGATCGACCTCTCCTGCCGCGACCAGCGCGCCGCTGCCGCTCGATGAGCCGCCGGCGGCATGGGCCAGATTGTGCGGGTTGGGAATGAGGCCGGTCGAGGCGGTGATGCTTGAGCCTTCGAGGCAAAAGGCGCCGCACACGGCCTTGCCGAGTATCGTCGCGCCGGCATCGAGGATGCGCGTCACCAGCGTCGCGTCGATATCGGGCACATAGCTTTCCAAGAGCGAGGTGCCGATCGTCATCGGCACGCCGGCGAGGCAGACATTATCCTTCAGCGCCACCGTCTTGCCGGCGAGCGGGCCGCTGGCCGCGCCCTTGATCTCGCTTTTCCACCACCAGGCATTAAGCGGGTCTTCCTGCCGGTCCGGGCGGTATCCCGGCGTGCGGGCGTAGCGCACCGGCAGTTTGGGCTCGACCAATTGATCGATGCGGCGGTAGCTCTCCATGCCTTCGTCGATCAGGTCGCGATAGGACTGCGCCAGATCGGCATCGAGGCGGACCACTACATTCCCAACCGGATCAAGGAAGGCTATGGCCTGAACATCGAGGCGGTGGAAACGTTGGCCGATGGAGGTTGCTCCCTCCTGCTGACTGTGGACAACGGGATCACCGCTGTTGAGGAGGTCCGGCGGGCGGGTGAGTTGGGTATGGATGTCATCGTTTGCGATCACCATGAATTGGAGGGGCAACCGCCCCCGGCGCTGGCCGTG
>JABIXB010000247.1 GCA_018666805.1 Rhodospirillaceae bacterium | reverse complement strand
GGCGCAGTGCGTCAGAATCGCCGCCTCGAGCGCCGCCCAGGACAGGGGGAAATCGCGCAAGACAAAACGCACTTTGCCCGTATCGACATAATCGGCCTTTAGCTGCGGGAATATTTGCGCGTGAAAAGCGGCGCAGTGCGGGCAGTTGAGCGAATAATATTCGACCATGGTGATCGGCGCATCGCTCTGCCCGAGCACCACATCGCCGGGCCGCGCTTCCAGGGCATCAGCCGCCGCCGGGCGCATGATGGCGGCGAGCAGCATCAGGGCCAGCGGCATGGCTAAGATAAATCGACGGGTGGCTAAATTGGGCATCTCATGCGTTCCATTCTCAGAGACAAACAAGGCCAGCAAATTAGAGTAAAACCACCTCAATTGAAATCGCCGAAACTCAAACTCGCGCGCGGTAATTACACCGGTACGGCCGTATGCGCCACCTCTGCGGAAACACGCCGAATCCGGAAGGCGGCACTTCGCCTTCCGGCAAGCGTGCCAAGCCAAGCGCGCGGATGCGCGCGCCCGGCGATTGAGGGTTTAAATAAAGAGTGCGCCCGAGTTAATACGAGGTAGCCAAGCGTGCGGATGCACGCGCCCGGCGATTGAGGGCTAAACCAAAAACAAGCGGATTTTGATCGGTGCCGGTCATGTTGCCGTCGCCGCGCTTGATCTCTTCCAACATATTATTAAGCCCGCGCGCCAACGCCTCGAACGGCAGATTGCCCTCCAGCCTCTGATCGTTGATGAAGAATGTCGGTGTCGCTTTCACGCCGAGCACGTCGCGGGCATATTTTTGGCTTTCAAACACCTGGCGCTCCCACACCCGCCCATCCAGGCAGGCCTGATACTGCGCCGCCGAGACGCCGACGCCCGCGCCGACCCCGGCAATCGCATGCACCGTCGATTGCGCCCGGCTCCACGCGCCGACATCTTTCAGCAGCGCATCGATGACGGCAAAAAACCGCTCCGGCGGCGCGCAATGGGTCAGGATCGCCGCCTGCACAGCGGCATATGACAGCGGATAATCGCGAAACACATAGCGCACTTTGCCGGTCTCAATGAACTGCGCCTTCAACTTCGGAAACACATCGCGGTGAAAATTGGCGCAGTGCGGACAATCGAGCGAGTAATACTCGACCATGGTAATCGGCGCCTCGCCCGAACCCAGCGCCCGATCACCGGGGCGCGGCGGCAGGCTCTCGGCGCTGGCGATTTGAGTGATCAAGGCGGCAAGCAGCAGGAGAGTGACGGACACTGTCAGAGCCAACCGCGCGGTGGCGTGGCGCATGGAGCTGCGGGTAGAAACGGGCATGATGTTTAAGTTCCAAATTCCAGGTGTCCGAAGACGGCAGCCTAGTATCTCCGGCGCGATATTTTCAAGCAGGCATGCCTTCGGCCCGCTGAGTAAACCTCTCCAACTGCTCGCGCACGCCGCCCGGCCAGCGTGCGATCTGCTCGGCAAAAGCATCGAAATCCATGGCAAACAGCGCCCGCGCGGCGTCTTCGAAGCCAGGTAGGTCGCCGGCGATGTCCCACATGAAGCGATGCGCGGCTTCGATTGTCTGGTGCTGTTCGTCGCTGCCGCCGCCAGTCTTTCGCGCCGCATCGACCAGCCGCCGGAGGGCCGCCGAGGCGCCGCCGCGCTGATCGCCGAGCCACTCCCAATGGCGCGGCAAAAGCGTCACTTCGCGCGCCACGACGCCGAGCTTGGGCCGCCCGCGTCCACGTGGTTTATCCGGCTCAATTTCGTCCGGCGCTTCCGTTTGGTTTGCGCCGCTTGATTCCGCGTCTCCCGGGTCGGCCGCATGATCGCCGGCGCCGGCAGTAGAGTGGGCCGCCAGGCGCGCCAGCACATCCGCCGTTCTGCCCGAAAAATCGATATCGATCACCCCGCCGCTGGCATCGTCATATATCGCGATGCGCGCGTCGTCGCCGCCATCGAAGCGCGCCTTACCGAGCAGCGCCACCTCGGCCAGCGCGCCGCGGGCGATAATTTCGCCGCCGGCAAAGGCGACGAATGATTTTGTCTCTGCGTTCATCTTCGCTCCCCTCTGCCCAAGCGGAAAATCCGCAATGGGGAGCATATTTTTACCCGGGTATAATTAAAAAATCAATAATATCCGGGTAAAAACACGCAACGGCGCAGTTACCACGGTTTCGCCCTGTCGTGCTATGCTCCCACTCATGTAATTCAGTGCCGCTCACCCCACATGTTGTGCGGAGCCCAGATTACAAAACAATACCAATTTGGCTCAAAAGTAATAGTTTCCGACCACCAACCGCCAGCCGTCAAAGGATCAGAAAAATCGCCACCAACCCCACACCGCACCCTTCCGGGGACCCGACCGGCCATCTGATCGGGCCGAACAAGCGCCTCGGTCTGGCCGGGTCCGATCCGGAGCGGCGCGATATGGGGCAGCCGTTTGAGCTGGTGTCGGAATACAGCCCGGCCGGCGATCAGCCGCAGGCGATTGAGGAGATTTTGGCTGGCCTCGGCGAAGGCGAGCGCGATCAGGTGCTGCTCGGCGTGACCGGCTCGGGCAAGACCTACACCATGGCCCATGTGGTGCGCACGCTGGCGCGCCCGACCCTGGTGCTGGCGCCCAACAAAACCTTGGCGGCGCAGCTTTACGGCGAAATGAAGGGCTTTTTTCCCAATAACGCGGTCGAGTATTTCGTCTCCTATTACGACTATTACCAGCCCGAAGCCTATGTCGCGCGCACCGACACCTATATCGAGAAAGACGCCTCGATCAACGAACAGATCGACCGTATGCGCCATGCCGCGACGCGCGCTTTGCTTGAGCGCCAGGACGTGGTGATCGTCGCCTCGGTGTCGTGCATCTATGGCATCGGCTCGCCCGAGACCTATTCGGCGATGACGCTTTACCTTGAAAATAAATCCAGCATCGAGCAGCGCGAACTCTTAAAAAAACTGGTCGAGCTGCAATATCGGCGCAACAACCAATCGCTCGAGCGCGGCGATTTCCGCGTGCGCGGCGATGTTATTGAAATCTTCCCGGCCCACTCGGAAGACCGCGCCTGGCGCATCTCGATGTTCGGCGAGGATATCGAGGAGATCGTCGAGTTCGATCCCTTGACCGGGCACAAGACGGCCGTCTTGGACCATATCCGCGTCTATCCCAACAGCCATTATGTGACGCCGCGCCCGACCATCAACCAGGCGGTGAAATCGATCCGCATCGAGCTTGCCGAGCGGCTCGAGGAATTTCAACGCAGCGGCCAATTGCTCGCCGCCGAGCGGCTCGAGCAACGCACATTGTTTGATCTCGAGATGATGGAGGCGACGGGGAGCTGCGCCGGGATTGAGAATTATTCGCGCTATCTGACCGGGCGCGGCGCCGGCGAGCCGCCGCCGACGCTGTTTGAATATCTGCCCGAGAATGCGCTGCTGATGGTCGATGAGAGTCATGTCACCGTGCCGCAACTGAACGGCATGTACCGCGGTGATTTCAAACGCAAATCGACACTGTCCGAATTCGGCTTCCGCCTGCCGTCCTGTATCGACAATAGGCCGCTTAAATTCGAAGAGTGGGAAACCATGCGGCCGCAGACGGTGTTCGTCTCGGCAACGCCCGGGCCGTGGGAGATTGAGCGCACCAAAGGCGTCTTTGTCGAGCAGGTCATTCGCCCGACCGGCTTGATCGATCCAGTGTGTATTGTCCGCCCGGTCGAGGATCAGGTCGACGATCTGATGGCCGAGATCCGCGATTGCGTGAAGAAAAGCCAGCGCGTGCTGGTAACGACGTTGACCAAGCGCATGTCCGAGGATCTGACCGAATATCTGCACGAGGCCGATATCCGCGTGCGCTATCTCCATTCCGATGTCGATACGCTGGAGAGGATCGAGATTATCCGCGACCTCCGCCTCGGCGCCTTCGACGTGCTGGTTGGTATCAACCTGTTGCGCGAGGGCCTCGATATTCCCGAATGCGGCCTGGTGGCGATCCTGGATGCCGACAAGGAGGGCTTCCTGCGCTCACGCACCTCGCTCATTCAGACCATCGGCCGCGCCGCGCGCAATATCGATGGCCGCGTCATTCTATACGCTGACAAGATGACCAATTCACTGACCCAGGCGCTCGAGGAAACCGAGCGCCGGCGCGCCAGGCAACAGGAATATAATATCGCCAACGGCATCACGCCGGAAAGCGTGAAGAAGAATATCGGCGATATTCTCGAAGGCATTTGCGAGCAGGATTACGCCACCGTCGATACCGGCGATGAAGAAACCCGCCACCTGATCGGCGCCAATCTCGAAGCGCATATCAAGGATCTGGAAAAACGCATGAAAGACGCGGCGGGCGAGCTCGAATTCGAGGAGGCGGCGCGTCTCAGGGACGAAATCCACCGCCTGCAGGAAAGCGACCTCGGCCTCGCCACCAAGCGCAGCGCTACGGCATCAAGCGCCAGCGGCAAGCGCCGGTCCGGACGCAGCCACGGTGGCGCGCCGGGCACACGCGCCACCGGCAAGAAGGGCAAGTTCAGCCGCAAACCAAAGCGGAGAAGTTACCGTTAGTAACAAGCGGCGATGATCTCGGTGTTTTCGAAAGCTTCCCAGGCAACCACCTTGCCGCGCTTCAGCGTGAAGGCCCAGGCGAAGGTGACGTTCCAGCGTTTGCCTTTCGGTTTCGAGCGCGCGATTTCCTGACCGGTGACGACGATGCGCGCGCCTTCGCCGATAAATTCCTTGAATTCCTGCTTGCCGAAATCGACCGCGCCTGCGATGCGCTTGAGGTATGTTTTCTGTCGCTGAACCCCTTTCCAGCGCCCAGCCCAGGGCAGCTTTTTCGAACCCGGCAAGAGCCAGACGCAATCCTTCGATTGCAGCGCCAGCAGAGTTTCCATGTCGCCCGCCTGGAGCGCCTTCAGCCATTTGCGCAAAATGCGTTTATTGTCTGTTGCTGACATCTATCTGCCCTCCGATTGTTGCCGCCGCCGGGCACGCTAAGGAGCTGCCCGGCTGCGGTCAAGGGCGCCAATCTTTGTGCTGCGGCAAAGCGAAAAAATGGGGCACAATGCTCTGCAATAAGAAATTCAGTTGAGAAAGCTCCCGAGCCCTTGAGCGACCTGGCCAATCCCGGCGATAAGCCCCCCCCTCCCTCGCCGCGTTTCGTGGACGCCTTGCGCCGCCATGCCCTGTTCGCGCCGACCGTCTCGTTTTTGGTTTTGGTGCTCGGCACCCTGCGCGACCTGGTGCCAATCATCGCCGTCATCGCGGTTTTTCAACTGGCTATTTTGCAGCAGCCCTTTCCCAATCTCGGCGAGATATTGATCGGCCTGGTGTTTGTCATGTTCGGCCTGGCGCTGTTCGTCAAAGGGCTCGAGATGGGCCTGTTTCCGCTCGGCGAGAGCCTGGCCCAGGATTTCGCCCGCAAGGGCAGCCTGTTTTGGCTGTTGTTCTTCTCGTTTGCCCTCGGTTTCGGCACCACGGTGGCCGAGCCGGCACTAATCGCGGTTGCCGCCGAGGCCGGGCGGACGGCGGCCGAGGGCGGCATCATCGAAGCCACGCCAGAGGCGGCAAACGCTTTTGCCATTGGCCTCCGTTTTACCGTGGCGGTATCGGTCGGCGTCGGCATTACCATTGGCGTGTTTCGTATCCTCAAAGGCTGGCCGGTGCATTGGCTGATTATTTCCGGCTATGTCATCACCGTGATCCTGTCCTTTTTCGCGCCCGACGAGATTATCGGCATCGCCTATGATTCGGGCGGGGTGACGACCTCGACCATCACCGTGCCGCTCGTTACCGCGCTCGGTGTCGGGCTGTCCTCAATGATCCGCGGGCGCAATCCGCTGATCGACGGCTTCGGCCTGATTGCCTTTGCCAGCCTGACACCGATCCTGTTCGTGCTGGTTTTCGGCATGTTGATGTAGGGGCGGGCAGCGATGGGATTTCTTGAAAATATCGGCACCGTCATCCTCGAAACCCTGCGCGACCTCGCGCCGCTCATCGGCCTGATTCTATTTTTCCAGATCATCGTCATCCGCAAGCGCCTGGCCAATTTCAAACGCGTTGCCATCGGCTTTATCTATGTCGTCATCGGCCTCTCGCTCTTTCTAATCGGCTTGCAATCGGCGCTGTTTCCGCTCGGCGAGACCATGGCGAGCCAGCTTACCGATCCGGAATTTCTCGGCCTGGTCGAAGGCGTCGCCGGCGCCTGGTATGACTATATGTGGGTCTATGTTTTCGCCGCCGCCATTGGCTTCGGCACCACCATCGCCGAGCCCGCCCTGATCGCGGTGGCGGACAAGGCCGGCACGGTTTCGGGCGGCACCATCAATCCCTGGGGCCTGCGCCTTGCCGTCGCACTCGGCGTCTCGATCGGGGTCACGCTCGGCACCTTCCGAATTGTCACCGGCGTGCCGCTTTATTGGTTCATCATGGCCGGTTACGCCATCGTTATATTGCAAACCTTCTTCGCCTCACGCTCGATCATTCCACTCGCCTATGATTCGGGCGGCGTCACCACCTCGACCGTCACCGTACCGCTGGTCGCCGCACTCGGCCTCGGCCTGGCCGCCAACGTGCCGGGGCGCAGCCCTCTGATCGACGGCTTCGGCCTGATCGCCTTGGCCAGCGTCTTCCCGATTATTGCCGTGCTCGGCTATGCCCAGCTCACCGCCCGCTTCACGCGTAAAGTCGAAGCCGGCGATTCGCCTGAAAGGAAATGACATGAAATTTAAACTCGTCGTGGCGCTTGTCGACGATAGCGAGACCGAGGCCGTGCTCGAAGCCGGCCGCCGGGCCGGCGCGACCGGCGCAACCATTGTCACCTCTTGCCGGGGGGAGGGGCTGCAGCCGGAAAAAACGTTTCTGGGCTTGAGCCTGACCGGCCAACGCGACATTCTTCTGTTTGTCGTCGAACAACATATGAGCCGGATAATTCTGGAGGAGATCGCCACCGTCGGCGCCTTCGAGGAAAAATCGGGCAGCGGCATCGCGATCCAGATCGATATCGAGGACGCTGTCGGCCTCTCGCACCAAATCGCTGAAATCCAGCACGAAATCGAGGATCAGTTATGAGTGAAAGAAAACATATTCAGGTGCATGAAGTGATGACGCCGATGCCGGTGCCGGTCGATGGCTTGGCGACCGTGCGCGAGGCGCTCAACCGCATGCGCGAGGCCAAGGTGCGCTCGCTTGTCGTCGAACGGCGCCGCCCGGGCGACGAATTCGGCATTATCGTGGTCTCGGATATCGCCAACAAGGTACTGGCGCGCAACCGCTCGCTCGACCGCACCAATGTCTACGAGGTCATGTCGAAGCCAGTGTTGACGGTCGATTCTGCCATGGAAATCAAATACGCGATTCGCCTGTTGTCCAAGTTCGGCCTGTCGCGCAGCCTGGTGGTCGATCACAATGAACCGGTCGGCTTTGTCACGCTCCGCGACATGGTGTTCCGCTATACCGATATCATCGATGCGCCGAGCGGCGATTCGCTCACCTGATCGCGCCTGAACACCATGCCGTCTTCCTTTCCAAAGCCACGCACCGCCCTCGTTACCGGCGCTGCGCAGCGCATCGGCCGGGCGATCGCACTCGGGCTCGGCGCCGATGGCTGGTCGGTCGCGGTGCATCACCGCGATTCGACAGATGACGCCGAGGAGACGGTGGCGATGATCGAATCGGCCGGCGGGCGCGCCGTGGCGCTCGCCGCCGAGCTTAGCGATGAGGCCGAGGCAGCGGCCCTGGCCGGCCGCGCGGCTGAGGCCTTGGGGCCGCTCGGCTGCCTGGTGAACAATGCCTCGCTGTTCGAATATGACAATGTGGCAAGCGCCACAGCGGAATCCTGGGCGGCGCATATGGCGGTTAATCTCCGCGCGCCGTTTGTCCTCAGCCAGGCTTTTGCCGCCGCCCTGCCGCAAGGCGCTGGCGGCGCCATCGTCAATATCCTCGACCAGCGCGTGTGGAATCTAACACCCCATTTCGTCACCTATACGCTGAGCAAAGCGGGCCTCTGGACCTTGACCCAAACCCTGGCGCTGGCGCTCGCGCCCGATATCCGGGTGAACGCCATCGGGCCCGGACCGGTGTTGCCGAGCGCGCGGCAAAGCGCAGCGCAATTCCGCGCCCAGTGTGAAAATACGCCGCTCGGGCATGGCGCCGAGCCGGAAGAAGTTGCGGCTGCGTTGCGCTTTATCCTTGCGGCGCCGGCGCTGACAGGGCAAATGTTGGCCCTCGACGGTGGCCAGCATCTTGGCTGGAGCATGCCGCCCGGCAAAGAGATGGAGGAATAGAGCCGCCGTGAACGAACCCACACCGATAAGACCACCCGCCCAGGCAAACGCCGAACCGTCCTACCGGCGCGTCTTTGTGCGCGACCTGATCCTGCCGTGCGCCATCGGCGTGCATGCGCACGAGCAGGACGCGCCGCAACGCGTCCGCATCAATGTCGATCTGATGGTGCGCGAGGTAGACCTTGCTCTTCAGGACCGGATCGAGAATGTGGTCAGCTATGAGCATATCGTGAAAGGTGCACGCGCGCTCACCAGCGACGGCCACATCAATCTGGTCGAGACATTGGCCGAGCGTATTGCCGATCTATGCCTGGCCGATGCGCGAGTTTCCAGTGTGCGGGTGCGCGTTGAAAAACTGGATATTTATGAACAAGCGGCCAGCGTGGGCGTCGAAATCGAACGCCTGCAAAGCGAGAACTAAAAGCGCCAACCTATCCTGGCGTGTGATTCAAGAGACCCCGCCACGGTAATTTGTACACATCCGGATTTTTCTCTCAGCTCACTATTTCGTGATGCTACGGCCGCGCCGATTATGTTGACGGACCGAAAACTCCAAAAATTAATTATTATTAATCAACGCTATAGAGCGATTTTCGCGATTAACCATCCGAGCCGTGTTGGCAAAAAAATTTGGCCTGTTCACAAATATTCGGTGTTATTTTGAACGCTTGCCAACAGGTTTATCCACAAGCTCCCGGACGGCCGCGCAGAACATCAGCGCCCTATTGACTGGCGCCGGTCTATCCGGCGATGAACGGAATCTTGACGCATATCATGGATTTCTTTTGCCGCCAGCATAACATTGAGCCTGTGAATGTTAGAAGCCAGTGAAGGGGTTCGTGCCATGGCATATAAGACAATTCTTCTTCATCTCGACGGTGGCCCGCGCGACGAAAAAGCGCTCGATATTGCCCTGAACGTGGCCTCCGCTGAACAGGCGCATCTGGTTGCCCTGCGGGTCATCCATCCCTTTTACCCAGCGCTTGGCGCCTTCGGCGACGCCGCATCCGGCGTCATCGCCGATATGCAGCGTGACTATCTCGATGAGGCCGAGGCGGCGGCGAGCTCTTTGCGTAAGACCGCCGAGCAACGGGCCGGCCAGGCGGGCATTCCCTTGGAGTGGCGCCAGGAAGAAGGTCCCGCGGATGATATCGTACCGCTGCAGGCGCGTTACGCCGACTTAACGATTACCAGTCAGATCGATCCGGACAGCGTTGATGCGCCGCGCAAGCGTGGCCTGCCGATCCAGCTGGTGATGGAATCGGGCCGCCCGATGCTGGTTGTTCCCTATGCCGGCAATTTCGATACGATGGGCAAGCATATCCTCGTCGCCTGGAATGGCGGGCGCGAAGCAACGCGCGCGATCAATGATGCCATGCCTTTCCTGAGGCGGGCAGAGCTCGTCTCGGTGCTCAGCATTAATCCACGCCAGGCGGATCACATTGCCGGTTTCGATATCTCAAAACTGATTGCGCGGCACGGCGTCAAGGCGGAAGCGGTGCGAACCGTATCAGGCGACGTATCGGTAGGCGATCTTCTGTTGTCGGAAGCCGCCGACCTGAATGCCGATATGATCGTGATGGGCGCTTATGGCCATTCCCGCATTCGCGAGTTCATACTGGGCGGCGCATCCCAGAAAATCCTCGAATCAATGACCGTCCCGGTACTCATGTCGCATTGATTTGACTGCAGTCGTTGGGGGTCGCGCATGATTATGGCTGTTCAGGCCATACATTTTGTGCGGCCTCGACCCTTCTCGACGCTAAATAAAGGCCTTATTGTGAAAACTGTTCACATCGGTCTGGCGAAGGAAGCTAAGCCGGGTGGTATAGACAGAGAAATTTTCGAAAAATCGAGGTAAACCAATTATTAAAGATAAATATCTTAGTTATCAAAGTGTTATAGTAACTGCACAAAAATAAGGCAAACTGCATTAAGACATTGGATTGGTTCAATGTCGCATGACCCATTGGCATTGGCACACAGGGTTATCCACATATTTAGTGGATAGCGGCCAAAAGGCTTTGCGGCCATCGCCAAGTATGTACGCCAACTGCTTGAATCGATAGTGTTTGCCTGCCCGCATCAGGATATTCTTCATTTTGAGTACGCCTGAATTTTGACCTCACACTGTGCTTCCCGGCATGGCGCGGATTGGAAAATGACGGATAGCGACACCACATTCGAGGCGAACAAAGGCAGGAAAGCTTCGCCCGTGGCATCTTCGCCAAAGACGCCTTCGCTTGCGACAAGCCTTGCAACCGGCCTTGAGACGTTGCGCAAAGCTGTCGCGATCATGCCGGGCAGCCCCGGCGTCTACCGCATGCTCAATGCGGCGGGCGATCCCCTCTATGTCGGCAAAGCTAAAAACCTCAAGAAGCGGGTGACCAGCTACACCAATGTCGGCCCATTGTCGCACCGCTTGCAGCGCATGGTCGCCGGCACCGCCAGCGTCGAGGTGGTGACAACCAAAAGCGAGGTTGAGGCGCTGCTGCTTGAAAGTAATCTGATCAAGCGCCTCAAGCCCTATTACAATATTGTCCTCAGAGACGATAAATCCTTCCCCTATATTCTTATCACCGGCGGCCACGACTATCCGCGCATCACCAAATACAGAGGCGCGAAAAGTGCCAAGGGAGAATATTTCGGCCCGTTTGCCTCCGCCGGTGCGGTCAATCAAACGGTCAACGCCCTGCACCGCGCTTTTCCGCTGCGCTCCTGTTCCGATTCAATATTCGCCAGCCGCACCCGGCCCTGCCTGCAACATCAGATCAAACGCTGTGTCGCGCCCTGCGTCGGGCGCATCAGCGCCGAGGGCTACGCCACGTTGGTGGACGAAGCGCGCGATTTTCTCTCCGGCCGCAGCCGCAATATCCATGCCCGTCTGACCGAACGCATGACGGCGGCGAGCGAAGCGCTTGAATTCGAGACCGCCGCCGCCTACCGCGACCGTATTCGCGCCCTCGCCCATATCCAGGCGCGCCAAGGCATCAATCTACCCAGCCTTGAGGATGCCGACGTCATCGCGGTGCATCAAAATGGCGGGCAATCCTGCGTCCAGATCTTCTTTTTCCGCAGCGGCCAGAATTACGGCAACCGGGCCTATTATCCGCGTCACCAAAAAGATGCCGCCGCGGCCGACGTGCTGTTCGCCTTTATCGGCCAATTTTACAGCAACCGGGCGGCGCCGCCGCTGCTCCTCGTCAACCAGGATCTCGAGGAGATGGATTTGGTGGAAGAGGCACTATCACTGAAGGCGGAGCGCCGCGTACACATCCACCGCCCGAGCCGGGGCGATAAGGCGCGCATGATCATCGATGCCGAGCGCAATGCGCGCGAGGCCTTGGCCCGGCGTTTTTCCGAAAGCGCGGCGCAGAGAAAGCTGTTGGAAGGCCTGGCCGAGAAGCTCGGGCTCGATAGCGTGCCCGAGCGCATCGAAGTCTATGACAACAGCCACATTTCCGGCACCAATGCGGTCGGCGCGATGATTGCCGCCGGACCCGAAGGCTTTAACAAAAAAAGCTACCGCAAATTCAACATCAAAAGCGACGCCCTGCCCCCGGCCGAAGGCGGTATCACGGCGGGAGATGATTTCGGCATGATGCGCGAAGTTCTTTCACGGCGCTTTTCGCGCCTGCTCAAAGAAGACCCGGAGCGCGATCAGGGCGCCTGGCCGGATCTGATCCTGATCGATGGCGGCGCCGGGCAACTCAGCGCCGTCAGTGAAATATTCGCCGAGCTTGGGATCAGCGATGTCGCCTTGGCCGCAATTGCCAAAGGGCCCGACCGGAATGCCGGACTGGAGCGCATCTTTCTGCCCGAACAGGCGCCGATCTCGTTGCAGCGGCGCGATCCGGTACTTTATTTCATCCAACGCTTGCGCGATGAGGCGCACCGCTTTGCCATTGGCACGCACCGCGCCAAGCGCGCGCAAAAAACCTCGCGCTCCAAGCTCGACGGCATCCAGGGCGTCGGCCCGGGCCGCAAAAAGGCGCTGTTGCACCATTTCGGCTCGTCGCGCGGCGTGTCGCAAGCCGGGCTCGCCGACCTCGAACAGGTGCGCGGGATATCGAAGGCACTGGCGCAAGCCATCTATGATCATTTCCACGCCAACGCCTGAACTGGTAAGCTGCTGAAGCGATCATGATGACCTTGCCAAACATTCTAACGATGGGCCGCATCGCCCTGGTACCACCTTTTATCGGCCTATTTTATTTGCCCGGTGACGGCGGCGCCTGGGCGGCGTTCGCCTTGTTCGCCCTCGCCGCCGTAACTGATTATTTCGACGGCTGGTTGGCGCGGCGGCTCAATCAGACCAGCGAGTTCGGCCGCATCCTCGATCCCATCGCCGACAAGCTGATCGTCGCCGCGGCGCTGGTCATGCTGGCGGTGCAGTACGGCGCGCCGGTGATCCCGGTGGTTGCGATCCTGTGCCGTGAACTCTTGATTTCAGGTCTGCGAGAAGGCCTGGCCGGGCGTCTCAGCCTGCCGGTCAGCCGTCTCGGAAAATGGAAAACCGCAAGCCAAATGGTGGCGATCGCCTTGTTGCTTATCGCGCCGCCATTGGCATCGCTCGGCGCGCTGCTCGGACAGGCCGGAGAGGCTCTATTGTGGCTCGCGGCGGTGCTGAGCTGGCTCAGCGCCGGTCTTTATGTGCGCGCCATCGCACGCCAATGGGCCACACCCTAAATGAACAAGGATATGCGTATTTTCGGCATCGCCGGGTGGAGCGGCAGCGGCAAGACGACCCTGTTGCGCCGCTTGTTGCCCGAGTTCTGCGCACGCGGCTTAACTGTCGCGACGATGAAATACACCCATCACGGTTTCGACCTTTTCGCGCCCGGCCATGACGTATCCGAATGGCGCGAAGCCGGCGCGCATGAAGTGCTATATGCGACCGACCAACGCTGGGCGTTGCTACATGAATTACGCGACGAAGAGGAGCCGCCGCTCGAAGAACTCTATTTGCAGTTCGGCCATATCGATTTGCTTCTGATCGAAGGCTTCAAGCGCCATGCGCATGCCAAATTGGAAGTCCACCGCGCTGAAGCAGCCCTTCCGCTGCTCGCTGCCGAGGATGATTGGGTGGTCGCGGTCGCCAGCGACAGCGGCAAACCCGAAGACATGCCGGAGCGGCGTGATATTGTGTTGCTGGATTTGAACGACATTCCCGCCATCGCCGATTTCGTTATGGCCTACAGCGAATTGGGCGGGAGAAGATTACAACTCGGCGGAGAGAACCGAGACAAAACGGAGCAGGCGCATGGCCCAACTGAGTGACGATTGTTTTGCCTTCGGCGGCGAGCTGATGACAACGGCGGAGGCGTTGGCGCGCCTCACCGATACGGCGCGCGCCGTCGCCGAACCGGAAGCTCGCGCCCTGGCGAAGGCGCATGGCCGGATTCTGGCACGGGATGTCCTCTCCGAGCATGATGTGCCGCCGCACGACAATGCCGCTGTTGACGGCTGGGCGGTCTATTTCGACGACCTCAAACCGGACCAGGATACCAGCCTGCCATGGAGCGAACGCATCCCGGCCGGCCAGCCGCTCGGTCATGCGGCGCCGCGCGGCGCGGCATTGCGCATCTTTACCGGCGCGCCGATGCCGGGCGGCGAAGACGGCGCACCTGGGCCGGAAACGGTGCTTATGCAGGAGGATTGCCGCGAGGAAAATGGCGTTGTCACCATTCCACCAGGCATCAAACGCGGTGCCAATCGGCGCTTCGCCGGCGAAGACATCAAGCGCGGCGCCACTATTCTCAGCGCCGGGCGGCGGCTGAAACCGCAGGATATTGGCCTTGCCGCATCGGTTGGGCGGACCACGCTCAAGGTTTATAAGCCGCTCCGGGTTGCCGTATTTTCGAGCGGCGATGAAGTGTTCGAGCCTGGCGAAACACTGCCGCCGGGCGGCATTTACGACGCCAACCGGCTGATGATCATCGCCCTTCTCGAGGCGCTCGGTTGCGACGTGAATGACCTTGGCATTCTACCCGACCGGCTCGATGCGGTTGAAGGCGCGCTCGACACGGCTTCAAAAACACACGATGTCCTGATCACTTCGGGCGGCGTTTCGACCGGCGAGGAAGATCATATCAAGACGGCGGTCGAAACGCTCGGCCATCTCAATTTCTGGCGCCTCGCGATCCGCCCGGGCCGCCCCATCGCGCTTGGCCAGGTTGGTCATGTGCCGTTTGTCGGCCTGCCCGGCAATCCGGTCGCGGTGATGGTAACGTTCCTGCGCTTTGCCCGCCCGCTGCTGCTACGCCTGGCTGGCGCCGCAGATATCGAGCCGCGCTCATTCCAGGTGCAGGCGGATTTCGAGTATAAAAAGAAAACCGGCCGGCGCGAATGGCTCAGGGCGCGCCTGCACACGCTTGACGATGGCAGCGTGAAGGCGGAAAAATACCGCCATGACGGCGCCGGGATATTATCTTCCGCCGTGTTCGCCGATGGTCTGATCGAGCTCGGCGAAGATGTCAGCGCGGTGACGCCGGGCATGACAGTCGATTTTCTACCCTTCAACGAACTGATGCGCTGAGGATAATTTGTGAAACTGCTCTATTTTGCCTGGCTCAAACAAAAGATCGGCATTGCTGAGGAAGACATAACGCTGCCCGACGATGTCGCCACGCTGGGCGCGCTGGTGACCTGGCTGAAAAGCCGCGGCCCCGGCTATGAAGAAGCGCTGGGCGATCTGGCCGTCGTCCGCTTTGCCGTCAATCAGGATTTTGCCGGGCTCGACCATCCGCTCAGCGACAGCGACGAAGTGGCGCTATTCCCGCCGGTAACGGGCGGCTGAGGACAGCCGCATGATCCGCATCCAGGCTGAGGATTTCGATGTCGGCGCCGAAATGGCAGCCATGAATGGTGACGGTGATGTCGGCGCGCTGGCCTCCTTCGTCGGGCTGGTGCGGGGCGGCAAGGGCGACGAGAAAATCGGCGCCATGACGCTCGAACATTATCCCGGCATGACGGAAAAGAAGCTGGCCCAAATTGAAGCCGAGGCGCGCACACGCTGGCCGCTCGAGGATTGCCTGATCATTCACCGCTTTGGCCGGCTTGAGCCGGGCGAGCGCATCGTCATGGTGATCACCGCCTCATCGCACCGCCAAGCGGCATTGGAGGCCTGCGCCTTTCTTATCGACTGGCTAAAAACCAGCGCGCCGTTTTGGAAACTGGAAGAGCGCAGCGGTGGCGAGGAATGGGTCGAAGCGCGCGCCTCGGACGATCAGGCAGCGGAAAAGTGGGCGGCTAATAAATAATTCCGGAATGCTTTTTTGCATTCCGGCAAGCGCGACCGCGCGCCCGAGTTAATACGAGGTAGCCAAGGGAGTGGATGCGACCGCCCGGCGCTTGAGGGCAAAATCAAAGAGACCCGCCCGGCCTCAATCTCCCTTGCGCACGGCCGCTTCGTAATCGTCCATCAATTGGCGGGTGATCGGGCCAACCTGATAATTATGGTCGTCGATTTCGCCGACCGGCGTAACTTCGGCGGCGGTGCCGGTCAGAAACACTTCGTCGGCATCACCTAGATCTTCCGGCATGATGACGCGCTCGATCACTTCATGGCCGCGTTTGCGGGCGAGGTCCATGACCGTGCGGCGCGTGATGCCGTCGAGGAAACAATCCGGCGTCGGCGTGTGGAT
>JABIXB010000246.1 GCA_018666805.1 Rhodospirillaceae bacterium | reverse complement strand
GGATCTCGCCGTAAGCCGCCATCTCCATAATATCGGCGGGTAATATTTCGTGTTTTTCAGGCATCATTTATTCCTAACGCGTCAGGCCGTAAGCCCCAAACCGTAAGCCATGGCGAAGAGTTCGATCGGGTGATAGGTGCGCCCGGCTTCGGGCAGGTTTTTACCAAGCTCGTTTTCAGCGCCATCCTTGCCCGGCGCCGCCGCGAGCTGTTCCATGCCGGCGACGATATGGCTGGCGGCAAGCGGGCATTCCGAAGCGACGAAGCGGCTGCCGGCCTCTAGCGCGCGCCGCGCAACGGGCTTGCCGACTTTGAGCGCGGTTTCATGAAAATCGCGGGTGACGCCGATTGAGCCGCCATGGCCCGAGCAGCGCTCGATCACATTTACGTCCGTGTCGGGCACGAGCTTCAGCATTTGCGCCGCCTTGTGGCCGATATTCTGCGCCCGGGCATGGCATGCCATATGCAGCGTCACGCCGCCCGGCAGCGCTTTCAGCCCGTCGGCCAGGCCCTCCTCGCGGGCGATGGCGACAATATATTCGGTGATATCGAAACTGTGCGCAGCGAGGCGTTCGATCGCCGCGTCGCCGGGCGCCAGCAGCGGCCATTCGAGCTTCAGCATCAGGGCGCAGCTCGGCACCAGGGCGACGATGTCATAATCCTTGTCGATCCAGCCGGCGAGGTCGGCTGCGGTCTGTTGCGCATTCTCGACAACCCGCGCGATGTCGCCTTGTTCGAGTTGCGGCATGCCGCAGCAGCGCGGATACACCACCTCGCTCTCGACGCCATTATGGGCGAGGACGGCGCGCGCCGCCTCACCGATGGCCGGTGAGTTGTAATTGGCGAAACAGGTGGCGTAGATGGCCACCTTGCGCCCCGCCGCTGGCGCTGTGCTATTCACTTGCGGCGTGTTTTTGCGGGCGCGGCGGACCAGGGTGGGGTTGCGATATTGCGGCAGGCGCGCGGCGCGGTGAATGCCGGCGAGCTTTTCCATCAGCGGGCGGGTGAGGCGGTTATCCACTTTTGCGCCCCAATTCATCAGCGGCGCAATAGTGCGCGCGAGGCGGCCGTTCTTGTCGGTCTCGGCCAGGCGCGGGCTTGCCGATGTCGGCGCCCGGCCGCTCTGGTGCTGCTTGGCGCGGTAGCGCAACATCAGATGCGGAAAGTCGATATTCCATTCATGCGGCGGGGTATAGGGACACATGGTCATGAAGCACATGTCACAAAGCGTGCAGGCGTTGGCGATGCTCTCGAAATCGGCTGAGGCGACGCCGTCTATCTCGAATGTTTCGGATTCATCGACCAGGTCGAACAGGCGCGGGAAGGAATCGCACAGGCTGAAACAGCGCCGGCAGCCGTGGCAAATATCGAAGACCCGGCGCAGTTCGGCGTCGAGCGCTTTTTCGTCGAAAAATTCGGGCTCGCGCCACGCAACGGGATGGCGTGTTGGGGCGCCCGGATCCACAGTCATTTCGGATGCCTATTTAGAAACAGCGTAACGGGGGCTCCCGAAGGTGATCTTCGAAAGCCCCACCGTCTTACGCTTCGGTCCGGTTAAAGCGAATCGAGCGCTTTCTGGAAACGGCCGGCGTGCGACTTCTCGGCTTTGGCGAGAGTCTCAAACCAGTCGGCGATTTCGTCGAAGCCCTCATCGCGCGCTGTCCGCGCCATGCCGGGATACATGTCGGTATATTCGTGCGTCTCGCCGGCAACGGATGCGGCCAGATTGACGTCGGTGCTGCCGATCGGCATGCCGGTTGCCGGGTCGCCGGTTTCCTGCAAATAATCCAAATGGCCGTGTGCGTGGCCCGTCTCACCTTCGGCAGTGGAGCGGAAAATGGTCGATACGTCGTTATAACCCTCAACATCCGCTTTGCGCGCGAAATAGAGATAACGGCGGTTGGCTTGGCTTTCGCCAGCGAAAGCATCTTTCAAATTCTGTTCTGTCTTGGTGCCCTTTAGTCCCGGCATTGGTTTCACTCCCAAATTGTTATCTGCACTACGTAACCACCGCGCTGATTTTTCAGTGCGGTTTATTGCTTGGCAACTTTATATGCCGCAGGCAAGCGGCGTCGTCAAGTTAAATTAGAATCATTCTAATAAACTAATCAACAGCCTTTCAGGTGGCTATTTTAGCGCCGGCTGGCGCCGGAAATTAGCTGGTGCCGTCGCCGTTCTTCACACGGATGATGATGTCGACGCGCGAAATTTCCGCACCGTCCGGCAGCGCCGGCAAGTCCCCGATGGTGACATTATCACCCGGGACATCACGCAATTCGCCGCTATCCTCGAAATACAAATGATGATGCGCGCTGACATTGGTGTCGAAATAGGAGCGCCCCGCATCGACGACCAGTTCGCGCAGCAATCCGGCGGTGGTAAATTGATGCAGCGTATTATAGACGGTTGCGAGCGAGACGCCGAAACCCTGGCCGAGCGATTCGGAATGGAGTTGTTCCGCGGTCACGTGCCGGTCGCCATTCAAAAACAGTTGGCGCGCCAGCGACAGGCGCTGGCGGGTCGGCCGAAGGCCGGCCTTACGTACCAATTCGGCAAAATCGATCGCTTCAACAGCGTTGTGCATGGCTCATTCCAAGTTACGTTGGCTTAAAACTTCACGCCTCGACGGACAAAATAGAGCAGATAAACCCTAAATCAAGAAGGGAATAGCAATAATCATGGCTTGTGCGTGGTCTTGCCGCACCTCAGGTTGGACCAATTGCGGATAAATCGCCTTAATCACCCGTTGTCATGCGGTTGATGAGCTCTTTTGCCGTCGGAATAAAGCCATTGGAATAAAATGGGTCGGTGGCGAAGCGGTAGGCGCCGTGGCCTGAAAACATCAGCTGGCTGTCGACATCGTCGCCGTGAATGATGTCCTGCAGAGTTTTTTGGATGCAGAAGCTGCGCGGATCGACCTTCTTGCCGGTGGTGCCATCCGGATTGGTCGCCCAATTGCTGAAGCGGCAGGACGAGAGGCAACCCATGCACGCCGCCTGGTCATTGCGGATTTCCCGCGCCTTCTCATCGGTGACGAATATCAGGGTCGATTCAGGTGTTTTCATAACCCGGGTGAAGCCTTTGCGCAGCCATTGCTGGGCGCGTTTAAAATCACCCTTGGTGAGATAGAATGAACGCCCGCGCGGGCCTGGAGTCAGCTCCTGGTCGTGGTCGCCGAGCGGCTCGGAAGTAAACGCCACCTGGCGGCTATCTCGCTCCTCCAGCTCTTGAATGAATTTATTGCGTACGGCCGAGGAATAGAAGCCGGTCGGGCTGAATTTATTAAGGCCGATATCGCCCTTTTTCAGGCCTAACAGGCGCTGCTTCCAGGTTTCGGAAATCGGGCTTTCCTTGGTCACCAGCGGGCGGGTGCCCAATTGAAAAGCGACCGGGCCGATCTCGGCATTTTCGAGCCAGTCCTCCCACTCGCGCAAATACCACACGCCGCCGGCCATGATGATCGGCACCTTGTTCAGGCCGAAGCTGTTCATCAGTGTGCGCAGATCGCGGACGCGCGGATAGGGGTCTTCCGGTTGACTTGGGTCTTCACTGTTGGAGAGCCCGTTATGACCGCCGGCGCGCCACGGATCCTCATAGACGACGCCGCCGAGCCAGCCGGAGAATTTGTGATAGGAGCGTTTCCACAGCGCCCGGAAGGCGCGCCCCGAAGAGACAATGGGGTAATAATGTATTTGATATTGATTGGCGATTTCGGCGATCCGGTAGGGCATTCCGGCGCCGCAGGTGACGCCGTGGATCATTCCCTTGGTGCGCTCCAGAACGGCGCGCAGGATACGCTCGCTGGCCGCCATCTCCCACAGGATATTAATGTGCAGCCGGCCTTCACCGCCGGCGGTTTCATGCGCGATCCGCGCTTGGGTCACGCTGCCCTCGACAGCATAATCGACGAGCTCTTCGTGCCGCTCTTTTCGCGTCCGGCCACGATAGACCTGCGGGATGGGTTCGCCATTGCTGTCGTAGGAATCGGCATTGACACCCGAGAAGGTGCCGACCGCGCCGGCCGCAGCCCAGGCGCCGGAAGATAAGCCATTGGTGACGCCAATGCCTTTGCCGCCTTCAATCAGGGGCAGGACTTCCCGACCAGAAACGATCAGTGGATGAAGCGTTTTTTTCAATTCATCCTCGCTACGTTGCTTATTAAACGACCGTGCCGTCGCATGGTAAGTGCCACGGCGCGGTGTTCAATGATTAAGTTGGACGTTTTTCCGCCCCCGGCAAGTCCACGGCATTATCATAAGGGAACATGCCGTGGTACCGCGAGCCTCGATTGTCCGGACTATTCGGCTTCTGCCTCTTTCTTGATCTCCTCGCCGGTTTCCTGGTCGACGACTTTCATGCTCAGTTTGATCTTGCCACGATCGTCAATGCCCAACACTTTGACTTTGACTTCATCGCCCTCATTGAGCACATCGCTGACCGCGCCAATTCGGGTCGACGCGACTTCGCTGATATGGACCAGCCCGTCGCGCTTGCCGATAAAGTTCACAAAGGCGCCGAAATCCATGATTTTCACCACTTTTCCGGTGTAGATCTCGCCAATCTCCGGCTCTGCGATGATATCGCGGATCATGGCCAGTGCGGCTTCGCCGGCTTCGGCCTCGACCGCGGCGACCTTGATCGTGCCATCATCCTCGATATCGATCTTGGTGCCGGTCGTCTCGCAAATCTCACGCACTACCTTGCCACCCGGGCCGATGATTTCGCGGATGCGGTCCTTAGGCACCGTGATCGTGGTGATGCGCGGCGCCGTATCGCTCACACTATCGCGCGACGAACCGATCGCCTTGCCCATTTCGCCGAGAATGTGGAGGCGCCCTTCATGTGCCTGTTCGAGCGCGACCTTCAGGATCTCCTCGGTGATGCTGGTGATCTTGATATCCATCTGCAGCGAGGTGATGCCGTTTTCCGAACCGGCAACCTTGAAGTCCATATCGCCGAGATGATCCTCATCGCCGAGAATATCGCTTAAGACGGCAAAATCATCGCCCTCCTTGATCAGGCCCATGGCGATACCCGCCACCGGGCGGGTCAAGGGGACGCCGGCATCCATCAGCGAAAGCGACGTGCCGCAGACGGTTGCCATCGAGGACGAGCCGTTCGATTCGGTGACCTCGGAGACGACGCGGATGGTGTAGGGGAAATCCTCGGCTGTCGGCAGCAGCGGGTGAATGGCGCGCCATGCCAGCTTGCCATGGCCAATTTCACGCCGTCCGGGGCCGCGCAGGAAGCGTGCTTCGCCGACCGAATAGGGCGGGAAGTTATAGTGCAGCATGAAGCGCTCGCGGTATTCGCCCTCGAGCACATCCATGATCTGCTCATCCTGGCCGGTGCCGAGCGTGGCAACCACCAAGGCCTGGGTTTCGCCGCGCGTAAAGAGCGCCGAACCATGGCTGCGCGGCAGGCTGCCGACTTCGGCGATGATCTGGCGCACGTCGCTTGTGCCGCGGCCATCGATGCGGTCGCCGGTTTTCAGGATTTGCGAACGCACGATATCGCGTTCCATGTCCTTGAGGATCGAGCCCATGTCTTTCGGCGTCTCGCCGTTATCATCGGCGAGGTTCTCGGCGACCGATTTTTTGACCTCGGAGATGCGGTCCTGACGCTGGGATTTGGCCTGGATGCCATAGGCTTCGCGCATTCCGTCACCGGCCAGATCACCGACCTTGGCAACCAGATCCTGATCCTTCTCCACAGTCGGGATATCCCACGGCTCCTTGGCGCACGCTTCGGCGAGCTCGATGATCGCATCGAACACCGGGCGCATCTCTTTGTGGCCAAAGGTGACAGCGCCGAGCATGATTTCCTCGCTCAGCTCGCTGGCCTCGGATTCGACCATCAGCACGCCTTCCTGGGTGCCGGCGACGACCAGATCGAGCACTGTATCGGGGCGCTGCTCAACGGTGGTGTTGAGGATATATTCGCCGTCGATATAACCGACCCGGCAGCCGGCGATCGGGCCCATGAAGGGAATGCCGGAAATGGTGAGGGCGGCGGAGGCGCCGACCATGGCGACCATATCCGGGTCGTTCACCATGTCGTGCGACAGAACCGTGCAGATCACCTGCGTTTCGTTGCGGAATCCGGCGGCGAACAGCGGCCGGATGGGACGGTCGATCAGGCGGCAGACGAGCGTCTCTTTTTCGCCCGGCCGTCCTTCGCGTTTGAAAAAGCCGCCGGGAATCTTGCCATTGGCGAATGCCTTCTCTTCGTAATTCACCGTGAGGGGGAAGAAATCCACACCCTCGCGTGGGCTCCTCTGCGCCACGACGGTGCACAAGACAGTGGTTTGGCCGTAGCTTACCATCACGGCGCCATCGGCTTGGCGCGCCACTTTACCGGTTTCAAAAACCAGCGGACGTCCGCCCCACATCGTTTCTTTGCGTGTAATATTGAACATATTTTATTTCCTTATGCCTACGGGTCGGGCGCCCGATGCGCTCCGTCCCGGTGGACCGGCCGATAGACCTGTCCGTGTACAGTTTTGGTCTCGAACCATTTCAGGGACCAAGTATTTTGCTAACGCCATATGCGCCGCGGCTCAGCCTGCGGCGATCATGCGACGTTCATTTCTCCAATTGTGCCAGTGAGGGTGATCTACGATCTCACCCGAATATCACTTGCGTAGTCCCAAGCGCTGAATCACGTCGGCGTAACGATCGCCGTCCTCACGCTTCAGGTAGTCGAGCAAACTGCGGCGTCGGCTGACCATTTTCAGCAAGCCACGGCGCGAGTGCACGTCTTTCTTATGGGTGCGAAAATGACCCGTAAGGTTGTTGATACGTTCTGTTAAAATTGCGACCTGTACTTCGGGGGAACCGGTGTCACCGGTTGTTTTCCCGAACTCGGTCATAAGTTCGGATTTCCGCTCAGCGGTAATCGACATCTCTAGTCTCCGATTGTCATAAGTTGAAAACGCGAAGCGGTTGGAGTTTGCCCGATTCAATCTTGGCCAACGCAACCAGCCGCTCATCTGATCTGGCCCGGACGGTTTTGACGTCCGCGCCACTCACCGGTATTGCCTGGCCAAAGCGCAGGCGTTCCGCGTCCATTTCGTTCAATTCCAGTGCCGGGATGTCGGCCAGCGGGGCCTCGACCGAAAGGATTTGGGCAGCAAGGCGCGCACTATGCACCAGCGATTCTACTTTATCCAGCGAAATCGCCGCGTTTTCCGTGAACGGGCCAACCATTGTCCGGCGCAGCTCGGAAACATGGCCAACCGTGCCAAGTGACAGGGCTAAATCGCGCGCGAGCGAGCGAATATAGGTCCCTTTGCCGCAAATTACGTCGAATGTTGCCGTCTCGAGGTCATGATTGCGCAATATCAACTGCTCGATCCGCACCAGACGGGGCTGAAGGGTGACTTCCTTGTTGGCCCGGGCTAAGGCGTAGGCACGCTGGCCGGAAACCTTAATGGCCGAAAATTTCGGCGGCATTTGGCTGATTTTACCAATAAATTGGCCCAAATTCGCCTCTATTCCCTGTTTTGTCGGGCGTTTGTCGCTGCTTTCAATGACCTTGCCCTCGGCATCGTCGGTGTCGCGCGCCTCGCCCCATTTGACCGTAAAGCGGTAGGCTTTGCGGCCGTCCATGACATAAGCCACGGTTTTGGTTGCCTCGCCGATGGCGATCGGCAGCACGCCGGTGGCGAGCGGGTCGAGCGTGCCGCCATGGCCGACTTTGAGCTTACACCCGGCCTGCTTGATGAGATATTTGATGCGCCCGACGATTTGCGCCGAGGAACGGCCGAGCGGCTTATCGATGATCAGCCAGCCATCCAGGCGCTCGCGCGCGCTGTCAGGCTTGCTCATCCTCGGCCGCGACTTGATCCAGCAATTTATCGATATGGCCCGCTTCATCGAACGAGTGATCGAGCTCGAACTCAAGCACTGGCGCGTGACGGAGATTCACCCGGCGCGCGACCTCGCCGCGCAAATAGGGCGCAGCGCGGCGCAGCGCGTCCAGAATCGGTGCGCCGCCGTCGTCGCCGCCGCCGAGCGGCATAATGAAGATGCGCGCCTGTTTGAGGTTGGGGCTCGGGCGCACTTCGGTAATGGTAATCGCCGCCTCGGCCAACAGGGGGTCGCGGATCGGCGCGCGCTGAAAGGTATCGGTGAGGGCTTCGCGCAAGACCTCGCCAACGCGTAACTGGCGCTGCGAGGGAGCCCGCGATTTAGAGATGTTTGCGCGTACCATGATGCGGCTTTCCACTTAATAGATACGAACCAAGCCTTGCCGGAATAATCAGGAATCGAGCGCCCGCGCGACTTCCTCAATCTCGTAAAACTCCATGATATCGCCCTCACGCAGATCCGAATAATTCTCGAACGCCATGCCGCACTCATAGCCTTCCTTGACCTCGCGCACGTCATCCTTGAAGCGGCGCAGCGTCTTCAGGGCGCCGTCATGGATAACGATATCATCGCGCAGCAGACGCACCTTCGCGCCGCGTTTCACCAGCCCGTCCGTCACCCGGCAACCGGCAACCTTGCCGACCTTGCCAACGCTGAATATTTCGAGGATTTGCGCATTGCCGAGCATGCGTTCGTGCAGCGCCGGCTTGAGCATACCCTCAAGCATCGCTTTGACGTCATCGACGACATTATAAATGATCGAGTAGTAGCGAATATCGATGCCGTCACGTTGCGCCAAGGCGCGCGCTTGCGGGTTGGCGCGTACGTTGAAGCCAATAATCTGCGCGTTCGACGCGCCGGCCAGCACGATGTCCGATTCGGTAATGCCGCCGACACCGGCGTGCAGAATTTGCGCCGCGACCTCTTCGGTTGATAAATTTTCGAGCGCGCTGCGCACTGCCTCGACCGAACCATGTACATCGCCTTTGATCAGCAAGGGCAGATTTTGCACACCGTCTTCGCCGGCCTGGGAGAACATTTGCTCGACATCCACCGGTGCCGCGCTCCGGGCGGCGGCAATATCGCGCGTGCGCTTCGAGCGGAATTCGCTGATCTCGCGGGCGCGCCGTTCATTCTCCACGACGACGAAATCCTCGCCGGCTTCGGGCGGATTGTTGAGGCCTAAAATTTCGACCGGGCTTGATGGCGGCGCGTCCTTGCGGTTTTTGCCGCGTTCATCGGTCATCGCGCGCACACGTCCCCACTCGGAGCCGGCGACGACGATATCGCCAATATGAAGTGTTCCGCGCTGGACGAGAACTGTCGCCACCACGCCGCGCCCCCGGTCGACGCGTGATTCGATCACCACGCCATCGGCGTCGCGCTCCGGGTTGGCGGCAAGTTCGAGAATTTCGGACTGCAGGATGATGGCTTCTTCGAGCTTGTCCAAATTAGTTTTTTGCATCGCCGAAACTTCGACCGAGAGCACGTCGCCGCCCATTTCCTCGGTGACGATTTCGTGCTGCAGCAGTTCCTGACGCACACGGTCCGCCTTGGCGTCGGGCCGGTCAATCTTATTGATGGCGATGATGATGGGAACCTCTGCCGCGCGCGCATGATTGATCGCCTCGACCGTTTGCGGCATCACGCCATCGTCGGCCGCAACCACCAAGACGACAATATCGGTGAGCTTGGCGCCGCGCATGCGCATTTGCGTAAAGGCGGCATGGCCCGGCGTATCGATGAAGGTGATGCGGGCGCCGCTTGCCAAATTCACTTGATAGGCGCCGATATGCTGGGTAATACCGCCCGCTTCGCCCGAGGCGATGTCGGTCGCGCGCAAGGCGTCGAGCAGCGAGGTCTTGCCATGATCGACATGGCCCATGACGGTGACGACCGGTGCGCGGGTGACCATGGTGCCTTCTTCGTCGGCATCGCCCTTCAGACCGATTTCAACATCCGAGGCGCTGACCCGCTTCACCTTGTGGCCGAATTCATGCACCACCAACTCCGCCGTGTCGCCCTCGATGATTTGCGCCATTGAAGCGGCAATGCCTATTTGCATGAGTTTCTTGACAACCTCAATGCCACGCACCGCCATCCGATTGGCAAGCTCCTGCACGGCGATGGTCTCCGGCACCACCACTTCGCGGACCACGGGGCCGGCGTCTTCAGCGCCGCCGGCTTCGCTCGCCATGCGGCGCTCGCGCTCGCGTTGGCGTTTGAGCGACGCCAGGCTGCGGCTGCGCTCTTCATTGCCTTCCGTCTCCAGGGCCCGCGAGACGGTGAGTTTGCCGCCGCGCCGGCGGCTCGAGTCACGGTCGCGTTTGCCCGGTGTCGGCGTGCGGCGTACTTCCGGCCGGCGGCGCCCGCGGCGCGGTGCCTCCTCGCTGTCAGTGCCTGCCGTCTTGGCGGCGCTGGGACGACCCGGTGCTGGTGCTTTCTCGGATGCTGCTTCTTCAGGCGTTGCGAGGCGGCGCGCCGCTTCGATTTCCGCCTGCTGGCGTTTTTCCTCTTCTTCCTTGCGGCGCGATTCTTCCTCGGCTGCCCGGTGTTCGGCGATTTCACGCTCAGCCGCCCGGCTCTCGTCTTCTTGAGCGCGAAGCGCTGCTTCTTTTTCCGCCTCGAGGCGCTTGCGGCCTTCTTCCTTGACCGCACTTTCCACGGCGCGCGCGCGGGTGGCTTTTTCTTCTTGCGTCAGGGTGCGTAGAACAACGCGCGATTTGGGAGCGCCGGCCTCGGTATCCGGTGCTTTTTCCGTCCGGGCGCTTGCCGCCGGAGCATCGCTTGGGGCGCTTAAGGTCGTTGTCGACTTCGCGGCGCTTGGCTCAGCTGCTTTTAGCGTGCCGGCGGGGCGGGTCTTTGGCGGCGCCGAGCTGCTCGCTTTGCCTGCCGCGACGCTGCGCTTTTTACGCACCTCGACAGCAACCGACCGGCTGCGGCCGTGCGAAAAGCTCTGGCGCACCTGGCCACCATCGCTGGGCTGGTTGGCCCCTGATCCGCCCTGTCGATTCAACGACAGTGGTTTCTTTCCCTTACCGCCTTCAGTCGTGCCGTCTTCGCTCATTCGATGCCTACTCGATCCACAGTTTCGTTGGCTGCCCGCAATGCGCTGGCGGGTGGGGTCGATATGTTCCCATCCGTTGCTGGCAGGCGCGATTCTCCGATAGCGCGAAAGCCGGCGAGACGGCCGCATTCGCGTAAAAATAGGGTGCTCAGGCGAGAGGTACGCAGCACCGCATGGACGATATCCGCGCGCCCGAGGGCCTGCGCCAATTCGCCGCGTGAAAATATTTCAATGGACGGCAAGCCATGCGCCACGGCGCGAAGACGGCTGCGCGCCGCCGCCGCGCCGTCATTGGCTTGCACCAGAATAGCGGCCCGCCCGGCGCTGAGGTCGGCGCGAACCTGGTCATGTCCGATTGCGATTGCGCCTGAACGCAATGCGAGGCCGAGAAAATTGAGGCTGCGCTGAGTGAGCAGATGCGCGACCTGATCGGCCAACCCGGCTTCCGCCGTGACGTTGGCGCGCGCGGCTTTGGCAAAACACCGCTCTGCCACCGCCTGGTCGACGGCGTTGCGTTCGGCGCGGAGCCACAATCCCCGCCCCGGCAGGCGCTCGGCCACATCCGGTACAATGTGGTTGTCGGGGCCGGCAACGAAACGGATCAAGAATTCGCTGGCGCATTCTTGGCGCGACAGAATACAGCGCCGCCGTTTGCCGTCGGCGTCATTCTGCGGCGGCGTTGTCTCGGATGAAGCGATGTCAGGCGCGGCCAGGTTCACGGCGTGGTGCTCTCCTCATTGGCCGCTTCGTTGGGCGCTGCGTCATCTCCGCCTTGCGGCGCGTCACTGTCTGACTCGGCGCCATCCTCTTCGCCCGGCTCATCGTCAAACCAGTGTGCCCGGGCAGCCATAATGATGGCATTGGCGTCGTCGAGATTGGGCGCGATATCGCCCAATATTTCGATCAATTCATCGCCGGCGAGATCGCCGAGATCGTCGAGCGTCTTGATCTCGGCTTCACCGAGTATCACCAACGCCACCGGGCTCAGGCCCTCGATCGCAGCCAACTCGTCCTCGACGCCCAAGGCAACGCGCTTGTCGGACAATTCGTTATTTATCTTGTTGACATATTCTGTGGCGCGGCTGCGCAGTTCCTCGGCGATTTCCTCGTCGAAACTCTCGACCGAAGCGAGCTCCTCAGTCGGCACAAAGGCGACTTCCTCGATGCTGGTGAAGCCTTCGGTCACCAGCAAATGGGCGATCACATCATCGACATCGAGCGCCGCCATGAAGAGCTCTGTACGGGAGCGGACTTCCTCCTGGCGGCGATCCGATTCTTCTGCCTCGGTGAGGATGTCGATATCCCAGCCTGAAAGTTGGGAAGCCAATCTGACATTCTGGCCGCGCCGGCCAATCGCCAGGCTAAGCTGCTCGTCCGGCACCACGACCTCGATGCGCTTGGCATCTTCGTCGAGCACGACCTTGGAGACTTCCGCCGGCGCCAGCGCGTTAACGATCAAGGCGGCCGGATCGGGCGACCATTGAATGATATCTATCTTTTCGCCTTGCAGTTCGCTCACCACCGCTTGCACGCGCGAGCCGCGCATGCCGACGCAGGCGCCAACCGGATCGATACTGGCATCGTTCGAAAACACCGCGATTTTGGCGCGGCTGCCGGGGTCGCGGGCGACCGATTTAATCTCAATAATGCCGTCATAAATTTCCGGCACTTCCTGGGCGAATAATTTGGCCATGAAATTAGGATGGGTGCGGGAGATAAAAATTTGCGGTCCGCGCTGTTCGCGCCGGACATCGTAAATATAGCCGCGTACCCGGTCACCGTTGCGGAATGATTCGCGTGGCAGCAGATCTTCGCGCCGGATAATGCCTTCGCCGCGGCCAAGGTCGATGGTGACGCCGCCAAATTCGGCGCGTTTCACCAGACCGCTGGCGATTTCGCCAACCCGGTCCTTGTATTCCTCGTACTGGCGCGCGCGTTCCGCCTCGCGGACCTTTTGCACGATTACCTGTTTGGCGGTTTGCGCGGCGATGCGGCCAAAATCAATCGGCGGCAGGGCGTCGGCTAAATAATCGCCGATCTGGGCCGCCGGATTGCGCTCTTGGGCGTTGGCGATGCTGATTTGCGTCGCATCATTTTCCACCGGGTCGGCCACTTCGAGATAACGCATCAGGCGAATTTCGCCGGTATCCCGGTCGATTTCCGTGCGGATATCGTGTTCCTGACCATATTTGCGCTTGCCGGCGTGGGTGATCGCGTCCTCCATCGCCTCCAACACAAGGTCGCGTTCTATGCTTTTTTCCCGCGCCACCGCATCCGCAACCTGCAGCAGTTCAAAGCGCGCGAGACCGACTGTTTCCGTATCCATTTGCGTTACATCCGTTTTTGCGTCTGTGCAGCCGAAATGAGCTCATCCGTGAGCACCAATTTGGCCTTTTTAATGGTTGAGAACGGCACGACAGCAGGACCATCATCCTGGGATATCCGCACATTCCCGTTTTCGACACCGAGGACCTGCCCACGCAGGCGTTTGCGTCCCTCGACCGGCTCCGTCATCTCGATTTTTGCCTCAAAGCCGGCAAAGCGCTCAAAATCGCCGATCCGGGTTAACGGGCGGTCGAGGCCGGGTGAGCTGACTTCCAGATTATAGGCACCGCCGATCGGGTCCTCGACATCGAGCAAGGCCGAAACGGTTTTGCTGGCGAGCGCGCATTCTTCCACCGTTAGGTTGGCGCGGTCACTCCGTTCGATCATGATTTGAAGGGTTGGGCGTCCGGGGCCGCCATAGCGCACCCGAACGACCTCGAGGCCCAGGGCCTCAAGGGACGGTGCTATCAACTCCTCGACACGGTGCGTCTGTTCCATATTGGCACCACATCGTCAATCTGCCGACAGCAGAAATGAAAAAGCGGGCCAGCGGCCCACCTTAATCGTCATCACAATCATTACCTCTTTGTTATTGCGCCTAAACTACTTCGCTTTGGCCCGCCGCTTCAAGCGCTTTATATATTTTGCCTTGATCGGCTTGCAAATTGTCTAGCGCGCCAGACGCTTGAAACGGAGAAACATCGGCGCCCGGCCGGCCTCCCGCGCCTTGCCTTCATAGCGCGTTTCAGGCCAGTCGCCAGGCCGTTCGCGCCAATCGCCGGGGCGTTCAGCGAGCCAGTGAAAGCGCGGCTCGGCGAGAAATTTTTGCAGGGTCCAGCGGCCATATTCGGCGTGATCGGTGGCAAATCTGAATTCGCCGCCGGCAGCCATGATATCGGCAAAGCGGGCAACATTCGTAGTTGAAACGATGCGTCGTTTGTTGTGCCGCTTTTTCGGCCAGGGGTCGGGAAAAAGCAGGCACAGCCGGTTGATCCCGCCGCCGCCGAGGCGGGCTATGAGAAGGCGGGCATCGTCGGGGAAGATGCGCACATTGCTGAGATTTTGCGTTGCGACCTGATCGAGCAGGGCGGCGACGCCATTGAGGAATGGCTCGCAGCCGATGAAACCGATATCGGGATGGCGCGCGGCCTGCCAGGCCAAATGCTCGCCGGCGCCGAAGCCGATCTCAAGCCAGACTTCCTTGGTGCCCGGCGCAAAGAGGGCGCGAGGTTCAATGGTATCGGCCGCATTTTCCAGGTCGATGCCGATTTGGGGCAGCAAATCGCGCATCAGGGCCTGCCGCTGGGGCCTTAGTTTATGCCCTTGGCGGCGGCCGAAAACGACTTGGCGGCCGAATTCCGGGTTGCCCGTCATGTCGCCAAGCCCTCACATAATAAAAGGCGCGCTTAAGCGAGGGCGCTCTTCAACGCCTCGGCCAGGTCGGTGCGTTCCCACGAGAAGCCGCCATCGGCGTCGGGCTCGCGGCCGAAATGCCCGTAGGCCGCGGTGCGCGCGTAAATTGGTTTGTTAAGTTGGAGATGCTTGCGAATACCGTGCGGCGTCAGGTCCATGGCTTCGTTCAGGGCGCTGGCAAGTTTCGCTTCATCGACCTGCCCGGTATCGTGCGTGTCGACATAAAGCGAGAGCGGCTTGGCCACGCCGATGGCATAGCTTAGCTGAATCGTGCAGCGATCGGCGAGGCCGGCGGCGACGATGTTCTTGGCCATATAGCGCGCCGCATAGGCCGCCGAGCGGTCCACTTTCGATGGGTCTTTGCCGGAAAAGGCGCCGCCGCCATGCGGCGCGGAGCCGCCATAGGTATCGACGATGATCTTGCGCCCGGTCAGGCCCGCATCTCCATCCGGGCCGCCGATGACGAAGCGTCCGGTCGGATTGACGTAGAATTCCTCCTCCGGGCACATCCAGCCATCGGGCATGACATTGACCACATGCGGGCGCACGATTTCGCGCACTTCAGCCTGGCTGAGCGTCGCCAGATGCTGGCTCGAGACGACGATCGAGGTCGCACCCACCGGTTTGCCGCCCTCATAGCGCAACGTCACCTGGCTTTTCGAATCCGGCAACAGGCCCGGCTCCGCGCCCGAATGGCGGGCATCGGCGAGCGAGCGCAGAATAGCATGGGAATAATGAATCGCGGCCGGCATCAGCACGTTGGTCTCGCGGCAGGCATAGCCGAACATGATGCCCTGATCGCCGGCGCCCTCATCCTTGTTGCCGCTGCCGTCGACGCCCATGGCAATATCGCCGGACTGGGAGTGGACATGCACTTCCACATGGGCGCGCGCCCAATGAAATCCGTCCTGCTCGTAGCCGATCTGTTTCACCGCTTCGCGCGCCACATCTTCCATCATGTCGTGCGTGATCGATTCTGGGCCGCGCACTTCGCCGGCCAAAACGATGCGATTGGTGGTGACCATTGTTTCGCACGCCACGCGTGCCTCAGGCTCACGCGCCAGGAAGGTATCGACGATCGCATCGGAGATGCGGTCACATACCTTGTCGGGGTGGCCTTCTGAAACGGATTCGCTGGTAAATAAGAAATTGGATAACGTCAAGAAACGAACTCCCCTTTACACGGCGCGGCTCTTTTTAAGAGAGGGCCGATTTTCCACGCGGCACGGCACAATCGCCACGCCGGTTTGTGGCAATCTTTATCGCGCCGGTCAAGCGCTTTGCGCGACCGCCGAGAGCGGTGACAGGACAGACGAAAGAATGACGAGGAAAGTTAGCTGCCGGAGCTGCGTTTATCGCCGGCAGCTGGTCCAGCGACGGCTTTTACCAACTCAAATACACGTTTGCGGACACTCGGCTCTGTGATGCGATAGTAAGCGCGAACCAGTTCAAGTGTCTCCCTTTTAACTAAAGGGTCGCCCTCAAAGGAGGCGATCTTAATATCCGCAAGTCCGGGTGTTTTTTGGCCCGATATTTCTTCCGGCAAATCGTCAAAGAAGTATGATACAGGAATGTCGAGTACTTGCGATAGTTGATAGAGGCGACTTGAGCCGATTCGATTCGTTCCACGCTCGTATTTTTGAACTTGTTGAAAAGTTAAATTTATCGCTTTGCCAAGTTTTTCCTGACTCATTCCGAGCAGTGTGCGGCGCAAGCGAACACGTTTTCCAACGTGAATATCAATTGGATTTGGATGAAGTGCCATGGTTTCTCTTTATCAGAAGAATTCAACTTTACGCTTCGCCCCGAAACGGTGCTCTGCAACATAAAAGGGCTTAAATTAGTGGAACCCTTCAATCACGTTTCTCTTAACCTATTTCAATTTATTATGTCAACAACTGCTTCATTTTCCTATTTATTGATATAGGATTTATTGTACAAACCTTTTCATTTCGGTTGACTTTATTTAGTTCTTCTCACGCATAGCACGAATACTAACTAGACCTAGCGGGATAATAAGGATTAAAAACAAAGTCCAGTCACCCATCACTGCATAAGGCGTACGTCCTAAGGCACTGGGTAAGGCAACCTGCAGCACCCCTTCCTGCCCCAGGGGAAGGTGCGCCAAGATACGGCCAAGGGGATCGATAACGGCTGAAATTCCGGTGTTGGCGGCGCGCACCATGGGCAGGCCTTCCTCGATCGCCCTAAGGCGGGCCGCCTGAAGGTGCTGGTAGGGTCCGGCAGTATTTCCGAACCACCCATCATTGGTGATATTAAGCAGCCAGCCGGGCCGCGCATCGCCGGACGCCACTTGGCCGGGAAATATGGCCTCATAACAGATCAGCGGGCTGAACGGCGGCAGGCCTGGCACCTGCAATGTCTGGGCTCCGGGACCTGAGGAAAAATCGATATTTCCATGTGTCAGTTTGGCAACGCTCATGATGCTTCTGAGCGGCATATATTCACCAAACGGCACGAGATGATGTTTATCGTAGGTGGCGGCCAAATTTCCGTCCGCATCGATGGCGTGAAGACTGTTCCACAATTGACGCGGTGAAGCATCGTCGCCGCTATTTTGCCGCAGCGCACCGGTGAACAGCAGGCCGCCCTCGGGTACAGCGGCCGCCAGCCAGTCAGCCAGGCGCGGATCATTGCTGATGTCGTAGGGCACGGCGGTTTCAGGCCAAATAACATGGCTGGCGCCGTTCGGCAGGGCGGCGAGCGTCATGCGCATATGTTTTTCGAGCGCCGCCTGGCGCGATCCGGCGCGCCATTTCAATTCCTGCGGGATATTGGCCTGGACGATCAAGAGTTTGATACCGGGCAGCTCGGGCGAGTGCACCACGGCAAGACGAATGGTTCCGCCGGCCCAGATCACGGCGAGAAGAAGGATCGCTGCCACGGGCGTGCGCCAATGCGCCGCCACCGCTTGGTCGCCGCGCCGCTCAGCCAATAGGGCTGGCGCCGCCGCCGCCAGAATGGTGACGAAGCTAAGGCCGTATATGCCAGTAAGCGCGGTTAACTGAATCATGCCTTCCGAGAGGCTCCACGTCGTGCCGATCAAATTCATCGGAAAGCCACTCAACACATGACCGCGCAGCCATTCCGCGGCGGTCCAGGCAACGGCGAAGACGAGTAGGCGCGCGATACCGGTGCGGCGGCTGGCAAAGACCGCGAGGGCGGCGAGGGCGGGGAACAGAGCCAGGCCGGCTGAGAGGCCGATAACTGCCGGCACCGCCACCCAGGCAAATTTGTCCGGATCGGTCAGCAGTGCGGCGCCGACCCAATAGCAGGCGGCGAGAAAATGGCCAAAGCCGAACCACCAGCCGGCCAGGGCGGCGCGCCATGCTGTTTGCGAGGAAGCGATGAGCCAGAGCAAGCCAACAAATGCCGGTAGCAACAAGGGCAGCGCGTTGGCGGGTGGCAAGGCGGCGGCGGCGGAGAGCCCGAGGAGAAAGCCGAGAAGCGAGCGGCGCCAACCGCCGAGCGCCGCGACGCGGTACGACAAGGCCGCCATATATCCTTTTTCGTCGCGCAACAATGCGCCGGCAGCGCCGAGCGAGATCACGTTTGTCCGGGCTCGTCCGGCGGCGCTGCCGCGCTCACGCGCACCCGTTTGACCCGCCTTGGATCGGCGTCGACAATTTCAAAGCTCAGCCCGGCGGGATGGCTCAGGCGGTCATGGCGGCGCGGCACCCGCCCGGCGAGGCGGGACACCAGGCCGCCCACGGTTTCGATGTCTTCGTCGAGTTCGCCATCGCGTAAGGACAAGCCGAAATGGGATTCCAGCGCCTCGATTTCGGTACGCGCATCGGCCTCGACGATGCCCTCGGGTGATACGCTGAGGATGGGCGCCGGTGCGGCGTCGTGTTCATCCTCAATCTCGCCGACGATTTCCTCGACCAGATCCTCGATCGTGACCAGGCCGTCGGTGCCGCCATATTCATCGACGATCACAGCCATGTGCAGGCGGCTGGTGCGCATCTTGGCGAGGAGATCGACAACCGGCATGGATTGCGGCACGAACAGCAATGGCCGCATGACCGTTTCGATGTCGAAATTCTTGGTGCTGCCCCAGAACGCCATGACGTCGCGGATATGCACCATGCCAACCACTTCATCCAGCGTATCGCGGTAAACCGGCATGCGGGAATGGCCGCTTTTTTTGATCGCTTCAACGACCTCGTCCAGCGCTGCGCTCTCTTCAATGGCAAAGATGTCGGGCCGGGGCACCATGGCGTCCTCCGCATTGAGGCGGCCAAAGCGCAGCAAATTCATCAAGAGGTCGCGTTCTTCGGGCGTGATCTGCTCGGAGATTTCCTCTTCTTCCTCAATCAGCTCTTCGAGGGATTCCTGCCAGGTTGCGTCGTCATTGCGGGCAAAGGCGCGCAACAGCCAACCACTGAGGGAGCGTACGATGGAGGGTTCGGCGCGGCCCTCTTCCTTTGCAGCGGCCGCGTCGTTACCAGATGGAGGTTTGTCGCTTTCGTTCATTTCTTTGTCATGGCGCCAGCCGGCATGTAGGGATTTGTTATGCCAATACCTGCCAGCGCCTGAATCTCAAGATTCTCCATTGTCTCGGCATCTGGGTCATTCGCGTGATCATAGCCTAAAAGATGCAACACGCCATGTATCACGAGATGGCTTAAATGTTCGTGCAAACTTCGCCCCGCTGTTTCCGCTTCACGGCGCGCCGTTTCCAGTGCCACCACCACATCGCCCAAAGCCTCGCCGGGCGCGGGCGCCGTTTCGCCATCGGCGTAGCGAAATGCCAGCACGTTGGTGGCTTTGTCGATACCGCGATAACCCTTGTTCAGAGCGCGCACCAAGGCGTCATCCGCAAGCACGATGGCAAGCTCGTTCGCCGGCGGTTCGCTTGCCAACGCCAACGCCGCCAACGCCGCTTTGCGTGTCACGCGGCGCGCTTCAGGAAGCGCTGTCCGCCATGCCGTGTGGCGTATCGTTATTCCGATCTCCATTAATATCTTTGCTGTTTCGCTCGTGGGTTTGCCCGTCGCCCGGCGGCAGGTTGCTGGCCGGGTATTCAATACGGCTGTGATACACGCCCAGTACGAGAACCCGGGTAAAGGCGTCCTCGATGCGCGCCAAATCGGCGATCGTTAGCGCGCAGTCGGACAGTTGGCCGTCTCTCATTTTCTCGGCGATAATTTTTCCGACCCGTTCTTTCAGCTCCGCCGGGCTCGGATTGTTGAGCGCGCGGGTGGCGGCTTCGACCGAATCGCCGAGCATAAGAATACCGGATTCGCGCGTCCTCGGTTTCGGGCCGGGATATCTATAATCCGCTTCGCTAACGGTATGCCCAGAGGCTCGCGCATTTTCCACGGCGCGCTGATAAAAAACCCGCAAGAGAGTCGTTCCCTGATGCTGTGTCACCGCTTCGATCACCGGCCGCCCCATGCGGTGTTGGCGGGCGAGATGGATGCCTTCGGTGATGTGCGAGAAGATGATGCGGGCCGAGAGCTCCGGCGGCAAGCCGTCATGGATATTGCCCTCGCGCTGGTTCTCGGAGAAATAAACCGGGCGCACCGATTTACCGATATCGTGATAGAGCGCCATCACCCGGCATTTGAGCGCATTGGCGTCGATCACCTCGGCGGCGGCTTCGGAGAGGTTGGCGATCATCACCGAATGGTGGTGGGTGCCGGGCGATTGCAGGGCGAGGGATTTGAGCAAGGGATGGTCGCCGGTGGCAAGCTCCATCAAACGGACATCGGTTATTTCGTCGAAAACATATTCGAACAAGGGCAACAGACCCATGGCGAACACCGCAACCATGCTGCCCGAGACCAGCGCAAAGGCAATGACAAGGGGAATATCGCCATATACCGTGCCGCCGCCCAATATCAGCACGAGAGGCACCGCGACCGCTTGCGCGGCGGCGACGGCCGCGCCAACTTTGAGCAAATCCTTGCGATGGCGGCAGCGCCGGGCGGCGATGCCGGCGACCAGTACGCCGATGAGATAATAGGCGGCAAGCCAGATATCGCCGTCCGCGTGATAGGTGACGAGCAGCGAGAGAACCACGCCGACCATCAGACTGACCCGCGCATTGACGAAGTTGGACACCACCACTGCCGACAGCGCGACAGGGCTCAAGAACGCCGCGACTTGAAGGTCGATGCCAAGACCTTCGGCAATGCCGCGTCCGGCATACAGCGCGCCGACGCTGATCAGCCCGGTCAAGGTGATTGCGGCGATCGTGATATAGCCACTTTTACGGGTGAAATGGAGTGGCTGCCGGCCGCTGCGGAAAAAGAACGCGCCGAGCCCGACCAGGCCGGCGAGAAAGACGGCGAACGCCACGCTGTCGACCCAGCCGAGGCCGCCTTGGCGCGCCTCGTTCAGGGCCAAAAGGCGGGCCTGCGCGCGCTGCGTCACGCGGTCTCCTTCGCGCACGATCACTTCACCGCGCCCGATATGCATGTTCACCGATTCAACCGCAGCCAGCGCGGCGGTGACGGCGCTTTCAGTGGCGCCGGCGCTATAGGTCACATTCGGTTCTGTCAGTGCCAGTGCGGTTTGCAAAATCCAGGTGCGCAAACTTCGCGCCGAGCCATAGGGTGCCTCGCGCGCCTTTGCCCGCATCATGCGCCAGGCGCTGGCGACATCGATGAGGGCGTCGAAGTGAAATAGCGTGGCGGCCTCACCGCTGCCGGCGCGGTGGAGCGCAATGGCGCCCGATTCGGGCAGCAAGGCGCGATCCTCCATCACCATGCGTTCGGCCGGCAGGGCGAGAAAAAAGGCCAACGCGGCACCGGCATCCCCAATATTAGGCAGGCCTTCCAACAGGTCGAATATGCCGGCATTTACCGGCAAGCCCAATTCGGTTTCGAAAGCAGCAATGCGCTGGCTTACGGGCATTTCGGCTTGCGCCTTGCGCGCCGACACATTCTCTATCGCCTGAACGGCGGCGCTGCGCCGGTCAAACAGCAATTCGGAATCATAATTAAATTGCGGCCGTACCGCAGCTTTCACTTGCGCCCGACGCAATTCGGTTTCGTCCGGGTCGGCGACTTCCAGGCTGCGGTCGGCGCGGATGGTATCTTCGGCAATGCTGTTCAAGAGCGGTATCGGCAGCGATGACGAGCCGAACGGTGCAAAGAGGGCGGTCATGGCGATGACGAACAGGATCAGCATCGGCCAATCAAGCAACGGGCGCGGAACGTTCCAATGTTCTTCGGCCAAAGCGCGGATGGCTGAAGTCGACAGCAGTTCGCGTTCTGCTTTAAGACTGCGCTCGAACAGGGAATCTGAACGATCTGTCATTTGCGTTCCCCCCGCTGCGCTGAGGAAGCTTCTTTTTCGCGCTTTTCATAGGCCCGCACGATGCGAGTGACGAGCGGGTTGCGCACCACATCATCATTGGAAAAGCGAATGAAGGCGGCGCCTTTCATGCCTGCCAATGTGTCCACCGCCTCGGCCAATCCGGAGCGTGCGCCGGTCGGCAGGTCGACCTGCGATAAGTCGCCGGTGACAACCATGCGGGAATATTCGCCGAGCCGGGTTAGAAACATCTTCATCTGCACCGGCGTTGTGTTCTGCGCCTCGTCGAGAATGACGATGGCGTTGGACAGCGTGCGGCCACGCATGAAGGCGAGCGGCGCAATCTCGATCTCGCCGGATTCGAGCCGCTTCAACACCGAATCCGTCGGCATCATGTCGTTCAGCGCGTCGTAGAGCGGGCGCAGATAGGGGTCGACTTTGTCTTTGATGTCGCCGGGCAGAAATCCAAGCCGCTCGCCCGCTTCGACCGCCGGGCGCGACAGGATGATACGGTCGACCTGACCCGACAGAAACATGGAAACGGCGACGGCCACCGCAATATAGGTTTTGCCGGTGCCCGCCGGGCCGAGCCCGAAAACCAGCTCATGTTCGCGCATCGCATCAATATAGGCGGCTTGGCGCGGTGAGCGCGGCGCGACCGGGCGCTTGCGCGTTTGAATCGGATCGACGCGGCTCGGGGTTTTGGATTTGCCATCCTTGCCGCGCGCACTGGCCATTCGTATCGCAGCATCGATTTCGCCACGATCAACCGCCTCGCCGCGTTTCAATCGGTTATATAATTCGCTGAGAACCGCTTGCGCCACATCGACTGATTCAGATGGGCCCGAAATCTCCAACTCATTGCCGCGCGACGCGATCATCACACCGAGGCTGTGCTCGAGCTGGGCGATATGGCGGTCATGTTCACCGAACAGCATGGCCAACAGGGTATTGTCGTCAAAACGCATATGCGCCTGCGCCGCCGGTTCGCCCGAATCGATAGCGGGAGTCTGGCTCAAGCGGGCCGTCCTTCATCAAATGCCGGGGCTGGTGCTGTCTTCCCGGCAGCCGCCACGCGCGGCGCGCTTGCCGCCGCATGTCCGGCCAGGCTGTTGGTGTGGGCTTCGGTAATAATAATATCGGCACAGCGGCCGCGATATTCGGGCGCCATGTCGGCGTGCACCCATTGCCCATAAGGGCTGCGGCCCAGCATTTGATTGGCGTGCCGCCCGGGGCGTTCAAACAGGACCGGCAGGGTGCGGCCGGTCATGCTCGCATTGAAGGCGGCTTGTGAACGGGCGAGGATGGCTTGCAGGGCGGCGAGGCGCGCGCTTTTAACATCTTCCGGCACTTGCGTATCGGTCTCCGCCGCCGGCGTTCCCGGCCGTGCGCTGTATTTGAATGAAAACGCCTGGGCAAAATCAATTTCCCGCGCCAGCGCCAACGTCTCATCGAACGCGGCATCGGTTTCACCGGGAAAGCCGACTATGAAATCACTGGAAAGCGCCATATCCGGCCGCGCCGCGCGCAGTTTTTCGATCAAGCGGCGATAGTCGTCGGCGCTATGCTGGCGGTTCATGGCTTTGAGAATAATATCTGAGCCCGACTGCACCGGGAGATGGAGAAACGGCATCAGCGCCGCCACGTCGCCATGCGCGGCGATTAAGTCGGCGCTGAGGTCGCGCGGGTGGGAGGTGGTGTAGCGCAGCCGCTCGAGGCCGTCGATACCTGCCAGACGGCGAATAAGCTGGGCCAGCGAAAATTCACCCGCCTCACCGGCGCCGTGATAGGCGTTGACGTTTTGCCCCAAGAGCGTGATTTCGCGCGCGCCGCAGGCAACGAGACGGCGCGCCTCATTCTCGACATCCGTCACGCTGCGCGAAAATTCGGCGCCGCGCGTATAGGGGACAACGCAAAAGGTGCAGAAACGGTCGCAGCCTTCTTGAATGGTGAGAAAGGTACTAACGCTGGAGCCGCCCGCCCTGCCGCTTTCCTCTGGCAGATGGTTAAACTTGCTCTCGCTCGGAAATTCGGTATCGACAACGGCGCTTTTTTCGGCGCGGCGCAGCAAATCGGGCAGCCGGTGGTAGCTTTGCGGCCCCATCACCAAATCGACAAATGGCGCGCGATGCAGAAGCTCCTCGCCCTCGGCCTGGCCAACGCAGCCGCCCACGGCAAGGTATAGGCGCCGCCCCTCGGCCTGGCGCGCCTGTTTGAGGATGTTTAGCCGGCCCAATTCCGAGTAAACCTTCTCCGCCGCCTTTTCGCGAATATGGCAGGTGTTCAAGATCACCAGATCGGCGTCTTCGGGGCTCTGTGCCGCTGAATAGCCGTGCGGCGCCAGAACATCCGCCATGCGCTCAGAATCATAGACATTCATCTGGCAGCCATAGGTTTTTACATAGAGTTTTTTCGTCACGGCAATTTCCTACCGCTTGGCACGGCGCCACAGCTTTGTGGGCGCCGCAACAGGGGCAGGCTCAATGTTGTCAGGATGATGCCATTTTCAAGCGGCGAATCTAGCACTCGGCGGGACGCTGTCAAGCCGGGCGGCGGCAAAAAGCATCATCATTCAGGCCGGTTTGGAGGCCCACCAGGCATGTTTGGCCGGCTTGCCGAGGCGGCCGTGAATGCCGCGCGAGACACCTTCGGATATCACCCGGTGGCAATGGGCCGACATTTCCTTGCGCGATTTGAACTGCGCCATGGTGACGGGCTCATGGAATTCGATGGCGACGGTGGTGTGTCCGAGGCCGAATACGTTCCACAGATGGCCGGCCATTTCCATATCGCCATACCAGGCAAAAATCGGCCGATATGTGCGCCCAATGGGGATGCCGTCCAAGCGCGTATAGCAGATTGATACGGGCTGGACGGTGAGCGGTTTGCCGCCGATTTCCTTTTCCGCGACGCCAAAAAAGGCGCTTTTGAACGGCAGCACCCGGTTGCCGTCATTGCTCGTGCCTTCCGGGAAGAGGATTAAATTATCGCCCTGTTCCAGGCGCTGCTGCATTTCATCGCGATGCTCCGCCGTGCGAAGGGCGCGGCGCTCGATAAAAACCGTCCGTTGCAGGCGGGCCAGAAGGCCGAACAGCGGCCAGCCGCGCACTTCCACCTTGGCGATGAACGAGCCAGGCAGAACGGCGCCATACATGGTGATATCGAGATAGGATGTGTGGTTGCAGACAAAGAGGGTCGGGCGGGTGTGCGACATTTCGCCGTGGCGCTCGATCTTAAAGGCAATTATTCGGCTCACGCCGCGGTGGTAGATCATCGGAATGCGCTTGGCGAGCGGTAGGTTGAGGCCGACCAAAATCATTTGCAACGGCAATAGCGCCGCCGTCCAGCCGGCAAATCGAAGCGCCGTAAAAAAGGCCGTCACGTCAATTTATCCTTATATTTGCGCGTCACCAGATCCGTCTTGACGACAATACTGACATCAACGCTGTTCCATTGCGGGTCGATCACCGCGCCGTCGCCGACAAATCCGTTGAGCCTGAGATAGCCTTTGATCAATGGCGGCACGGCCCGGATGGCAGCACGGTTGTTGATTTCCTCTTTGGCCATCAAATTCATTTTGACGAAATTTTCGGGTTGTGCGACCGGGCGCATTTCAGGCGGTGCGAGATGAAAATGATAGAGATAGGACAAGGTCAACGCATGCTCCGCCGGATCGGTGCCCTCGAAGCTGGCGCAGCCAAACATCAGCGGAACTTCATAATGCATGACATAGGCCGCCACGCCGCGCCACAACAGCGTCATCGAGGCGCGGTTGCGGTAGGGCGCTTCGACACAGGAGCGGCCCAGTTCGAGTATTTCGCCAGGCTGTTCCAACACCCGGTCGATATTATACTCCCACGGAGAATAGAAGCCGCCATGGCTGTCGGCGACAGAGCGGCGTAACAGGCGATAGGTGCCGACAACCTGTTCGCTGCCGGCCGGACGATCCTGGTCGATCACCAGAAGATGGTCGCAATATTCGTCGAAACGATCGAAGTCGCGCCGTTTGGCAGCCATTTCATCGCTCGGGCGTGAGGTCATTTCCTCATAGAATACCCGGTATCTGAGGGATTGCGCGGCATCGATGTCCGCCGCGCCGTTGGCCAGGCGAACCGCCAGGCTGCCCGCAGTAATTCCGGCCATGAAGTCTTGCGACGCCATGTTCTAGTGCCCCCTAACACAATTCAGTGGCACGTAGGATCGCTTTTCCCGCTTCCTCGGTAGGAGGGGACGCGAAGGCGATGTGGGCGCATCGGCGAGCGTTGCCGACGTCCCGAGGGAGCAGGAAAAACGACCCAGCGGGCGGCGCTCGGAGGCCCCCGGACGTCGTTGCGCGCCACTTGCGATGCCTTGGCATCGCGGCGCGCCGCGCTCCTCGCCGGAAACCTCCGAGCGCCGTCCTACGTACCACTGAATTGTGATAGGGGGCACTTACTCGCCCGATTCCGTTGCATCATCAGCGAGCGGGACGGCGTAGAGCTCAAGGCGGTGGCCGACCAGCTTGAAGCCCAGGCGTTCCGCCACTGCAGCTTGCAATTTCTCAATTTCGCGATTTTGAAATTCGATAACTTTGCCGCTCTTTACATCGATTAGATGGTCATGGTGGTCCTGATCGGCTTTTTCGTAGCGCGCCTTGCCATCGCCGAAATCGTGGCGCTCGAGAATATCGACTTCTTCAAATAGACGCAGTGTGCGGTACACGGTGGCGAGGCTTATTCTATTGTCGATGGCGTTGGCGCGGCGATGCACCAGCTCGACATTCGGGTGATCCTTCGCCTCCGACAGAACGCGCGCGATCACGCGGCGTTGCCCGGTCATTTTCAGACCCAGTTCAACGCATCGCTGTTCCAAGTTCGTCCGGCTAGAGTCGGGACCAGATGCCATTGTTTGCCGTTGTTCCTGCCAAATTGCGCCTAGATCGGAACATGATTAAATGGGACCACTTCGTGGTTCCATTTAATCATGTGAATCCGATCGCTATCAAATAGTTAGAGCAGATTC
>JABIXB010000245.1 GCA_018666805.1 Rhodospirillaceae bacterium | reverse complement strand
TCGGAGCGCGTGGCGGCGCGCTGGAGTTCCGCTGAAAGCGCCAATCAATGACCCGGCTGGTCATTTTTTTCGTCCTCGTTGCCGCGATTGCGGCGCTCGCCGTGTGGATTGCCGACGAGCCCGGCAGCGTGGCGATTGCCTGGGGCGACTGGCTGCTCGAAACCTCACCGGCGGCGCTGGCTGCCGCGGCGGCGATCTTCATCGCCCTCGGCGCACTGATTTTTCAGCTCGCCCGCTGGCTCTGGCTCGGCCCGCGCAACATCGCCCGGGCGCGCCAGCAACGCCGCCAGCAACGCGGCTATGTCGCCCTCACCCAAGGCCTGGTATCGGCTGCCGCCGGTGATGCGCGCGGCGCGCGGCGTTTGGCGCGGCGCGCCAATCTGCTGCTCGGCGAGCCGCCACTCACTCTTTTGCTCTCGGCCCAGGCGGCGCAGCTCGAAGGTGAGGACGATCTCGCCAAGGCCTATTTCGAAGCCATGCTTGAGGTTCCGGAGACCGAATTTCTCGGCATTCGCGGCCTGCTCGTCCAGGCCAACAAGGCAGGCGACACGGCGGCGGCGCTGTCGCTCGCCGAGCGCGCCTTTGCGCTGCGTCCACATACGCCCTGGGTGTTGACCACCCTGCTCGAATTACAAAGCCATGCCGGGCGCTGGTCGGATGCGCTCACCACTTTGCGCGTGGCGCTTAGGCAAAAGGCGATGGAAAGCAAGCCCGGCAAAATTCGCGAGGCCGGCCTGCTGCTACACCAGGCGCGCAGCGCGCGCGATTCGGGCGATGGCCGCGAGGCCGCGAAATTGGCCGAGCGGGCCACAACCGCCGCGCCGGCCTTCATCCCGGCGATCATCTTCGCCACCGGCCAAGCCCTCGCTTTGGGCCGCCGAAGCCAGGCCGAGCGCCTGATCGCCAACGCCTGGGCGAGCACGCCGCACCCGGCGCTGGCGCAATATTTCAACCAGATCCACAGCGCTGACGATGCCCTGGCGCGGGCCAAGCATTTCGAGAAATTGGCGGCGCGCAATCCGAGCCACCCCGAGAGCCATCTGTTGCTGGCCTCGGGCGCGCTTGAGGCAAAACTGTGGGGAACCGCGCGCAGCCATCTCGAAGCGGCGCTGAAGGTGCGCCCAAGCGCCGGCATCTACCGCCGCCTCGCCCACCTCGAAGAAGCCGAACATGACGACACCGAAGCCGCCCACCGCTGGCTATTGGCGGCGAGCGAAGCCGAGCCGGATCCCTTGTGGGTGTGCGACGAATGCGGCGTCCCGGCGAGCGATTGGTCGCTCGCCTGCCCCGCCTGCGGCGCCCTCGACCGCATGGCCTGGCGCCAACCCGCCGCCCGCCCCGCGGCGCTCGAAGCCGACCCGGCGCCGGGACCGAGCGAAAACGCGAAAGCCCCAGCGGACAACGCGACCGACAGGGCAACCGGGGTAAATGGTCCGGACCTCCCTGGCGCAAACGGCAAGGCGCCCGAGCCCGTCTGACCCTGCCCGAGCCCATCTGAGCCAACAATTGACGTCTTTCCGTCGCCGGAGTAGCGTGGCCCCGTGGCGCCGCCTTAGCTCAGCCGGTAGAGCATCGCATTCGTAATGCGGGGGTCGGGTGTTCGAGTCACCCAGGCGGCACCACGCTTTTACGTTCGGGCTTTGCCGCCGGCAAAGATAATGAAAACCACCAATCCCGGGAGATCCGCTGTATGAAAGTCGGCGCTTTTCTGATGCCCAATCACCCGCCGGGGCGGGATTTCGCCGAAGGGCATTACCACAATCTCGACACGCTCGAATTTTACGATTCCATCGGCTTCGAGGAAGCCTGGATCGGTTGTCACTACACGGTGCCGCGCGAGCCCAATCCGGCGCCCGACCTCTTGGTCGCGCAAGCGCTATTAAAGACCAAGAACCTGCGTGTGTCACCTGGCGGTTACATGCTGCCCTATCACCATCCGGCGGAGCTCGCGCACCGCATCGCCTGGCTCGACCATATCTCGCAAGGGCGCTGTTATATCGGCGTCGGCTCGGGTTCGATTCCGACCGATTGGGGCTTGTTCAATATCGACGGCTTCAGCGGCGAAAACCGCGAAATGACGGAAGAAGCGCTACAGATCATGATCGATCTCTGGCAGAGCGACAGCGAATATGAATATGAAGGCAAATATTGGCAGGGCAAGCGCCCGCCAGACGATCCCGAGGATCTCTATAAATTCCACATCAAGCCCTTCACCAAACCCTATCCGCAACTGGCCATCGCCGGTTTCAGCCCCAATTCGCCGACCCTCGAGCTCGCCGGGCGGAACGGCTATATCCCGCTCTCGTTAAGTTTCGGCAATACCTATTTAAGCGGCCATTGGGAAGCGGTCGAGAAAGGCGCGGCGGAGACCGGGCTGAAGCCGAGCCGCGATATTTGGCGCATCGGCCGCGATGTTTACGTTGCCGACACCGACGCGGAAGCGCGCGATAAGGTGCTGAACGGCCAGATCGGCGATCAATACCGCAATTTCTGGCTGCCGGTTCTCAACCGCATCGGCATGATCGGCACCTGCAAGCATCACCCCGACGTCGCCGATTCCGATGTCACGGTCGAATATATGATCGACCATAATATGTGTATCGGCAGCCCGGAGACGGTCGAACGCAAGATCGGCGATATCGTCGAATCCTCGGGCGGCTTCGGCCAATTGCTCGTCACCACCTATGATCATCTCGACGATATGGCAGGCTGGCGCGAATCCAAAAAGCGCCTGGCGCAGGAAATCATGCCTAAATTCTCAGCCCTCGGCCACTAACAGGAGCAATAAGAGAACATCATGATCAAACTACACACGCCTTCCTCCATCGCCGCACCGGCATCAAGCTATAGCCACGCCGCCGAGGCCGGCCCCAATGCGCGCTGGCTGCATATCTCGGGCCAGGTCGGCACCAATGCGGATGGCAGCATCGCCGAAGGCATCGAAGCGCAGCTTCACCGTGTCTGGCAGAACACGCTGGCCGTGCTGGAAGAGGCCAATATGGGCGTCGACGATATCGTCAAGGTCAACTCTCTGCTAACCGACCGCGCCCATCTCACCATGATGCGCGACATCCGCGATTCCTATCTCGGCAATCGTCCGGCGGCCTCGACCCTCTTTATCGTTGCCGGCCTTGCCCATCCGGATTGGCTGATCGAGATGGAGACCATCGCCGCCAAGGATGCCTAGGAGGCAATTGCCATGATATCCGATCAAGAACGTGCGCTTATTCAGCAGATCAACGCCAGCCGCGAGCTTGAACATATCGAAAAGCTGGCCGCCATCGGCGACCGCTTTATCGGCAGCGACGGCGACAAGAAAGCCATCGACTATGTGACCAAGGAGTTCGAAACCCTCGGTCTCGAAATCCAGGAAACGCCGATCCGGGTGCCGACCTTCCTCAACACCTCGGACACCGTCTTGCGCGTTGAAGCCAGCGGACAAACCTTCGACGCCATCACGCCGTATTTCTCGCCCTCAACGCCACCGGGCGGCCTTGAAGCGGAAGTTGTGCCGGTCATCGGCGGCAAGGAAGAGGATTACCGCGACACCGATGTCGAGGGCAAAATAGCCCTCTTGATGGAAACCGGTGGCGGCTTTTCGATGTTCTGGCTCGGCACCTTTGCTGAAAGGGCGGCCCAGCACGGCGCCGTCGGGCTGATCATCATCCACCCCATGCCGTGGCCCTACCGCATGTCGATGGAAGCCGGCAACAGCTCGATCCCCAATCGATTCTGTGACCAGCAATTGCCGGCGCTTTGTGTCTCGGCGCTCGACGGCGCCAATCTGATGTATGAGATCGGGCGCGGCAACAACCGGGTGCACATGGTTTCGGAAACCCTGGTCGAGGACCGCGATAGCGTCATTCTTTCCGCCTTCAAGCGCGGTACGGAATTCCCAGCTGAGCGCGTCGGAATCATCGGCCACCGCGACAATGGCATTGCGCCCGGCGCCAACGATAATCTCACCGGCACCGCCTGCATGCTGGAACTTGCGCGGCTGTTTGCCGAGACGTCGAGCCGGCGCGGTTTCGAATTTATCTGCTCGACCGCCGAGGAAGGCGCCACCATCGGCGCCTGGAGCTTTTGTCAGCAGCACAAAGACGATCTCAAGGCCAACATGAAGGCGCTGATTGATGTCGATATGGTTGGCGTCGGCGGGCGCATCTGCCAGGTCGAGCGCGGCCTGTGGCCGGATTGCGAGCCGCTGTTGCAGCCCGAATGGTTGATGGCGATGGTCGATGATGTGGCCGGCGGTCTCGGCTTCGAGTTCGGCCGCATGACAGCCGGCTGGGGCGTCGCGGAAAGTGCGCGCTTCCTCGAGATCGGCGTGCCGGCGACCTGGCTGTGGGCGCCCGACGATCCCTATTATCACACGGTCGAGGATTCGCCCGACAAGATCAACACGCTCAGCCTGAAGGGCGTCTCGGATGTGGTGGCGATCGTCATGTGGCGCCTCGCCAACCTTTCGAACCAATAGCCTGCCCACCAAGAAAAAAGGAATAAGAAAAATGCAAACACGTGACTGGTTGATGACCGACCACAGCCTGGCCGATGACCCGATTGAAAGCTTCACCGACCTCAGCGACGAAGAGCGCACAAATCTCGCGCTTGTGTTTACTCAGCTCCAGGGCTGGGTAAAGCAGGATGTCGACCAGGTGCTGTCGGTGATGGCCGAGGACGGCGTCTATTACGACATCACCGGCGAGCCCGCCGTTGGCCATGCCGGCATCCGCGAATTCGGCAATGGCTGGATCGAAGCGGTGCCCGATTTTACCCCCTACATCGAAGCCGTCTGCGTGCAGGGCAACACGGTCTGCGACATGGGCCGCATCCGTGGCACCATCACCAAGGGATTCTTCGGCATGCCGGCAACCGGCAAGAAATTCGATTGCCAGTACATGCAGGCCTGCTTCATCGAAAACGGCAAGATCAAATATGTCCGCGACCATTGGAACGCGCCGGACATGTTCGAGCAGGTCGGCTGGGATATTGCAGGGTTGAAGCGTTAAAGCCTAACCCTTGTCCAAGCCCTCTTTTTCCATCGCCGAGCGCCTGACATAGACCATGCGGCACTCGCCGTCGCCGAGGCAGCGGTACTGATCCTGCGTGGCGTAGAATTCGTCCCACAGACCAATTGCCTTCATCAGCGCCTGGTAATAATTGGCCGAGGTGGCGCCGATGGTTTTCTGGTGCATTCGGTGCGCCGTGTCCTTGCCGTACATGTCAATCATATTGTCCCAAAACGGGCAGGTCTTAATCAGCGCAATATGCTTGTCAGGCGTCGTCTCGACATCCTCGACCTCGCAACCGATTGCTTCCCAAAAGGCGCGGTTCATTTTTGACAGGTCGCCCGTGGTTTTGAATTCGTCGATGCCGATCGCCGCCTTGATGAATTCGAGGAAGGTCAGCGCATAGCCTTCCCAGACGCGCGAATAGATGATCAGGCCCTCGCGCGCGCCGAACTGATGCTCGAGCGCCTGCCACATCTCATGGTCCTGGGCGACGAACGCCTTGTTCCAAAAAATCAGCAGCTCTTCGACCGAGAGCCCGCTGCGTTCGACCATCTCGGGTGTTTCGATTTCAAGCGCGAGACCATAAGGCGGGCGCGCGCTGGCAAAAGTAAAAATTTGGCGCGCGCCGTCGCGGTAAATTTCCGGAATGCGCGCCCAGGCAGCCTCGTAGGCTTCCGCCGCTTCCGTCTCGCCGCGATATTCAACCATCGCCTGCCAGATCAGACCATTGCCGAGTGCGAATGCGCCGGCCCAGGTGTGGCACGCTTCGCCGGCATCCTGGCCGGTGCGCGCGATTGCCTTCAGCACCCAATTGCGTCCGTCCGCCGGATCATCGGTCGAGGGCCGCATAAGAAACGGCGCGGATTGATCGACAAAACGCGATTCCATCGCGGATTTTTCCTGGCTCATTTTTCTGTGCCCACTTTATTGATTGAGTGATTTGAATTTAGCACATCCGGCCCCGCATGTGCAGGCAGGAGCAGGCCCAAGTAACGCCGGTTTATGCAAAATATATAACCAATCGATTGACTCGGAATGATCACCCGGGCAACACTTGATGGTGTAAGAATAGACCTTTTCGGCCCGAGGGAAGGGCCGCAATAGGGGCTTAACCAGGGAGATCAAGGATATGAAAAAACTATCGGCAAGGTTAGCCGCACGATTCGCCGTGCTCGCCGTGTTCGGCGTGGCGCTGGTGTGGGGCCTGGCGCCTGATTCGGCGTCGGCCAAAACCAAGGACGGCAAATTTCTTATCTATTACAGTATGAGCTATGTCGGCAATGCGTGGCAGACGGAGGCCAAGAACCTCATCACCGCCATGGCCCTGTTGCCGGAATATGCCGACCGGGTCGAGCTTCGGGTGCAGGCCGCCGGCGCCAACGCGGCGCGCCAGATTCAGCAAATGAACGCCATGATCCAGGCGGGGGCGGACGCGATTCTCGCCTTTCCCATCTCTCCCACCGCGCTCAACGGCGTGATCAAGAATGCCTGCAAGAAAGGCGTGGCGGTGGTGGTGATCAACGGTGTGACAGAACCTTGCGCCTATGTGGTGAAGGTCGACGGCGTGAAGCTCGGCGCCTACCGCACCAAATTCGTCGTCGATAAGATGGGCCGCAAAGGCAATATCGTCGCCATCACCGGCGTGCCCGGCGTGTCCTACAGCGAAGAGCATCATCAGGGCGTCAAGGAAGAAATCGCGCGCAATCCGGAAGTCAACATGCTGGCTGAGTTGGTCGGCTTTTGGAGCCACTCCACCGCGCGCCTCAAGATGCGCGAATTGCTCGCCACCCATGGCTGGGATGAGATCGACGGCATCGTCGTGCAGACCGGCTGCTACACCGTCTCGCAGATGCAGGTCGAGGACGGCTGGTGGCCTGATCATCCAATTATCCCGTGCGCCGGTGAATCGGCCAACGGCAACCGCCTGCAAATGCTGCCGGTCTCATCCGGTATTGAAGGCGCGCTCGGCAAGGACGGCCAGTCGATCGGTTCCGGCCTGTGGGCGGTGGGTTACACCTTCCGCGTCGCCATGCGGGTGCTCGACGGCGAGAATGTGGATCACTTGATCTATTACACCGGCGTCGAAGTGACCAAGGACAATGTCCGCCTCTGCGAGACCGGTTCGGCCAGTGAATTCGCGGCCGGCTGCAACACCATTCCGCCGGGCGCGGTACCGCCGGATTACGCCATCGATTTCTGGTCACCGCAGGTGCCGGAATTGGGATTTAAGGCAGCTCTGCACGGTATCCCAGACTCGTTCGAATAGGGTCACCACGCGTTGCAAGATACCGGCGGTCGGCCTGTCGATCGACCGCCGGTTTCTTTGCGCGCGTGCTTAAAAAAATAGAAATATGAACGAAGTTCAGCCCGCGATTGAAGTTGAGAGCCTGTCCAAGCGCTTCGACGCGACGGTGGCGCTCGACGATGTCTCGTTTTCGGTCGGCAAGGGCGAAGTCCGCGCCTTGATCGGCGAGAATGGCGCCGGCAAATCCCCCCTGGTCAAGATATTGAGCGGCCTGATTCGCCTGGATTCTGGCGCCGTGCGCGTTTTCGGTGACAGCGTGACCATCGGCCGCCCGGCGCGCGCGCATCGTTTCGGCATCCACACCGCGTTTCAGGAAATGACGCTGGTCGATGATCTCACGGTGACACAAAACATGCTGCTGCCCTACGAGCCGACACCGATTTTGGGCCAGATCGATGGACGCAAAAGCCGGCAATTGGTGGCCCGGCACTTTGCCGAATTGAACCTGGGGAATATCGATCCCGGCGCTCTGGTGAGCGAACTGGACATTTCGACACGGCAGAAAATCGAGATCGCCAAGGCGGTATCGCGCCGGCCGCGCGTTCTGCTGCTCGATGAGCCGACCTCGACCCTCTCGGTTTCCGATGTCGATTGGCTGGGCGCCTTGATCGAAAAACTAAGCGCCGACAACATCACGATCGTCTTTATTTCCCACCGCATGGCGGAAGTGCGGCGCTTCTGCGACAGCCTGACGGTGCTCAGGAACGGCCAGCACGCCGGCTCGTTCGCGGTCGGTGATGTTTCCGATGCCGATGTGGTACGTCTGGTCATCGGCCGCTCACTCGGCGCCATATATCCCGAGAAAGAAAACTACCGCCAGGAGGATGCAGCGGGGCCCGCGCTGGCCGGAAAATCCCTTTCGACCAGCGGGCAATTGCGCGACGCATCGTTTCAGTTGTGGCCGGGTGAAGTGCTCGGCGTGGGCGCGCTTCAGGGTATGGGACAGCTTGAACTGTTTGAATCTTTGTTCGGCGTCTCCGGCCTGCGCGACGGCAGCGTCGAGCTGAACGGCCAAGCCGTAACCTTGGCCACCCCGGCTGACGCCGTGCGCGCCGGTATCGGAATCTCCATGGTGCCGGAGGACCGCAAATCGGAAGGCCTGTTTCTCACACTTACGGGTGCGGCCAATGTATCCATTCCGGTGATCGAGAAGCTCGCGACATTCGGCTGGATCCGGCGCAAGGTTGAGACGGCGGCAGTGGATGAAGTGCTGGATCGCCTCAACGTCCATCCGCGCGCCCACTATAAAAGCGTCTCCTCGTTCAGCGGCGGCAATCAGCAAAAAATCGCCATAGCCAAATGGTTATTGGCGCACAGCAAGGTGCTGCTGATGTTTGATCCGACCCGTGGCGTCGATATCGGCACAAAGCACGAAATTTACCTGCTCATCCGCGAATTGGCGAAAGAGGGCAACGCCGTCCTGTTCTATTCGACGGAGATTCCCGAGTTGGTGAATGTGTGCGACCGGGTGTTGGTCATGTACCGGGGACGCGTCGTTAAGGAGCTGCTCGGCGACGACATATCCGAGGAAAAAATCATGATCCACGCATTGGGCGGTACTGAAACGGCGGCCCAGCATAGCGGGTCTGAGGAATCACGGGCGTGAGCGGCGCGGTCACCCTCCCCACCCTCCCGTTGCGCTGGCGCAGAAACCTCGCTCGCCAGCAGCGGATGCTTGTCGCCGTCGGCGCCTTTGTTGCCATTTTTGTTTACCTCGACGTAATTTCACCCGGGCCGGTCAGCTATTTCGAGATTAGTTTCCTGTTCGCCAATGCCGGGCCTCTGGTGCTGGCGGCGATGGGGCAGACCATCGTATTCCTCATTCGCGGCTTTGATTTGTCGTGCGGCGCCACACTTTCGCTGGTGAATGTCATGATCGCGCTGTACACCCGCGATACGGTGCATAGCCAAATCCTGATGTGCCTGGCGGGCCTTGGCATCGGCGCCGCCGTCGGCGCCTTCAACGGCTTTTTCATCGCTTTCATGCGCCTTCAGCCGGTGGTGGTAACACTGGCGACGATGTTCATCATCCTCGGCCTCAACTTGCTGATCATGCCGGACCCGGGCGGCATGGTTCCCTATGGCATTACGCAAATGCTGACCGGCGACGTGATCTATGAAGTCCTGCCGGCCTCGTTGGTGGTTATCCTGATAGCGTTACTTGTCTGGGTGCTGATCAAGCGCTCCCGCTTCGGCACCGCCCTCTATGCCGTCGGCAGCAATGAGGAGGCGGCCTTTTCCAACGGCATCTCCGTCGTCCGGACGAAATTTTTCGGCTATACCCTGGCCGGTATGTTTTACGGCGCCGGCGGGGTGTTTCTGAGCGCCCAGACCTTGTCCGGCGATCCGCTGGTCGGCAGCGGCATGCTGCTGCTGATCTTCGCCGCGACGATCCTCGGCGGCACGCGCATTGGTGGCGGCCAGGGCGGTTGCGTGGGAACGGCATTCGCCGCCCTGACCTTGCTGCTGATCTCCAACGTGATGCTGGTGCTCAATGTCTCGTCGCACTATACGCCGATCGTCGAGGCGGTGATCCTGCTCCTGGCGGTGGCGGGCGCGACACTGGGCAAGGATGCGCCACTTGCCGAGCATGTCAAAATCCTGCGCGTCAACATCGCCGGTCTCTCCAAGCGCACCTTGCCGCGCTTTCTTGAGCGCCCGGACAATTATCGCGCAAAGCTGCAAACCGATTGGCAAGTCAGACCAAGCGACGAATTGACCGGCTCCACCCTGTCCCAATGGCGTATTAAAAATTGGGATAATCTGCGCCTGATGATTCCGGCCTGGGTGCTTTTGCTGGTGGTTTATGTGCTGGTGATCACCATCATCGGCGGCTCGGCCTGGAGCACGCATTATTTTAATTCGCTGTTTACGCTGGCGCTTTTTTTCGCCGTTCTCGGGCTCGGCCAGGGTGCGGTGGTGATGACCGGCGGACTCGATCTTTCGGTGCCGCACACCATGGCCTTTACCGGGGTGATGCTGGCGGCGCTCTCCAACGGTATGGATGCACCGGCCTATTGGGCGATCCCACTAGTACTCGGCATCGGCATCACGCTGGGCATCGCGAACGGGCTCGGCATCGTTCTGTTCGGCATGCCGGCGATCGTCGTGACGCTCGCCACCAACGGCATCATGCAGGGCCTCGGCCTGCTCTACACCGGCGGTATTCCCACCGGCCGCTCGCCGCCTGTCCTGGTATGGCTGTTCACCGGACGTTTTCTCGGTTTCGCGCCCGCGGTGTGGCTGCTGGTCCTGTTCGTCGCCGCGGCGATCATCCTCTTGCACCGCACCACCTTCGGGCGGCGCATCTTCGCCCTCGGCAACAGCCGGCGCGTCGCACTGCTGTCGGGCGTGCGCGTTGACCGCACGACCATCGGCGTCTATGCACTGAGCGGTTTTTGCTCGGCCCTGGCCGGCGTGCTGATGACCGGCTTCAGCACCGTCTCGTTCCTTAATATGGGCCTGCCGTTCCTGCTGCCCTCGATCGCCGTCGTTCTTGTCGGCGGCACGCTGGCGACCGGCGGGCGCGGTCATTATGTCGGCATTCTCGGCGGCGCCCTGCTGCTCACCGCGGTGGCCACCTTCGTCACCGGCAGCAATATTCCCATTGCGTGGCGCGATGTCGTCTTCGGTATCGTGATTTTGGGCGCGGTGCTGACATTGCGCGAGCGCGCCAGCTAATCCGCCCCTCTGGAGGACGTCC
>JABIXB010000244.1 GCA_018666805.1 Rhodospirillaceae bacterium | reverse complement strand
CGCGCATCCGCGCGCTTGGCTACCTCGTATTAACTCGGGCGCGCGGTCGCGCTTGCCGGAAGGCGATACGCGATGCGTATCACCATCCGGAAGGGAGAATATTTGTTTGAGCACCGTATGGCCAATCCGGACCTCTGGGACTAGTTTCCTCTCAATATGACAAATGATTTCAAGAATAACGGCAGCGCCCCGGGCGCGGAGACCCAAAGCCGTGCCATGGAAGAGACGCTGGCCGATTACAGCAGCGCGCCGAATTCCTTCTGGCAAGGCACGCGCGATCATGATGTGAGCCAAAATGTTGCCGCCTTGCTCGGCGCTATCGAGGGCGCGGCGCCGTTTGCCATTCTCGATTTCGGCTGCGGGCCGGGGCGGGATTTGAAACGCTTTAGCGAGCTTGGCCATGCGCCGGTTGGGCTCGACGGCACGGAAGAGTTTGCCGCAATGGCGCGGGCGCATTCGGGCTGCGAGGTGTGGCAGCAAAATTTTATTGCGCTTGATCTGCCGCCCGGCCGCTTCGATGGCGTGTTCGCCAATGCCTCGCTGTTTCACGTGCCGAGCGCGGCACTGCCGCGTGTGCTCGGCGAGTTGCGCGAGACGCTGAAGCCGGGCGGGGTGCTGTTTGCCTCCAATCCGCGCGGCGACAATCAGGAAGGCATGAGCCGGGGGCGCTATGGCTGTTTCCATGATTTCGAGGCGTGGCGCGATTATGTCCTCGCCGCCGGCTTTGACGAGATCAGCCATTATTACCGCCCCGAAGGCGAGCCGCGCCAGCGCCAGAACTGGCTGGCGACGCTTTGGCGCAAACCCTAGCTGACAAGCCTTGCGCCGAGAGGGCGTGACGCTGTATATGCGCGGGCAATGGCCCCGCCCCTTCTCATCCTGCGCGGTATTCATCTCCGCTTCGGCGCTCAGCCCTTACTGGACGGCGCCGAGCTGTTCGTATCGGCAGGCGAGCGTATTTGTTTGGTCGGGCGCAATGGCTGCGGCAAATCCACCCTTCTGAAGATCGCCGCCGGCAGCGTGGAAGCGGATGATGGCGAGCGCTTCGTCCAGCCCGGCGCGACGCTGCGCTATCTGCCGCAGGAGCCCGATTTGAGCGGCTTCAAGAGCACGCTGGCCGCCGTCGAGGACGGCCTCGCGCCGGGCGACGATCCGCACCGCGCGCGTACGCTCTTAGAGAATCTCGGCCTCACGGGCGCCGAAAATCCGGCCCATCTCTCGGGCGGCGAGGCGAGGCGCGCGGCGCTCGCCCGGGCGCTGGCGCCGTCGCCCGATATTCTCCTCCTCGACGAGCCGACCAACCATCTCGACCTGCCAGCGATCGAATGGCTCGAGGGTGAGCTTAAAGCCAGCCGTTCCGCCCTGGTGCTGGTCAGCCATGACCGGCGCTTCCTCGAAAACCTGTCACGCGCCACGGTGTGGCTGAGCGATGGCGTGACCCATCGCCTCGAGCGCGGCTTTGCCGAATTTGAGCCGTGGCGCGACGATTTTATGGAAAGCCAGGAAACCGAGCGCCATAAGCTGAAGCGCAAGATCGTCGCCGAGACATCCTGGCTGCACAAGGGTGTCACGGCGCGGAGAAAACGCAATATGGGCCGGCTGCGCGCCTTGATTACGCTCAGAAAAACGCAAAGCGAGCAGCACGCGGCGCCGGGCGCCGTCAATCTGGATGCGAGCCAAGCCGATGCCTCGGGTAAGCTGGTGTGCGAGGCAAAACATATCGGCAAGTCCTATGGCGGGCCGGCGCTGATCGATGATTTTTCCATTCGCATTCAGCGCGGCGCGCGCATCGGCATTATCGGGCCGAACGGCGCCGGCAAGACGACGCTCTTGAACATGCTGACCGGCGCCTCGGCGCCGGACGAGGGCTCAATTCGCCTCGGCCACAATCTCGCCATGGTCAGCCTCGACCAAAAGCGCGAACAGCTCGATGGCCACGCTACATTGCAGGATGCGCTCACCGATGGCGGCGGCCAAACTGTCGCAGTGAATGGCAAGCCGCGCCATGTGGTCGGCTATATGAAGGATTTTTTGTTTTTGCCGGAACAGGCGCGCACCCCGGTCAGCGTCCTCTCCGGTGGCGAACGCGGGCGGCTGATGCTGGCCCGCGCCCTGGCACGGCCGTCCAACCTCCTCGTATTGGACGAGCCGACCAACGATCTCGACTTGGAAACCCTCGACCTGCTGCAGGAGATGCTGAGCGAATATGCCGGCACGGTGCTGTTGGTGAGCCACGACCGCGACTTTCTCGACCGCGTCGCATCTTCGGTGATTGCCGCCGAGGGCAACGGCAAATGGCTCGAATATGCCGGCGGCTATAGCGATATGATGATCCAGCGCGGCGGCGCTCCGGCTGCGGCGGCCGCCGCCAAACCCAAAAAAGCTAAATCCCGGACCGCTGAGACGCCAGGCAAGCCAACCGGCTCAGGAAGCAAGAAACTCTCCTACAAAGACAAATATGCGCTCGAGACCCTTCCGGCGCGGATGGAGGCGCTGCACGGCGAAATCGTGGCATATAAAGAAAAATTGGCCGATGGCGAACTCTTCGGCCGCGACCCGGCGGCCTTCGAAGCGGCTGTAACCGGCCTCAGCGAAGCCAAAGCCGCACTTGCGCTGGCGGAAGATCAGTGGCTTGAGGCGGAAATGGCGCGCGAGGCGAGCGAGAAAGTTTAGCTCAGATAGGCAGGCTGGATTGGCGCGAATCATCGGCCAACATATGCATTTCGCCGGTCTCAAACGCGGCCAGCATTTCAGCCAAATCCTCACTGAAATTTTCACCGTGGCGGATGATCGCCACGCCGTTCGGCAGCTTTTCAAGCTCGCGGCTGTCATTGCCGAGGCTGGTCAGGAGAGCCACCGGGATATCGGCGGTGAGCTCCATGGCGGCGAGCGCACAAGTGAGATTAACGCCGTTGATAATCTCCATCACGGCGGCGGTGATCACCAAATTGGGCTTGGTGCTGGCGGCGAATTGCATGGCCTCCCAGGCATTGGCAAAGCGCGTCACCTTATAGCCGCATTCGGCCAGCTCGCGCCCGACAATGGCGCCGATGGTTTTGGACGGCGTGACCAGCAAGACTTCCGTGGTCAACGGCACAATATCCTCGACGTCGAACAGGCTGAATGTCGGCAGCGCGCGAATAATCTCAGCCGCTTCTTCCGAGCCCGGATCCTCGCCGGTCGAGATAATATCCTTCAGGCACTGGCAGTAGGCATCGATATCGCGCTGGATGCGGACATTGATGGTATGCGCGCGGGCGAGATAATCCTCGAGGCGGTGTGAAATCAAGGTAACGGCCGGAAAGCCGAACGAGCTTCCCATGCCCTTCAGGCTGTGGCACTGCCGGCGGATCGCCAGCAGGGTTTCTTCAGCGTCGTTGCCCGGTGAGCGGCTATTTGCCAATT
>JABIXB010000243.1 GCA_018666805.1 Rhodospirillaceae bacterium | reverse complement strand
TGCGCATCCGGGTCGCTCGCATCCGTGGCGCGCGCCGTGGCGGCGGCCATCATGTGGAATTGCGTCACGTCCTTATCGAGCTTGTCGGCCTCTTTGCGGATGATGTCCTGCAGCGGCGCAAAGCGGTCGGCCTCGCAATGGGTATCGAGAAAGAGCGGATAGAGACCGTCACAAAGGCGGATGGCGCGGCGTGCGCCGACCGGCGTGTTGCCGGCGAAGACGATCGGCGGGTGCGGTTTTTGCACCGGCTTGGGGTCCATCGAGATGTCTTCGAATTTATAATATTCGCCGTCGAACTCGACCTTCTCATCCTCCCACGAGCGCTTGTAGATTTGCAGACATTCATCGGTTTGCGCGTTACGCACCGCGTGATCCTGCTCGACGGCGGTGAATTCCTCAGCCATCCAGCCCGAGCCGACGCCGAGCATCAGGCGGCCCTGCGATAAGAGATCGACGGTGGCGAACTGGCGCGCATCGGAGAGCGGATGACGGTAGGGCGCGATCAGCACCGAGGTGCCGAGCTTAATGCGTTGCGTACACGCGGCGACGGCGCCCATCACCACCGCCATATCGAGCATATTATGGTGCGGCTGGTAGGCGCGCTGGCCGGAGACATTGGCGGTGTGGGCGCTGCCCGATTGGATCGGCATGCAGACATGATCGGGATACCACACCGAGTGAAAGCCGTTTTTCTCGGCCAGTTGCGCGGTGCGCACCGGGCGCATCTCCGAAAATGGCGTGTCGGCGAGGTACATATCCGTCTCGTCGCGGTAGCCCTGGCCGTGCGTGTTGGCGTAAATGCCGATTTCCATGTCCAAAATCTCCTTGTATTGGTTTCAGCCATTGTCCGCATCATGCCGGCAAAGGCAAATCTGTGGCAAATCGTAAGCCGGCTTACGATTTTGCCGCGCTTGCGCTAAGCTCCCACCCCAGATTGGGCAACTTAAGCAGTGGAGGCTGAACATGGCTATTCCGGTATTGGATTTGGGGCATGACGCGGCGCAGCGCGGGCGTGTGCACGGGCAGGAACTGCGCGGCGATATCCAACATAATATCGATGTCTATCTGAAGCGCTTTGGCGGGCTCGGCTTCAATGCCGATACGGTGCTGGGCGAGGCCGAGAAGTGGATCGCGCCCTTGGATGGCTATGACAGCGAATTCACCGCCGAGATGCGCGGCGTCGCCGACGGCTCGGGCTGTAGCCTGAATGAGATCACCATGCTCAATGTGCGCTATGAAATGATCATCGACATGTTCAAGCGCGCCGGGCTCGAGGCGATTGCCGGCGCCACGGATGGCTGCACCGGCTTTGCCATCATGCCGGAGAAGAGCAAGAACGGCGACACGCTGATCGGCCAGAACTGGGATTGGATCCCGGGCGTCAAAACCATGGTGGCGCGCGTCAGCCGCGACGAAAAAACCAATTTTGTCTGTCACGGCGAAACCGGCACGGTCGGCGGCATGCAGGGCGTCAACGAAGCCGGCATCGGCGTCGTCATCAACGCGCTGATGTCGACAGAGGATGGTGGCTACCGCTATGAGCGCCCGTTCCGCATGCGCGTGCGCGATGTGCTCAATGCGCGGAACATGCATGACGCGCTGTTGGGGCTTTGCGCCACCAACCGCACGGTTTCGATGAATTTCATCGTCGGCCATGAAGACGGCGAAGCGATGGATGTCGAGGCCGGGCCGGATCGCGCCGGCTTCATGTATCCGGAAGACGATGTCCTCACCCACTCCAATCATTTCTGCGCGTTGGATATCGATTCGGAAGTGACCAAGGTGTGGCCCAACACCATGTACCGCAACAAGCGGCTCGAGAAACTGATCCGCAAGGGTCAGCAGATGGATGTGCAATCGATCCATAATTGCATGTCGGATCATTTCTCCCATCCCCATTCGATCTGCGCCCATGTCGATGAGAATGAGGAAGAAACGATGCAACTCGAGACGCGCAACTCGATCGTCATCGCGTTGAAAGAGCGCAAGCTCTGGGTCACCGAAGGCGCGCCGTGCGAAAACGACTATCAGGAAGTAACACTCGCGTCTTAGTCGGGAAAGAGAGACCAATGGGTAATACAAAAAAAGATATTCAAGTCTGCATCAACCCGCATTTCGATGCCGTGTCGCTGTGGCTCGGTTCGTTCGGCGGCGAGGATTCGCCGTGCGACATCTCACGCGGCGTGTTTGCCGCCAAGCGTGGCGTGCCGCGCTTGCTCGAGATGTTCAAACGCTACGGCATCACCACCACCTGGGGCGTCACCGGCCATTCGGTCGAGAGCTTCCCGGCCCAGTTCGAAATGATCGTCGCCGACGGCCACGAAATCGGCATCCATGGCTATGCGCATGAAAATCCGCTGGCGATGACGCGCGAGCAGGAAGCGGCGGTGATCGACAAGACCATCGAAGTGGTCAAGAAAGTCACCGGCAAAAACCCGGTCGGCTATATGGCGCCGTGGTGGGAACTGAGCCCCAACTCGATCGAGCTATTGCTTGAGCGCGGCATCAAATACGACGCCAGCCTGATGGAGGACGACTACCACCCCCATTGGCTGCGCACCGGCGATAGCTGGTCGAAGATCGACTATTCGCGCGAGCCCGAAACCTGGATGAAACCATGGCAGGCCGGAACGGACGTCGAGCTGGTTGAGATTCCGGCAAGCTGGCATCTCGACGACGCGCCGCCGACCATGTTCGTCAAAGCCTTTCCCAACAGCCATGGCTGGATCACCGGGCGCCAGCTCGAGGAAATCTGGCGCGACCAGTTCGACTGGGTCTACCGTCATCATGATTATGCAGTGTTTCCCATCACCATCCACCCCGACTCAGCCGGCAAACCGCATGTGCTGATGATGCTCGAGCGCCTGATCGAACACATGCAGGCGCATGACGGCGTGCGCATGGTGACGATGGCGGAGATGGCCGAGGATTTTGTCAGGCGTGCGCCGTTTGGCTCGGGAATTGACCCGGCAGCCTAGGGAGTTTTAGACAACCTCTCCAACAAGCCTGGGTCCAACGGATCGGCCGGCTTCTTTGAAATTTCCTCAGCCCGTGCCCAGACTTGCGGCAGGCTATCGACGATCGATGTTTGGCCGCGTTGGCTGCGCAAGATGTAGCTGTTGTTGTTCCAGTCCGAGAGCTTGCAACCGTGATGCGCGAGAATACGGTTCACCAGGCGTACCCGGTGGTGCCGCTCCATCAGGCGGTCGCGGCCTGAGGGCGCATCGCTCTCAGCGGCGTCGGTGCCTGCCTCGCTCCAATGCGAGCCGCCGGAGAGAAGGGCGCAGAAGGCGCACATTATTTATCGGGCACGGCGCGCACCGTGCCCACATTGATGCCGCGCCAGTTGGATAATGGCATCTCTAAATAGCCAGCAAGCTTTTCTTCCGCCGCGCTGTCGAGCAGGCCGAGATAGGCGAGTAGCGAGGCAATCGCGGTGTCGGCGGCGCGGGTGGCGCCGTCGCGTACTTTCAGTGCAAGACCGAGGCCGCGCTCCTGGATCGGGGCGAAGAACACGCCCTCGGCGCCGAACTTGATATAGGCCTTGCCATCCAGCGCCGGAATAATATCGCTGCACGCACGCGCGTCGCCGGCGATCATAAAGGGCTCGGCGGCAATTGCGGCGCGGATGCGCGCGATAGCCGCCTGGCGCTCTGCCGGCTGCGCGCTTGGATCGGCGATGTTGGCGGCGCCGCGCGCCAAGGCATGCAGCGGCAGGCCGATGGTCGGAATCGAACAGCCATCGATGGCCCAGGGCGAGCGCGATAAATCCCAGCCGGTCATCTCCTGAATGGCGGCGCTCACTCGGCGCTGCACCGGGTGCTCGCGCTGGATGTAATCCTGCGTCTCTTCGCCGAGCATCTTTGCCGTCACGAGAAAGGCCGAATGCTTGCCTGAGCACATATTATGAATCGCCGCGCCCGCCTCGCCGCGCCGGATACATTCATGCGCGCTCTCGCTGTGATAAGGCAGATGGCCGCCGCATTCTAGATGGGTTTCGTCTAGGCCGGTGCGCGCCAGCCAACTCCGCACTGCTGAAACATGTGCGGCCTGGCCATTGTGCGATGCGCAGGCAAGCGCAATCTCGCTTTCCGTCGCACCGGTTTTATCCGCCGCGCCGCTTTCAAAAAACGGCAACACCTGGATCGATTTGACCGCCGAGCGTGGATAGACGAAGCGCTCAATATCACCCCACGCCTCGACCACTTGGCCGGAGGCATCAACAAGCGCGGCATCGACCAAATGGCTGCTTTCCACGGCCGAACCGCGGCTGCATTCGATCACCAGGCAATCATGATGTGTCGCGCTCATCGGCACTCCGCCAGCTAAATCCTCGCTCGCCAGCTTAATGCAAAGGTCGGCCGCTTGCGCGTTATTTTAGTCGGCGGCCTGCTTCTGCTTGGCCTCCTGAAGGAGACGCCACACCATGTTGGGCCGGAGCGGAAGTTCGGTGATCTCGATACCGAACGGCGACAGCGCATCGCAAACCGCATTGCTGAGCGCGCCAGGCACCGGGCCTGGAATGCCTTCGCCGAGGCCGCGCTGGCCAAGCGGCGTGTGCGGGCATTTGGTCGTCGAATGGGTGACCTCGACATTGGGCATGTCGGCTGCCGTCGCCAATTTGTAATTCTCGAAATCGGCCGTCAGGCACTGGCCGTTTTCGTCATAGACGACCTGCTCGAACATGGCGTTGGAGAGACCCTGGACAACACCGCCCTGCACCTGGCCCTCGACGATCTGCGGATTGATCAGCGTGCCGAGATCCTCGCAGGTGACGAAGCGGTTAATCTTGAACTGGCCGGTCTCGGGCGTGACCTCGACAAAAGCAGCGTGGATCGAGAAGCACATCATGCGCGTCGGCGCCTCGAAAAAGGCGGTATGTTCCAGGCCGCCCTCGACACCCTCGGGCAGATTGACCGGCGCCATGATGATGCGCTCGGCCATTTCGCCGAAAGTTTTGCGGATATTCGAATCCTTGCCATAGATGATCTCGCCGTCGACGAATTCGAAATCCTCAGGCATTGCGTCAAGCGCAAGGTCGTGCGCCATGATCAAGGCCATCTTGTCCTTCAGCACCCGGCAGGCGGTCGAGACGCCGCTCATGATGTAGGAGCCGGTGCGCGCACCGATGGTGCCGGAGCCGAACGGCGTGGTTTCGGTATCGCCCTCGCGCACAATGATATCGTCGGGATGGATGCCGAACTCATGTGCCGCCACCTGGGAGATGGTGGTCTCATGGCCTTGGCCCTGCGCCGCGTCGCCAAACGACACCAGCGCCTTGCCGCGCGGATCGAGGCGCACCGAAGCAGCGCCGTAACCGGGCTGGTTCTCCATCGGCACGAGGATTTCCGAAGCCATGCCGGAGCATTCGACACCGGTGCCGAAACCGATGCCGATATAGCGGCCCTCGGCGAGCGCTTTCTTTTGCTCGGCGCGGAATTTCGGCACATTGAGATGTTCGTTCAACGTATCCCAAACTTTGAGATAATCGCCGCTGTCGTAATAGGCGCCGGTGCAGGTGGTGTGCGGCAATTCGGCGATGATGTTTTTGCGCCGGACGTCGCCGGCATCAAGACCGAGCTTGCGCGCCATCATGTCGACCGCGCGTTCGATGGCGAAGCGCGTCGGATAGGAGCCGAACGAGCGCGCCGGACTGAGCGCCGATTTGTTGGTCACGGCAACACGCAGGCGAATATCGCAATTCGGCAGATCGTAGGAATTGGTGAACAGAATGCCGCCCAGCCAAGACATCAGATAGCCCCAATAGACGCCCTCGCAACCGTCGCCGCAATCGCACGTGCCGTCGGTGCGAAGAGCAAGAAACTTGCCGTCCTTATCAGCCGCAAGCTCGACCGTGTGGGTTTGGTCGCGCTCATGGCTGACCACCATCAGATGCTCGTTGCGCGTTTCCTGCCATTTCACCGGGCGGCCCAACTGGCGCGCCAGATGGCACACCAGAATCGGCTCGCGGTAGAACGGCGCTTTGACGCCGAAGCCGCCGCCCTGATCGCGCGGCGCGATGACGCGCACCTTCTCGGTCGGGATGTCGAGAATATCAGCCAGCGCCAGACGGTCGATATGCGGACGCTGGGTGGTGACGTAGGCGACGAGGCCGTCGCTCTCGTCCCATTTGGCGAGCGCGCCGCGCGGCTCCATCGGCGTCATGCCGCAGCGATGCACGCGGAAGGTTTCCTTGATCACGGCATGCGCGCCCTTGATGATCTTATCGACCTTGCGCGCGTTCTCTTCCTGGCCCTCGACCGTGTCGCCACCGGTAAAGACATTGGCGAAAATCTGATTGTCCTCCCACTCGTCATGTACCTTCGGCGCACCCGGCGCGAGCGCCATGGCCGCGTTGGCGACAAAGGGCAGGTCTTTTTCATAGGTGACCTCGACCAGCTCGGCGGCATCCTCGGCGGTGTATTTATCACGCGCCACAACGGCGGCGACGGCCTCGCCGTGGAACTTCACTTTTTCCATCGCCAGCGGCCAATGGGTCGGGTAGCGCGCCGGCAGGGCCGGCACGACGACCTTTTGCGGCATCGAGCGAATCTCATCCTTGATATCGGCGCCGGTCACAACGGTGACAACGCCGGGCAGGGCCTTGGCTTTGCTGGTGTCGATATTCTTGATGATGGCGTGCGCCCGCTCGGCGCGCACGAAGACGAGATAGAGCATGCCCGGCTCGGAGATGTCGCCGAAAAAGGCGCCCTTGCCGGTGGTTAAACGGTGGTCCTCCTTGCGTTTGAAGTCGACGCCAACCCAACCCTTGCCACTCGTTTTCTCAGCCATGTTCCGTCTCCCGTGATAGAGATTTACTGTGTTTCCGCGCCCTACTTCCCTGGCCTATTTCCCCGCCGCGTCCTTGACGGCGTCGACGATGTGGGCGTAGCCGGTGCAACGACAGAGATTGCCGACCAGACCGTGACGGATTTCATCTTCCGTCGGGTTTGGGTTTTTCTTCAGGAACTCGTCCATGTTCATCAGAATGCCCGGCGTGCAATAGCCGCATTGCAGCGCGTGATGCTCGTTGAAGGCGGTTTGC
>JABIXB010000242.1 GCA_018666805.1 Rhodospirillaceae bacterium | reverse complement strand
CCGATCATCATGGCGTAGAAGCCGATCCAATCGCGCCGGCTGAGCGGGCGAAACGCGCCGGACGCCTCGGTAACGACAGTCACGGGGCGGCGTCGGTCACGGGGCGGCGTCGGTCATTCAGAATCGCCGGCAGAATCGCCGCCAGGGTCGCCGACAGGGTCGCCGGCGAGGGCGCCGCTTACGGGCGGCGCGCCGGTGATCACCGTGGCGACAACCGACATGCCGGGACGGAGCCGCCCGGCGAGGGCATTGCCCTGTTCAAGGGTGATCTTGACCGGAATGCGCTGAACGATCTTGTTGAAATTGCCGGACGCGTTTTCCGGCGGCAAAAGGCTGAATTCGGCGCCGCTTGCCGGCGAAAAGCTCTCGACCATGCCGTGCAAGGTGTGGCCGGGGAAGGTGTCGATCTCGATTTCGACCGGCTGGCCAAGCTCGATATGGGTCAGTTGTGTCTCCTTGAAGTTCGCCACCACCCATACCTTTTCCAGCGGCACAAGAGCCATCAGTTGCGTGCCCGGGCGGACGAATTGGCCTTCGCGGACGCTGCGGTTTCCGATCACGCCGTTAACCGGCGCATGAATTTCGGTATATCCGAGGGCAATTTCGGCCAAGGTAAGGGCAACCTCGCGCTCCTTGACCGTCGCTTCGAGCTGATGCTGCCGGGCGTCGATGATCGGAATTTCATTCTGCGCCGCGGCCAGGCCGGCAGCGGCAATGCGCACGGCGGCGCGCGCCTTTTTGGCGTCGGCCACGCTGTCATCGTGACGGTCACGCGTGGTGATGCCGCGCTCGATCAGATTTTCCGAGCGCCGAAGGGCCTGTGCGGCGCGCGTCAACTCGGCCTCGGCAAGGCTCTGTTGCGCTTCGGCTTGGGCAATAATCGAAGCTTGCAGGGCGCGCCGGCTGGGCAGCGTTTGCAACTCGGCAAGGCTGGTCGCGAGATCGGCGCGCGCCTGTTCGATCTGCACTTCATATTCCGTCGACTGGAGGGCGAGCAACATCGTGCCCTTCGCAACGCGCTGATTGTCGCTCACCAGAACCGCCGCGACATAACCCGGAATTTTCGCGCTGATCGGTGTGATTTCGCTGCGGATGTAGGCGTTGTTGGTGGATTCGCGATATTGTTCGACCGTCCACCACTGCCAGCCATAATGCGCCGCGGCGGCGATCAGCGCCGCAAATATAAGGCTGAACAGCACGACGCGCACGACGCGCCGCAGCCGCCCCCCCGAAACCGGTTGCGCCATTTCCGACATGCCTAAATCATACTGCATGCGGACCAATTCTAAACCATAAACCGAATCGGCAAGGAACGCCGTCCTGTTTCGCCCCTCCTGTCAGCGGTTTTTCGTATTGTCCAACGGCACGTCTGTGTTATTGCTGGCCCCGCTTTTGCTTAGGGGAGTGCAGCAATGCGCAGGGGATTTTTCAACCGCCGTCAGTTTCTCAAGGCGGCGCTCTACACATCCGTATCGGCCGCAGCACTTTCAGCCGGCGGCGCTCGTCTGCGGGCGCAAGCCATGGCCGGCAGCAAGGTGATCGTTATCGGCTCCGGGTTGGCCGGTCTCGGCGCGGCCAAGACGTTGGCAGAAGAAGGCGCGGAAGTTATCGTGCTGGAAGCCAAGCCGCATATCGGCGGGCGCCTGTTTACCGACTTTGCCCTCGGGCCGCCATTCGAAGTCGGCGCCGGCTGGATTCACGGGCCGAGCGCGGAAAACCCGGTCACCCGGTTGGCCGAAGCCGTCGATGCGCAAACGGTGGTGACGGATGATGACAATCTCACCGTGTTCGACGCCAAAGGCGAGGAACTCGACGAGGAAGAGGTAGAGGAGATCAACGAGGGTTGGGCCGACGCACTCGAGAAAGTGGATTCGACGCTCGAGCTGCACGACAAACGCAGCCTCAAACAAGCGCTCGGCGACCTGGTATCGGGCGCCAATGATGAGAGCATGGTGTGGGCGCTTTCGGCCTATACGGAATTCTCCAAAGGCGCGCCGATCGAGAATCTCTCGGCCGTCTATCATGACGATGACGATGCCTTCGATTTGCCCGATGTGGTGGTCGTCACCGGCTATGACAAAATTCTCGCGCCCATCGCCGAAGGTCTGGATATCCGCCTCTCGACCCGCGTCAGCGCCGTCCAATATGGCGATGGCGGCGTCACGGTCGAGACCGATCAGGGCACATTTGCGGGCGATTATGTCGTGTGCAGCATTCCGCTCGGCGTGCTCAAGGCCGGCACCGTCGCTTTCGACCCGCCGCTGCCGAGCGATTACCGCGAGAATATCGAGGATATCGGCTTCGGCAGCGTGACCAAGATCGCGCTTAAATT
>JABIXB010000026.1 GCA_018666805.1 Rhodospirillaceae bacterium | reverse complement strand
TATTGGGAAGAGGTCTATCTGCTGGCGGGTGATTTGACGGTTGGCAATGATGCCGACGGCGAGGGCGGCGAGAATTTCAAACCGCCGACCTATGCCTGCCGCCCGCCGTACACCGATCACGGCCCGTTCAAATCAGAGGGCGGCTGCTTAATGTTTGAAATTCATTATTACGACCCGGCGTGAGCGTGGCGTGCATGTGGTGATCAGCGCCCGCGCAGCTCGCCATCCAGGCTATAGACCGTGTGGGTATCGAAGCCCTTGATGTCGACTTCGCCGCAATCGGTCATCAGGAAATCATTCTTCAGCAAATGGTAAGTCGTATCGCACAGCATGATTTGCATCGGCTCGGCGATCGATTCCATGCGCGCCGCCAAATTCACGCCAGGGCCGAAAATATCGTAGACATATTTTTGCACGCCGACGATTGAGCCGATAATCGGGCCGGTATTGATGCCGATGCGGCAGCGCCAATCCTGCGGGTTGGCGGCATTGCGCTTTTCCAGGTAACGCTTCACGCGAAGCGCTACCTTGGCAATATTTTGCGCGTGGTCGGCTGTTTCCTCCGGCATGCCCGAGACCGCCATATAGGCGTCACCAATGGTCTTGATGCGCTCGCAACCGAACAGTTCGACGATGCGGTCAAAAGCCGAGAAGATATCGTTGAGCTCGGCAATCAGCGCGGTCGGGTCGCGCGAGATGGCCATTTCGGTGAAATCGACGAAATCGAGCATTATCACCGAGGCCATCTCGAAGCGCTGCGGCGTGGTGCTGCCGTAATCCTTCATTTCCTCGTAGACGGATTTCGGCATGATATTGAGCAGCAGCTTTTCGACCCGGTCTTTTTCCTTCTGCAGCTCGCGGGCGTTTTTCTCGGCCATGTTCGAATAGGATTCGAGCATGTATTCGACCTGTTTCTGCTTCGAAAGATCGCGGCATTCGACAACGATGCGCGCCGGCTGCAAATCCTTGAGGGTTCGCATTTCGACGCTGAGTGGGGTGGCCGGGCTGGTCGTTTCACATTCATGTTCAACGCGGAAGGGCCGGCCGTTATCGAGGCGCTGGGCGGCGCGCTCCAAATCGATACCCTTGAGTCGCGCCTGCAGACTGTCCAAACCTTCTTCGGAGGGCGGAAACCACTGGAAGAATTTTGCGTTTTCGAACAGGATCGACCAGTCATCAGGTTCGATCACGGCAACGCCGACAGACATCGACTGAACAAGCTGTTTCAGAGTTTCCGGATCATCCATGGATTGGGAACCTAAAGCTGAAAGTGAATCTGATTGCCCTATTGGGTGACGATAATGTGCATGCGGTCCTGAATGCCGCGAACCAGAATGGCGATATCTTCCGCCTTGAAATCGTAATCTTCCAGCGTCTCGGAAAGGATTGTCGCCATTTCGTTGAAAGCCTGGCCATCAATTTTTAAATTGGCATGGGCCACTTTGAGCTGATCATCGGAATAGCTCGCCGGGCCGCCCATGATCGATGAGATGAATTTGGTCTGGTGGTCGATCAGCGTACGCATTTCCTTACCGGCAAAATAATGGCCGATAATGGGCGATTCCGTGGCGCGCTCGTAAAATTCGCCAACCACCTTGCTCACGCTGGCAAATCCGCCATAACGCTCGAACATTGTCTGGGCCATAACCACCACTCCGATTGATCAAACATTGCGTTTGAATTCCCCAAAATCAGTATACACTTTAGCGGGGTGAAATTACTAATTTACAATAGACGGGGAGGGTGAGAGCAATGACTGAATATTCGGTAAACCCGGCGCGTATGGCGCTTGTTAACGTTGATATGCAGATCGCCTTCGTAGAGGGCACGCCGCTTTCGGCGCCTGATGGCGTGGCGCTGCTGCCGGTTGTTAACCGCTTGGCCGAAGCCTGCCGCCAGGCCGGCATGATGGTGATCCACACCCGCCACGTGACGCGCCCCGACGGCAGCAATCTCGGCACCATGGGCGAGCTCATCGAACCCGTGCGCGACGGCTATATCATGGATGGCTCCGAGACCGCCAAGCTGCATCCGGGGCTGGACGTGAAGGCGGGCGATATCGTTCTCGAGAAGCCGCGCTACGGCGCCTTCAGTGGCACCGATCTCGACAATGTGCTGCGCGCGGCTGGCATCGACAGCATTATCGTCAGCGGCATTTGCACCAATATCTGCTGCGAGACGACGGCGCGCGAGGCCGGCATGCGCGATTATCATGTCTTCTTTATGGAGGACGGCACCGAAACATTCCCCGCCGGTGGCCTCACGGTCGAGGAAATCAAGCGCGCGGTGCACACCACAATCGGTCTTGCTTTTGCCAACGTCATCCCGGTCGATCAGATGATTGGCCGCATCCAGAGCGCCAGCG
>JABIXB010000241.1 GCA_018666805.1 Rhodospirillaceae bacterium | reverse complement strand
TGATCCTCGCCGGCGTGCAATCGAGCGACCTGGCGCAAGGCGCTACCGGCACGGCCACAGCGCGCATCCTCGGCCTGCCTCATGCCGCCGTAGTGCTGGAGGCGGAATGGGATGGCGGCGCTACGTTGATCGCGACGCGTGAGCTCGAAGGCGGCATGCGCCATCGCTTTGAACTGCCCGCCCCTGCCCTCCTCACCATCCAGACCGGCGGCCACACACCGCGCTACGCCACCATGCGCATGATCAAACAGGCAAAGAAAAAAACTATCGATGTGCTTGACGGTGCTTCCGTCGGCCTTGATCAGGCGGGGGCGCAGCTACGCGCCCTCACGGTGCCGGTCAAATCCGGCCAGGCGGAAATGCTGCAAGGCGACGCGGCGGAGGTGGCGAAAGCCATCGCCGATATCGTGCGCAAGAAACGGGGAGAATAAATATGGCCGGAATTCTCATTGTTGCCGAACATATGGATGGCGCCTTGCGCGATATCACCGGCGAGATGATTGGCGCCGCCGCCGGACTTAAAGATCCGCTCGGCGGAGCGCTCATGGTAGCGGTGATCGGAGATGAAGACGGCTCGCTGGCCGAAGCCGCCAATCTTGAGGGCGTTGATGAAGTGATCAGCGTCAAAGCCCCGCATACCCATTTTGATGCGGCGCTTTATGAAGAGGCGGTGTGTACGCTGGCCGAGGAACGCGCGCCTAGCACCATCCTTATCGCCCACTCCGCTGCCGGCATGGCCTATGGCCCGGCGGTCGCTGCGCGCTTGGGTAGCGGCTTCGCTTCGGATGTGTTCGAGGTAAAAGTCGAGGCCGGTGAGCTAAACACCACGCGCGGCGGCTATGGCGGCAAGGTCAATATCGAGCTCGGCTTCCCGGGTAAAGGCTGCGTCACGCTGATGTTGCGCGGCGCCACTTTTCCGGCACCCGAAGGCACCGGGAGCGCGAGCATGGCAACGCTTGCGCCTGATTTCTCAACATTGGCCGGCCAATCCAGCCATTTGGAATATCAGCCGGCACCGCCCGCCGATGTCGATATCGCCAAGGCAGACTTTATTATTTCCGTCGGCCGCGCCGTACAGGATGACAAAAACATACCGACATTCGCAGCTCTTGCTGATCGCCTCGGCGCCACTTTCGGCTGTTCGCGCCCGGTGGCGGATTCTGGCTGGCTACCGAAGGCGCATCAAGTCGGCCAATCCGGCACCATTGCGTCGAACTGTAAGCTCTACATCGCACTTGGAATATCCGGGGCGGTGCAGCATCTCGCCGGCATGAAACATGTCGAGACCATCATCGCCGTTAACACCGATGCCAACGCGCCAATGTTCAACGTCGCCCATTATGGCGCGACGGTGGATATTTTCGAATTGGCGGAAGCGCTGGAGAAAGAATTCAATTGAGCGATAAATTCCCGGATCAGGCACGCGTCGTCATCATCGGCGGCGGCGCCATCGGCTGTGCCACAGCCTATCATCTCGCTAAAAACGGCTGCAAGGATGTCGTTATTGTCGAGCGCAACAAGCTGACATCCGGCTCGACCTGGCACGCGGCGGGCGCCTATGCCCAGTTCCGCACCGATCCTAATGCCGGGCGCATGATGGCCTATGGCGGCGAGCTCTATGCCGGCCTGGAAGCGGAGACCGGCCAGGCCACCGGCTGGAACCAGACCGGCGGCATGCGCGTTGCGTGCACACCGGAGCGGCGGCGCGAATATGAGCGCGTCATCACCATCGCGCGTTCGTTTGGTGTCGAGATGGCGCTGATCTCGCCGCAAGAAGCGGGCGAGATGGTGCCGATCATGACCACCGACAAATTGGACAGCGCCCTCTACATCCCCACCGACGGCGGCTTCAGCCCGACCGATATCTGTATGGCGCTGGCCAAGGGTGCGCGCATGTATGGCGCGCGCATTTTCGAGGACACAATCGTGACCGGCTTCGATATCGAGAGTGGCGCGGTGACCGGCGTGCAAACCGATCAGGGCACGATTAAATGCGAAACGGCGGTGATTTGTTGCGGTATCTGGTCGCGTGAAATTGGCCGCCTCGCCGGCGTTAACATCCCGATTCAGCCATCGCATCATTGCTATTTTATCACCGAGCCAATCGACGGCGTGACACGTGACATGCCGACCTTCCGCGATCCGGACCTTTGGCATTATATCCGCGAGGAAGTCGGCGGCCTGATCGTCGGGCAATATGATCCCGACCCGATCCCCTATATCGGCAACATCCCGGAAGGCCATGAATTCAAGCTGATGCCGGAAAACCTCGATCATTTCATGCCACGTCTCGAAGGCCTGTTGGATTGGATCCCGGCGCTCAAAACAGCCGGCATCAAAACCTGGATGCACGGCCTCGAAGCTTTTACCGAGGACCAGAATCCGGTGATGGGCGAAGCGCCGGAAGTGCGCAATATGTTCGTTAGCGCCGGATTTAATGCTTACGGCGTCACCGGCGCCGGCGGCGCCGGCATGGTAATCGGCGAATGGATCCTGAACGGTGAGCCGCCCTTCGATATGTGGAGCTTCGATATTCGCCGCTTCGGCGCTTATCACCGCTCCGACAAACAGGTTCTCGACCGCTCACTCGAAGGACAGGGCCATCACTACACCATCATTTGGCCCTATGAGGATATGAAGGCCGGCCGGCCGCTTCGCCGAAGCGCTATCTATGGCGCACTTCAGGGCAAGCGCGCCTGCTTCGGTGGTAAGTTCGGCTGGGAGCGGCCCAATTGGTTCGCCCCCGAGGGCGTTGAGCCGGTTGAGATCAACAGTTTTGCGCGGCCCAATTGGCACGAACATGTGGCGACGGAACATATCGCCTGCCGGACTGCCGCCGCCATTTTCGATCAATCCTCGTTCGCTAAATTCACGCTGATCGGGCGCGATGCCGAGGCGGTGCTCAGCCGCATCTGCGCCGGCGATGTCGCGACCGCGCCGGGCAGCATCACCTATACCGCGATGCTCAACCGCCATGGCGGCATCGAATGCGACCTCACCGTGACGCGCCTTGCCGAAGATGAATATTACATCGTCACCGGCACCGGCTTTGCCACCCATGATTTCGACCATATTAAGCGCAACATTCCCGACGATGCGCATGTCTCACTGGTCGATATGACCTCGGCATACGGCGTGCTCTCACTGATGGGACCAAATGCGCGGAAAATTCTCGAAACGGCGGCGGAGGGCGATGTCAGCGCAAACGCCTTCCCCTTCATGACGGCCAAGGAAATCCAGATCGGCGGCGCGCCTGTGCGGAGCTTGCGCATCACCTATATGGGCGAGCTTGGCTGGGAATTGCACATCCCAAGCGAATATATGCTCACCGTCTATGAGACACTTTGCGAGGCTGGCGCGGCGTTCGGCCTGGCGGATGCCGGCTATCGCGCGATTGACAGCCTGCGATTGGAAAAAGGCTACCGCGCCTGGGCGGCGGATATCGGCCCTGATCACACGCCGCTCGAGGCCGGGCTCGGCTTTGCCGTTGCGTTCGACAAAAAGAACGATTTCATCGGCCGCGATGCACTCCTCCGTCAGCGCGAGAAACCTCTCGCCAAGCGGCTGGTGACGCTCACCGCGGAAGACGATCCTGAGCTACTCCTCACCGGGCGCGAAACCATCCTCCGCGATGGAGAGCGTGTCGGTTGGCTGTCTTCCGGTGGCTATGGCCATACGCTCGGCAAGCATATCGGCATGGGCTATGTGCGCCATGCCGACGGTGTGACGGCAGATTTTCTCCGCGCCGGCAGCTACCGCATTGAGAGCGCCAACCGGCGGGTCGATGCGGAGCTACATCTTGGCGCCCTTTACGACCCGGACAATAGTCGGATCAAGGCCTGAGCAATGTCGGACGGCCACGACAAAGGCCCCGATTCCGCTGGCGTGTTCGATGCCATCGGCAATGCCCAGGGTGCGGCGGCGCTGAGCGCCCCGGCAATTGCGCGCGCCAAGGCGCTGCCCATATGGCAAGGCGACGTGAATCCTGAGCTGTTGAGCGGCGGTCTCAGCAATATCAATTTGACCGTCGAAGATAGGGGCGAAAAATTTGTTGTTCGGATTGGTGGGGACGAACCCCATCTCGGCGTCTTCCGCGCCAATGAATTCAGTGCGCTCCGTGTCGCGCATTTAGCGGGCGTTGCGGCAGAGCCGATATATAACGAGACCGACCTGATTGTGTTGCGCTATATCCCCGGCCGCTCGCTCGCGCCGGAAGATGTGCGCGACCCCGAAATGACTGACAAAGCCGCCCTTCTCATTCGCCGTCTGCACACGCACGCACACGAACACCTCGAAGATGCCGGCGCTGTTTTTTGGCCGTTTCACCATAATCTCTGGTATGTCCGCCAATTGATTGCGCGCGGCGAAGCGCTGGAAGAAAAATGGCGGACGCTGCTGCCGGATCTCTCGGCGGTCAATAATGAACTTGAGGAAGTTATCGGCAAGATCCACATGGTCTACAGCCACAACGACCTCAATTCGCAAAACATCATCGATGACGGCAAGCGGCTGTGGTTTGTCGATCTCGAATATGCCGGCTTCAGCATGGACCTGTTCGATTTGGGCGTGCTCGCCATGAACTGCGAATTCGGGCGGACGGAAGATCGGCGGATTCTCGAATCCTATTACCAGGCGGCGGCGGATGAGGAATTAATGCGCCGCTTCACCGCCGCCAAGGCGGTCGGCGCCTTGCGCGAATTCCTCTGGGGAATCCTCTCCCAGGTGACCGAACGGCCAATTGAATTCGACTACAGCGTCTATAGCGATATGTTCGTCGCCCGCTACCGCCGCTTCCTCGGTGAATATCGGGACTTTTGATCCGCCCTAATGCACGCTCAGGCCGGCGCAGACATTGATCGCCTGGCCGGTAACGTAAGTGCCGCCCGGGCCGGCAAGAAAAACCGCCATATCAGCCACCGCCTGCGCTGGTATGATCTCGCTCAGCATGTTGAGGCGCATGCTCTCGTCGAACACCTTCTCATAGGGCTCTTTCATGTCCTTGGCGAATTCGTGATGCAGATCGACTGCCATCTTGGTGTCGATCCAACCGGGGCAGATGGCGTTCACGCGAATACCTTCCGGGCCGACCTCGGCCGCGAGGCAGCGCACGAAACCCACCAGGCCGTGCTTGGTGGTGTTGTAGGCCGTCCATTCCGCATCCGCCGTTTTGGCGTTGGTTGAGGCGTTGAAGAGCTGCACACCGCCTGTGCCTTGCTCGATCATCGCCGGCAGAGTGAATTTAGAGACCAGAAACGGCGCCTTCAAATTCACATCCATGATGTTGTCCCAGAAGGATTCCTCCATATCGACGACTTTCTTGTAATCGCCAACACCGGCATTATTCATAACGATATCGATCCCGCCGAGG
>JABIXB010000240.1 GCA_018666805.1 Rhodospirillaceae bacterium | reverse complement strand
CTTCGCCATGCTGAAAACTGTGCGGCGTCAGGCTCGGCCGGCTCCAGATATCGCCCTTCATCGGGCGAAAGGCATAGCCGAAGCGCTCCTGAACGATATCCATCGTCGGTTCGCTGCCCCAAACATCAATTTCACGCCGCATATTAAAATTGACCGAACGCAGATCGTCGATGCCGTGCACATGGTCGGCATGAGCGTGGCTATAAAGCACAGCATCGATATGCGTGACGTTGGCCTCAAGCAGTTGCGCCCGGAGATCCGGCGATGTATCGACAATCAGCCGTGTGGCGCCTTGCTCGACCATTATCGATACCCGCCGGCGCCGATTGCGCGGATCCTTCGACTGGCAAACCGCGCAATCGCAGCCGAGCGCCGGAACGCCGGATGATGTGCCGCAGCCCAAAACGGTAATTTTCATTTATTTTCAACGACCTTTGAATCGGCGTTCGAAAACAAATCGAAGAAATTTCGCCCGCTTTGCGCGCTCAATTCAGCGTATGGCACGCCCTTTAGGTCAGCGACAAACTGTGCCGTATCGCGCACATAGGCTGGTTCGTTACGCTTGCCGCGGTGCGGCATCGGCGCCAGATAGGGCGCGTCGGTTTCGACCAGAATGCGGTTTAACGGCACATCGCGCACGATTTCGCGCAATGCCTCGGCGTTTTTGAAGGTAATGATGCCCGAGAGCGAGATGTAGAAGCCGAGTTCAAGCGCCGTTTCAGCAACTTCACGGCCAACGCTGAAGCAATGAATGACTCCGGGGAAAGCTCCCCTACCCGCCTCATCGCGCAAAATCCGGCAGGTTTCGCTGTCGGCATTGCGCGTATGCACTATCAGCGGCAGTTGGCACTGCCGCGCCGCATCGATATGGATGCGGAACGCCGTTTCCTGTTGCGCGCGCGGGCTCATATCGTAATGAAAATCGAGCCCGGTCTCGCCGATACCGATAATTTTCGGCTGCGCCGCCACGCGCTCAAGCAAATCCTCGGCCGTGAATTCACCTTCCTCCGCCACATGGTGCGGATGAATGCCGACAGAACACCAGATATTCGAATATTTATCTGCCAGTGCAGACACTTGCTCGAATTTGCTCAGGTGCGTGCAGATCGTCTGCATGGCGCCAACCCCGGCCTCCGCCGCACGCGCCAGAACGCCGTCAAAATCCTCGGCGAAATCTTCGAAGTCGAGGTGGCAGTGGCTATCGATCAGCATCTGTAACGCCGGCGCCTATCCATCCGCCGGCGTTTCGTCGACGAAGCGCGGGAAGACGGGCTCGGGCTTGGGCAGGGCGGTGCCCGCCACCAGCGCGCCATCGCGGCCGAGGCTGGTGAAATCGCGAGCATCGGCGGCGACGCCGAGCTGGTCGAGCATTTTGGCGCAGGATTCCGGCATAAACGGCTGACAAATGGTGGCGAGGTGGCGGATGCATTCCGCCGCGGCGTAAAGCACCGTTGCCATGCGCTCCGGGTCGGTCTTGCGCAGCACCCACGGTTCCTGCTCGGCGACATAGCCATTGGCCTGGCGTACCAGGGCCCAGATTTGCGTCAACGCCTCGTGGAACGATTGCTTGTCGCCCAGCTCAGTCCGGACCGTGCCGATCAGGCCCTCGGCGGCGCTCAGCAGTTCCTTGTCCGCCTCAGTGAAGTCGCCCGGTTGCGGCATTTGAGCATCGCAATTTTTGTGCATCATGGAGAGCACGCGCTGCGCTAGATTGCCGAAATCATTGGCCAGCTCGCTGTTGATGCGCGCCACCATGGCGCGGTGCGAAAAATCACCGTCATTGCCGAACGGCACCTCGCGCAACAGGAAATAGCGCACCTGGTCGAGGCCGTAATGGGCGACGATATCGGCCGGGTCGATGACATTGCCGAGCGATTTGGAGATTTTCTCGCCCTCATTGGTCCACCAGCCATGGGCAAACACGCGCTTCGGCGGCTCAAGCCCGGCGGCCATCAGAAAGGCCGGCCAATAGACTGTGTGGAAGCGCAGAATATCCTTGCCGACCATGTGCAGATCGGCCGGCCAGAAGGTTTTGTAGGTTTCGCTGTCTTCGTCGGGAAAGCCGGCGGCGGTGATGTAGTTGGTCAGCGCATCGAGCCAGACATACATAATATGCGCATCGTCGCCCGGCACCGGAATGCCCCAACTGAAGCTGGTGCGCGATATGGAGAGATCGAACAATTCGCCTTTGACGAAGCTTTCAACTTCGTTATGCCGGCTGACCGGCGCGACGGCACCGCCGGAATAATATTCGAGCAGACGCTCGCGCCAATCCTCGAGGCGGAAGAAATAGCTTGGCTCCTCGACCCACTCGACCGGCGCGCCGCTCGGCGCCATTTTCTCGCCGTCGGCGCCCTTGATCAGCTCGCCTTCGCCGTAGAACGCCTCGTCGCGCACCGAATACCAGCCGCCATAGGTATCGAGATAGATATTGTCGCGGCCCTTGGGCGATTTGTTGGCGGCGATACGGCGCCACAATTCCTGGCACGAGCGGATATGGCGCTCTTCCGTGGTGCGGATGAAATCGTCATTGCTGTAATTCATCAGCTCGGTCAGGGCGCGGAAGCGCTCCGAGACCTCATCGACGAACTCTTTCGGGTCACGCCCGGCGGCGGCGGCTGATTTCTCCACCTTCTGGCCGTGCTCATCCGTACCGGTAAGAAAAAACACTTCACGGCCATCCAGACGCATGAAGCGCGCCAGCACATCGCAGGCGAGCGACGTATAGGCATGGCCGATATGCGGCGAATCATTGACGTAATAGATCGGTGTGGTGATGTAGTAGGCGGCCTTCCCCGTCATGCGGGCGCTCCTCGGCGTATGGTCAATCCCCTGCCGCCTGCTGCAATGTTGTAAACGCGTTCAATAAGACCTGCTTCGGCTCGAGATTGACGGCTTCGGCGCGGGCGAATAATCGGCTGAGTTTTTCCCACACCAGAGCCCAATGTTCAAGATCGCCTGTCGTCATAAGCCGTTGGCAAAGTGCGGTCTCTCGTGCGCTCATCTGGTGCCGGCCGCCACCGCGCGCATGATCGCAGACCAGACGCGCGAGCCACCAGTCGAGGAGGCCGGTGAGGGTGCGAAAGGCCTCGAGGCCATCCTTGCGCGCGACCTTGTCGCCGAGGCTGTGCACGGCGCGGATATCGAGGTTGGGCAGGCGATCGAGAATGCCGATCAAGCTATCGTAGAGCGCAACACCGCCCTGCTCGGCCAACGCCTGGGCGCGCCCGGGGCTGCCTTCCGAGATCGAGGCCAAGAGCGCCCTCTCCTTCTCGTCCAATTCAGGCGCGATCCGGCCGGCGATAAGCTCGTTCAACAAATCATCGGCGAGCGGCCTGAGGCTCAAAGCGCGGCAGCGCGAGCGGATGGTCGGCAACAGGCGCGCCGGGGCATGGCTCACCATCAGGAACAGGGTTTGTGCCGGCGGTTCCTCGAGATATTTCAATATCGCGTTGGCGGCGTTGCGGTTCATCTCCTCGGCGCCATCGACGATGATCACCCGCCACTCGCCTTCGCCTGGCGTGAGCGACACCAGCCGGCCAATGCGGCGCACATCGTCGACAATGATTTCGCTGCGTTGTTTGCCGGTCTTCTCATTGACGCCGCGCTCGATTGTCATCAGATCGGCGTGGCCGCCAGAGGCGACGCGGTGAAATACCGCATGATCGGGGCTGACAAAAAATGTTTCGGCCGCGCCTGCGCTTTCGCCGGCGAGCAGGAAACGGGCGAAACGAAAGGCGAGCGTTGCCTTGCCGATGCCGCGCGGGCCGGAGAGCAGCCAGGCGTGATGCAATCTGCCGGAGCGCCATGCTTCGCCCAACGCCTGAACGGCCTGTTCATGGCCGCGCAGATCGGGGTTTTCGCGTGGCGGTAATATTTCAGCCACTATTTGGGCTTTCCAGCGCGAAGCGCTCAAGCACTGATTGCCAAATGGCCTCGTGTACGCTTTCGGCAGCGCCCGCCGCATCGACGATGCGGCAGCGCCCGGGCTCGGCGGCGGCAATGGCGAGAAAGCCCTGGCGCAGGCGCTCATGCATGGCGCTTTCCATCTGCTCGTAGCGGCTGGTGACATCGGGGCGGCGTTCGGTGCGCTCAAACCCATCGGCAACCGGGATATCGAGAATCAGAGTGAGGTCCGGCATGGCGTCACCAACCGCGAGAGCGCGCAACTGTTCCAATTTGGCGCGGTCGACGCCCTGGCCGTAACCCTGATAGGCGAGCGTCGAATCGGCGAAGCGGTCGGATACCACCCAGGTGCCGTTCTCCAGCGCCGGCAGAATGGTCCGTTTCAAATGATCGTGCCGCGCCGCATTGTGCAACAAGGCTTCGCTCAGCGGCTCCCATCGATCGACCGCGCCCGAGACCAGGAGTTGGCGAATATCCTCCGCGCCGGGTGAACCACCCGGCTCTCGCGTGGTAAGCGTTTTTAACCCGAGAGATTCCAAGCGCCGGCACAGCAGGTCCGACTGGGTCGATTTCCCTGCCCCCTCCCCGCCTTCAAAGCTGATAAAATGCCCGCGTGATTTGTTCATCGCTCACGCACAGTCAGTGGTTTTGCTCGCCCCAGAGCAGGTGATTGAAAGCTGCGCCAATGCGGCCGAAGGCTGACAGGCGGCCGATTTCCATGCCGGCGACGAGCGGCACCTCAATCGGCTTTTTGTCGCTCGTCTTGATCACAAGTGTTGCCACTTGCGTGCCCTTTTTCACTGGCGCCGGGACCGGCCCGGGCGCCACCACCTTGATTTTCATACTGCGCCGCTCGGTGCGCGACAGGGTGATGGTCAAATCATGGTTGATGATCAACGGCACATTCGCCTTGTCGCCCAGCCAAACTTCGACCTGCTCGACGATCTCGCCGGCCTTGAACAAGGTGTAGTTGGAATATTCGTTGAAGCCGTAATCGAGCATGCGTTCCGTTTCGCGCGCCCGGTCATTGACATCGGCCATGCCGTTGGCGAGCAGAATGAGGCGCCGGTTGCCGCGCACCGCCGAGGCGAGCAGGCCGTAACCGGAAGCTTCGGTATGCCCGGTCTTGAGGCCATCGGCGCCGGCATAAGTGTAGAGCAGCGGATTGCGGTTGCCCTGCTTGATGCCGTTATAGGTGTAGCTCTTTTCCTGAAAGATTGGGTAGAGCAGCGGGAATTCGCGGATGATCGAATGGGCTAAAATCACCAGATCACGCGCTGTGGTGACGTGCTCGGGATGGGGCCAGCCGGTCACATTCATGAAGTGACTGTTGCGCAAGCCGAGTTTCTTTGCTGCCGCGTTCATCAGTTCGACGAATTGCGCTTCCGAGCCGGCGATGCCTTCGGCAAGCACGATGCAGGCATCATTGCCCGATTGCACAATAATGCCGCGCAGCAATTCATTGACCGAAACACGGCTGTTCAATTCGACGAACATTTTCGAGCCACCCATGCGCCACGCCTTTTCGCTGACGCGAAGCTGATCGTCGAGCGACAAGCTGCCCTCGGTCAGTTTGCTGAACACCACATAGAGGGTCATCAATTTGCTCATCGAAGCCGGAAACATACGGCGGTCCGAATTTTTCGCCAGCAGCACCGCGCCCGTGGTGTCATCGACGAGAATGACCTCCTTGGCGCTGGTCTCGAAGGCGGCGGCGTTGCTGGCTTGCGCGCCAATCAACAAGGTGACGGCAACAAACAGCGCCAATAATTTGGCGTGGCTTGTGGCGGTCATGGGGAGGTGTCTGACTGAAAACATAGACCGTTATTCTCTCGGCTGACTTCGGGTTGTGACGCAGGAGCTTAGCGGCCTTTTCGCGCCCGCGCCATGAGGTTCGCGCCGTGAGGATAAGAAATTATCGGGCGACAATAAGGCGGGCATTGGCGTAACCGGCGGCGATGGTTCTATCCAACAACCGGTCCGCCTGGACCACATCTGCGAGCGGTCCCATACGCACGCGGAACCAAGTGACGCCGTTGATATTGGCCGCCGAAATAACGCTCGGCGATAGTTGGTTGAGCTGGCGCGCGAGGCGCACCGCATTGCTGCGCTCGGCGAAGGCGCCAACCTGGATGAATATGCCGCTCAAGACGGTGCCGTTGGCCGGATCGGGCTGCGCCGTCAAAGCGTCATGCTCGATGCCGCCAAGCTCGGCGCTCTGGATCGGCGCATCGAGATATTGGCTCGATATATCCGGGCGATCCTCAAACGGCTCGCTCCGCGCCTCCATCACCTCGTCGGCGCTCATACGCTGGCCCGGCGCATCGCCGGCGGCAATGCCGTCATCCTCAGGCTCTTGCACCGGCGCTTTGGCGACCACTGTGAGCGGTGCGAATTTGATAAATTCGACCCGCACCTTCGCCGTTCCCTTGCGGTAGAAGCCGAGAAGTTGGGCGCCGCGCCGCGAAATGTCGATAATCCGTCCGTTGACGAACGGCCCGCGGTCATTGACCCGGAGCATCAAGATACGCCCGTTTTCAAGGTTGGTGACGCGCACCAAGCTCGGCATCGGCATGGTCTTGTGCGCCGCAGTGAGCTCGTTCATGTCGTAGCGTTCGCCATTCGCGGTATTGCGGCCATGGAACGGCTCGCCATACCAGGACGCGGTACCGGTCTCGTTATATTTGGCGTCAAAACGCGGAAAATAGCGGATACCGGCAACGACATAGGGGTTGCCGAGCTTATAGCCGGCCGGCACCGGCTGGCTCGGCGCCTGTTCCGCTTCTTCGTCGAAGATGCGGGTGAGTTTCTTGGAGCCATGAATGAGCAGATCGGTTTCCGCGCAGGCGGAAAGAAACAGAACCGCCGCGAGCAGCGTCGCGGATGAGACCAGGAAGCGCCTGTATTTCATCATCTGGTGTTCTCAAGCAAAGGCAGCACAATCCCTGGTAATACTAACGCCCCGCGATGCGATCTGCAAGATGGCCGACGGCCATGGCGAAGTAGGTTGAGCGGTTCCATTTGAGAACGGTCTTGTAATTATTGTAGACGAGAAAGGCCGGCCCGCCGTCGCCGCCGGGGAATACCAGCGAGGCGCCCATGCCGGCGACCCGCGGCAGATCGTTGCCATTGGCGCGGCGCACACCGAGCTTCTGCCAGGCGGCGAGAGTTTTGGTGATCTTGAGATCGGCCAATGAATTATCGAAATTACCGGGCAGCTTCACTTTCCGTCCCCAGGTTTGATCGCCGCGCCAGCCGGATTTAGCGAGATAATTCGAGGCCGAGCCGAACACATCGGCCTTGGTGGTCCAGATATCGCGCCGCCCGTCGCCGTCAAAATCAATTGCGAATTTAACAAAGCTCGACGGCATGAACTGGCTTTGCCCCATTGCCCCGGCCCAACTGCCCATCATGGCATCGGGCGTAATATGGCCTTCTTCAAGGATCCTCAGCGCATTGAGCAGCTCGCCGCGAAAATAGGCGCTGCGCCGGCCGTCATGGGCGAGGGTGGCGAGCGAGGCAACCACCGAGAACCCACCGGTATATTGGCCAAAATTGGTCTCGATTCCCCAAAGCGCCACGATGAAACGCGGCTGCACGCCATAGACTTTATATACGGCATCCAGCGCGGCTGCGTTTTCCGCCAGTTTCTTGCGCCCCTTCTTGACGCGCGAATTGGGCACCACGCGCTCCATATATTGTTGGAAGGTGAGCGTGCCCTCGGGCTGCGAACGGTCGAGTTCGATGACGCGCGGGATCGGCTCGACGCCTTCGAGAGCGGCATCGAGGATGGCGGGCGATATCCCCTGCCCCAGCGCCTCGGCGCGCAAATCAGCCAGCCAAACGGAGAATTCCGGCACATCGTCCGCCGCGCCGGCGGGATTCGGGCCAAGCAGCGGCAAAATGGCAAGAGCTGCCAAGGCAAACAACAAAACCCGCAAATGCGACATATTCGACTCCAGCCAATTACCGTGAAAGGCCGCCCCTATGCCACAGCTCGGCGAGAACGGCAACCATGCGCCCGCCCGCGTCACGCGAGTTTGATAGGTCGGGGCTGAGAAATGGTCCCTAAAGGTCAAAATTAGCGCGATATGGGAGAAAAGTATTTAGTTTATTTTAGCCTTATAAGATATTGATAATAAATAAAAATAAGACATATTTTTCGTACATGCATGGTGTTTTATACTAAATTTGCATAAAATATTCTTGTATAACTATACAATTGATGTATTATTAAACCACGCCAAAACTACGGGCATATTTATACACAGCGGCACTCACCGCCAAAAGACACTTTAAATAGCAGTTTGAAACCCGCAGCAACGTTGAAAGGAACAGGAAAATGAGCCAGATAGCTTTCTCTAACCAGCAGAACTCGAATTTCCCCGTTACCTCCAACAATGGTAACGCCAATTCTAGCAAATTGGACGGTATCCAGGCTGCCGGCGCTTCACAATCAGCCATTACGGCGAAGCAGGATAATGTCCAGACCTCTAACGCGGTGGCGGCCAGTGAAAAGACCGAAAAGGCCGCAGCCTCCGATACTTCGAGCGATTTCACCAGGAAACGTGGGTCCAGGCACGCGAAGGCTTCGGCTCAGGCATTCGGGTATGAATCCCGCGCCCGAAAAGGCAATAATACCAAAACGGCCATGGTTGACCGTACGCACAAAACGACCGTGGCGACCAAGACCAATGACAAGGGCGGCGTGACCAGCGCGACCAGTGATTTCACCAAGGCGCTCAAATCGCTTGAGGCCAAGGGTAAGATCGATCTCGCCGGCCAGGACGTTGGGGCCTTTTCCAAGCGCCTTGCCGATCTCTTCACCGGCCGCGGCATCAACGCCAAGAAATTGGCGAAGTCTGTGTCCGCCATGCTTGATTCGGCTCAGGGCAGCAGCTTTGCCAACAATATTGCGGCCGATGCCGGTAAAACGGATAGTAAAAACGCTGTCAAAGATTCCAATGAAGCGGTTGCGCCGAAGAATAATGACGCCGCTTCTACGCTCACCGAGCCTGCGTCGACTGTCCTGAGCGGCAGCTTCGACAGCTCGTCGCTCGAATTATTGCAGCATTTTCCGGCGAACGACGCCGGCGCGCCGAGCCAGAATGTTCCGCAATTGCCGGAGCAGGCCACCAGTGAAGGCAATGGTCAAGGCAACGGTATTGCGAATGGCGTCGGCAATAGTGAAAAGGTTGCAAAGGAAGAGAACGAAGAAAAGCCTGACAAGGCCGAAAACGCCAATGTTAATGGCGCCAATCTGTCCGGCAACGGCAATGACGACCTCTTCGACCTCGCCGCGCGCCTGTTCGGCGCCGCCAACGCGCGCGTCAATGAGAATGCCAATGCCGCACTTGGCCAGCAGAACCGTGGCAATCTCTCAGGCGGCAATCTGATCGCCGTGCAGGCCTCCGACGGTAAGGCTGGCGGCAACGAGACGGATACGGACAGCAATTTCACCGCCATTACCAACACGGGTGAAGGTTCGGCCGAAAAACTGGCTGCCCGTCTCGACGCGGCCAACAGCCGCCTGGACGCGAATTCCGATGCGGCCAAGCTAGAGGATGTGGTGGTTGAGGATATTCCTCGCGCGACGCAAATGTCGGAGATCTCCAGCACCATTATGGCAGAGGCCGATTTGGTGACGAATGCCGACATGCAAAAGATCGAGCATAATGAGGCCCTGCTGAGCGCCCTGAATGAAGTGCGCGAGCAGGACGACACCTCTAAAAACAAGACAAGCGGCAAATCCGGCGATATCGCTGCCGTCGCCACATAACAGAGCCGCTCGGCGTGGCTTACGGGCTACGCCAGGCACTAAACCGGGGCCGGTATTCTGAACGGGATGCCGGCCCCGATCTGTTTTGCCCTTATCGCTGCTAATTCACGATCCAGTCCGTTTCGATATTGAAAATGGCAATTCCATGGTGCGCGCCAGACGAAAGAACAGATCAAATGCCATGTCCTGTACGTGAAAACAGCTATGAACCGGATGAAATCAGCCCGAAGCGATAGAAATATTTAACAAAAATAAACTTTTTTTTCGAACATATTAACCGGGTAACATATTGAGATAATGATTAGAAATACAATACATGCGGAAATGGGGTAAATTAAATACAGAATTTGCATAAAAATTTGTTGTATAATAATTCGAATAATGTATATTGGGTTCACATCAGATCGATGACATGGATTTAACAGCGGCACCCGTCGCGAGGGTTTGAAACAGAGTGCTTCCGGCACCTACCCGACGACCCTTAGGAAAGTTGAGAAGGAACAGGAAAATGGTCAGTCCCAACGTAGCACTCCCCACCCCGCAGACACCCAATTACAACGTCAATTCCAACAATTCCAACAATGGCAACTCCAACGGCAACTCCAACGGCAATAGCAGCGCTCAAGCGACTCCGGCTGTCGTCGTAAGCCAATCGCCTGGAGCGGTTGAGTCTTCTTCGGCCAGCAATTCAAGCAACAACACCAACAACAATACCAACGAGTCTAATTCCGCCTACGATGCCAAAGCGGCCAAGAAAGCGGCCAAGAAAGCGGCCAAGCTGTTGGCCAAGCAGGAGGCCATGCAGGCGAGAATGGAATCGGCCCGTGAGTCCCGCTATTCCTCCAAGCATTCCAAAACTTCCAGCGTCGCCAAGACGCAGGATTCCGGTAGCGTCACCAGCGCGGCGAGTGATTTCGGCGATGCACTTAAGAAGCTTGAGGGAAAAGGCAAGATCGACCTGTCGGGCCAGGATGTTGCATCCTTGTCCAAGCGTCTTGCCGATGCCTTTGGTTCGCGTGGCGTCAACGCCAAGAAGCTGGCGAAATTTATGTCCAAGATGCTCTCTTCACAGCAGGGCGGCAGCTTCGCCAACAATATTTCCAATGATGCCAACAAGTCCGGCAACACCTACAAGACAAACGAGACAGCCAAGACCGATGACACGGCGGCGCCGAAGAATGTGGTTAGCGGCGCTGCGGCGGACTTTACCAAGAGCGCGAATACGACCTCCACGGCGAGCGTCGCGCTTTTGAATCAGGCCCAGGCTCCGACGCCGACGGCGGGCCCGCTTGCCGGCGGCATCGATAGCTCGTCGCTCGGTGTGTTGCAGCAATCGTCAAAGTCTGATGCCGGCGCGCCGACCCAGAACTTCCCGCAGGCATCTGAGCAGGCCGACAACTCTGGCAACGAGGCGGATAACTCCGTCCGCGCCAAGGCCGAGGCAGATGCCAAGGCAGAGGCTGAAGCCCAGCGTAAACTCGATAGCGCGGCGGCCGAGAAGGACACCAACTCGATCCGCGAACGGGCGCAAGCCGATGCCGATGCGGCAGCCAAGGCCAATGAGAAGCCTGATACTGCGGCCGACAAGGGCACCGTTTCGGTGCGTGAGCAGGCGGAAACCGATGCCAAGGCTGAGGCCAAGGCCAATGAGAAGCCTGATACCGCGGCCGACAAACAGACCGTCTCGGTGCGTGAGCAGGCGGAAACTGATGCCAAGGCCAATGCCGATGCCAAGGCGAATGGCAACAATGGCGTTGGCAATGGCAACGGTAACGGTAATGGCGTTGGCAATGCCGCAAAGGCCGATGACGACGACGACAAGGTCAAGGAGAATAACGGCGTCAACGGCACGAACAATAGCGGCAACGGCAATGTTAAGAGTGAAGAAGATGTAATCTTCGAACTCGCCATGCGCCTGTTCGGTGCCGCCAATGAGCGTGCGAGCGAAAATTCCAATGCCGCGCTCGGCGCACAGAACCGTGGCGGCCTGTCAGGCGACAATCTGATCGCCCTGCAGGCTTCCGACGGCATGGCCGGTGGCGCCCAGAAGGTTGAAGAGGCTAAGACGGACGATAGCTTTGCCCCTGGCGCCAACACCAGCGGCGGCGAGGCCGATAAATTGGCCGCCCGTCTCGAACAGGCCAATGGCCGCGCGGATGCAGATAGCGGCACGGCTAAGGTAGACGACGCGAAGGCTAACAACGAGCCTGTAGCGACGCGGATGGCGGATATCTCCAGCACCATTCTGGAGGACGCTGACATGGTTGGCGACGTCGATGCCCAGAAGGTCGCGCAGAACGAGACCTTGATGGCAGCTATCGACCAGGCCCAAGAGAAGGACGATAGCTCCAAAGAGAAGCAGGAGCAGAATGGCGGCATCGAATCAATCGCCGCTTAGCGCAAAGCCCTAACGCCGCCTTCGGGTAGCGTCAGGCAAAACTCAGCCGGGGCCGGTTTCCAGTTAGGAGGCCGGTCCCGCTTTTTTATGTCCGCGCCGATCCAGGCACAGCGATTTCCCGCTGCCGCCCTCCTCCTCCTCCCGGCCTTTACCGCCGCGCCCAAATAGGCGTAGCCTTCTGCCGGTCAATCAATTCAGGGGGGAGTGAGCGACATGCCGCAACAGATAGAGAGCATCGATCCGGCGCGCGCGGTCTTGATCGTCGTCGATATGGAGAATGATTTCGTCAAAGAGGGCGCGAGCTTCGAAGTGCCGGCCGGACGCGAAATGCTGCCGCGCCTAAAAGAGCTGATCGCCTTCTGCACCGAGTGGGGGCGCAACTTCCACGCGTGCTACGACTACCGCGCAAAGAAGGATCAGGCACGCATCACGCTCAAAGGAGCCAACCCGCTCTTCGTCGACCAGGGCGCGAAGTACATCGATCCTGGCGGGTCGTGCGTCAACACGCTGGACG
>JABIXB010000239.1 GCA_018666805.1 Rhodospirillaceae bacterium | reverse complement strand
GTTCAGTCAGACAGGCTGAGGTTGTCATCAAAACTTGGCTGAAACAGTACAATCATATCCGCCCGCATCAGGCTCTGAACATGCGTCCACCAGTGCCCGAGACTCTTTCAGGAAGTGGCACATAGAACGGGGGCTTTACAAAGGCGGGCGCGGCGGCAGGCGCGGTTCGGCGCCAGGATGGAAGCGCGCGGCTATCGCTATGAAAGCGCTGCCGTTTCAGCGCCACGCCGAGAGTGGCGTATCCGCTGAAACGGTGCCCGGGCCGATAACGGCAAATTGGGCTGAGCGTTATCCGAAGCCGTCCGCGTTCGGCGCTCTCACCGCCTTTTCTTGCGCTCGTCCTTTTGCTTTTGCGCTGCGGCGAGCCGCCATGTAACCCGGCCCACTTCCTCATCGCGCAGCATCTGGCGCGCATATATCTCGAAGCCATACTTGCGCTGTTCCTTCGGAATATTCACCAGGAGCCGCATCGGAATACGTGCTTTCGCCGGAAACGCCACATGCCCGAATTTGGTGCGCCCGCTCGGATTCACCGGCACATAGACCATGCCGTCGTGGCGCTTGCCTTTCACCGCTATTGTCGGTGCCTGGATCAATTGGGCGAAATCCTTTGGCATCTCAAGCATCGCCCGTGCCTCTCGCGGCAGCCGGCCGATCACTTCAAATCCCATCTTGCGGGCTTTATCCGGCGCGCCTGCCGCCATGAAGGGAAGCGGCACAAAATTCGGCGGGTTTGCCGCCGCTGGCGGCATGTTGTCGACCACGTTGAAATTGCGCCATGTCACATTGTTGTTGGCGCGGATGAACAGCCTGAAATTATCGAAGTCCAGGAAATCCGCCGGCGCCGGCGCCGGGTCTTGCGCGTTTCCGATCACTCCGACGAAGCAATAATGCCCGGTCGCGGGTATCTCCGCCGATGGCCAGGTAATCGCGGTTGATGCCGTCAGCAGATCGCCCTCCGGAATATTGGCAAGACTTGTCGAGCCGACAAGCGTCCATAAATCCGGTGTCACCAGGGTCGAGGGCGGTGACCAATAGACGGTTGCATCCACATTCGCGGCGGGCGACCCGCCCCTGTTGCGGGCGCGTACATAGATGTAGTTGTCCTGTCCCGCCTCGGCTTCGGAGCCTTGGGCCGAACTGTTCTCGGTTCCGCTGCCTTCGCCGAACGCCGCTTGAGGGTTTGCCACGGCAGTCTTGCGCAGGATGACATCCGGGCTGGCCGAAATCGCGCCGTTGTGCGCATCGCCCACATCGCCAACGAAATCGCGCAGATACACATCCGGCGCCAGGTTGAGAATGTCGTTATCGATGATCGAGCGTAAATTTGGCATCACACCGATGCGATCGATCGCCGGGTTCTGGGATGGGGTGCCGTTAGCCGGATTACTCAAAAGCGCCCGCAATTGCCACGGCGCAAAGCGATGAAAGAGGTTCGCTTCGGCAAGTCCCTGCACCGCCAGCGCCGCGCCGGTAACGATCGGCGATGCACTGGAGGTTCCGTTGAACGTCGTGGTGTAGGTATCCGTTGCCGTGCCGGCGCCGTTGGTCGATAGCGTATCCACATTCTCGCCCCAGCCATAGCAATCGATACGGCTGCCGAAACAGGAAAAACCAAGCCGTGTATGCGGCGCAATCGAACTGCCGGCGCCGACGATTATCGCCCCGGAATCCAGGAAATCGGCGCTGCCACGGTTAAAAATCAGCTCGCCGCCCGGATTCACCACCGTATCCAGATCCACGCCGCCGTTGCCGCCGGCCTGCACCACAACAATGCCCAAAGCCGTCGCCAGCCTGATGACATCAAATACCGCCGGTTCTATTTCGACCGGCACTTTTGTGTAGCCATACAAACTCGTTTGCGCCTCAAGCAACAGAACGTCGCCGAAATTCATCACGGCGATGGCGTCGAGAATGGGCCCGGAGGTGCTGTAGCCACCGCCGCTCAGCCACTGGCTGACACATCGCACGGAGCCGATCTCCGGTGTGATGCCGACGCAGCCCACCATATTGTCGACCGCCGCAATTTCGCCCAGCACACCGGTGCCGTGGTAGAAAAATGAATCGTTGATACCGGAGATCAGCGTGATGCCGTGCGCGGCGAGGTCTTCATGGTTGAACGTCCAGCCCCATTCCAGATCCACCAGGGCCTGTCCCGCGCCGTCGCCGCCGGCAAATCCCCAGGCATATTCGGCATCGATGCCATCCGGCGAGGGATCAAGGTAGCCCTGATTTACGCTCCTTGGGTCATCCGCCGGATTAACCAGCGGCGGCACAACAGGCGGCGGCTCAACATATGAGGTCTGCACCGATTCCCAACCCGAAAGTGTCTTTGCCACTTCTTCGGCGGCCACTCCCGCCGGTATATTTACGGCGAAATATGAAAGAAGGTCGGGCGGCCGATAGGCCGGGTCCGTGGCCATTCCGCGATTGACCAATTCGCGAATTTCTTCCGGTTTTTTCGATGCAAACAAGGGATTTAGCGTGATTCCCTTGAACCTCTCTTGCAGCTTTTTCCACGCACCAATTCCGAGCTTCTCGATCCGGCCTGCGGCCGTCTTGTCGTAGTCCAAGCCGGTATGGTCACGAAATTTCACGATCACCCGAGGGTGATAATGCGCGCGAATTTCTTCAGATTCTGATTTGCCTGTATTCCTTGTTGCCATTTCTTCCTCCTGTGTTTTGCGTTTCCCGCTGCCGCATCCGGCGCATATTGATGCGCTCCGGCATGCAGTCCGCCGCAGTGGACGGCGCCGCAGACTCGTCAAAACGCATTAGGCAGGTGAAGATTGGCAATCCATAGCCGTTGGATTGCCGGGAATTTTTCCAGTCGCGATTTCTCAGCGAGTTTGAAAGCCGAACGCCACAAACAAACCAGAGCGCAAAACAGCCGCCGGCACGCTGGCAGTGGCCGCACCGCGCCGGGGCCTTTCAGGACCATTTGCCGGCGATGACGGCCCCAACGTCC
>JABIXB010000005.1 GCA_018666805.1 Rhodospirillaceae bacterium | reverse complement strand
CCTTTTTGTCCGCGAGCGCCTGATTCATCTGCCCTATATTGCTTCGATCAATTCGAGCTTCATGCTGAAGCAGGTGAAACACACCACGGCCTTGCCAATCCCTGAAAATTGAGAGCGCAGCGATATGGATGCGGGCTGAATGAATGGCAGGCCTGCCAGCGCTTCGCCGTAGAGGGCGATAGCGCGCAACAGCGAGACGCTGGGCAGTAAAATTCCGGATGCACTATGGGCGGAGCTCAAAGCGGATAGGCTCATACAAGCCGATGCTCCAACGCCCTAACGGCGGAAATCGGATTTGGCGCAACGTCCCCCGCACCATGCTCAGCGGCCAACGGTTTCTTTACCCTCACCGCCAAGTTTGGTTGCGAAATATCCCATGATAAGCCCAACAATGGCGCCTTCTGCGACGAACCAAAACGGCGACTCAAGGAAACTGCCAACGCCAAACATCGTCTGCAGCATCATCTCCATCGTGTCGTAGGCGAAAAGAATCAGCACAAAATTCATCCAGGCACCCAGGAAGGGCGCGCGGACCCACCACGGCATGGGAAGATTGAGAACCGGGTGCCAATTGAAGACGCCGAACATCCCGATGATGGCACCGAGAGTCGTATACCACAGAAGAATTCCCCACCGCACGAGCATGTCCGCCTCAGGAACCAGGACAGGCAGGAGAAAAAATCCGAGGAGCCCAACGGCAAGTCCGATACCCTTGCCAATAATGATTCGCGTGAGGAGTGAAGGAGAGCCAAACATCGTTACCTCCAATTCCCTCGTCGCGACAACCGCACCTGCGTCTTGCACCGGTGCGCCAATCCTGCGCTCTTACAGGAAAATTCTATCAGCTGACGCGCAAACTACATTGACGTCGATCAACTTGGTTTTGCCTTGGCGTTTTGGATGGTTGATCGGCGCACGCGCGCGAAAAGCCCCGCTGCGAGCGGTGTGCCCTGAAATAACGCCAAATATTAACTGATACTCCACACCGTGCGCGGCAGACTTGCCGGAATTGGCCCGGAAAGGCTAGCATCCGGCCCGTGCGGCTATCGTGGCTCCAGTAACAGATTGAGAATGCTTTATGAATTGCCCCGCCTGCGGCGTTGAAATTCCCGCCGACAACCGCTTTTGCGGCGCCTGTGGCGCGCCCCAGGTGATCGCCTGCAGCGCTTGTGGCACGGAGAATCCGGCGGACAATAAATTTTGCGGTGGCTGCGGCGCGCCGCTTTCAGGGCAACCGGAGCTCGAACCGGCGCCGCCGCCTGCCGCGCCGCAAACGGGCGATGATGGTGATGCCACAGAAAATGCCACAGAAAATGCCGTGCCGCAGGCCGAGGCCGAGCGCCGCCAATTGACGGTGATGTTCTGCGACCTGGTCGGCTCGACCGCGCTTTCCGGCCAGCTCGACCCGGAGGATCTGCGCGAAGTGATGCAGGCCTACCGCGAAACCTGCGCCGAGATGATCGAGCGCTATGACGGCTATGTCGCCAAATATCTCGGCGATGGCGTGTTGGCTTATTTTGGCTATCCGCGCGCCCATGAAGAGGATGCCGAGCGCGCGGCGCGGGCCGGCGCAGCGATCCTCGAGGCCATGGCAGAATTGAATGTGAAGATGGCGGGCCGGGTCGAGACGGCGCTCGAGACCCGTATCGGCATTGCCACCGGCCTGGTGGTGGTCGGTGACATGGGCACAGGCGAGACGCGTGAGAGCATGGCGGTGATGGGCGAGACGCCAAATATCGCGGCGCGCCTCGAAGGCCTGGCCAAGCCCGGGCAAGTGGTGGTCGGCGCCTTGACGCGGCGCTTGGTCGGCCCTGCTTTCGCGTTCGAGGATCTCGGCGAGCATGAATTAAAAGGCGTGGCGCTGCCGGTGCGCGCCTATGCGGTGCGCGCTGAAGAAGGCGCGGCGGACAAGGCGAACCGGGCGCCCGAGGATGCGCCGCTGGTTGGGCGCGAAGTGGAAATGGCGCGCCTAGAGGCGTGTTGGCGCGAGGCCAAGGACGGCAAAGGCCAGATCGCGCGCATCGCGGGCGAGGCCGGCATCGGCAAATCGCGTCTGATGCGGGCATTGCGCGACCTCACCGCGGCCGATGGCGGCGTCTGGATCGAGTGCCACGGCTCGCCTTATCACGGCAGCACGCCGTTCCACCCGCTGATCGAATTATTGCGCCGCGCCGCCGGGCTGGAGCGGAGCGATGCCAATACGGCGCGCCTGCGCAAGCTGGAGGCGCTGCTGGCGCGCCTTAATATGGATGCCAGCGAACATATGCCGATCCTGGTGGCGCTTTTGTCGTTGGAGGGCGCCGACAGCTATCCCGCGCCGGAGCTCAGCCCGCGCGCCTGGCGTGACAAAAGCTTCGCCGCGATCTTGGCTTTTCTCAGCGCCGTCGCGGCGCAACAGCCTGCCGTGCTGGCGGTTGAGGATTTGCAGTGGCTCGACGCTTCATCGCTCGAGTTGCTCGATATGCTGAGCGCCGGGCTCAACAAGCTGCCGCTGCTACTGGTGCTGAGCCAGCGCCCCGACTTTTCGCATGCCTGGCAGGAAGATGGTGCGCCGACGGCCGAACTCGAACTCAAACGGCTCGACAGTGACGCCAGCGCGGCGCTGATCGCCCATATCGCCGGCGATATTAATTTGGCCGATGATGTGCGCTCGCAGATCATCGTGCGCACCGACGGCATTCCGTCTTTCATCGAGGAAGTGACCAAAAGCATCCTCGAGGCCGGCATCTTGCGCGAACGCAAGGGGCGCTACGAGGCCAAGGGCGCGCTGCCCGAGCGCCTCATTCCGGAAACGCTCAAAGATTCACTGATGGCGCGGCTCGACGGCCTGGCCGATGCCAAGGAGCTGGCCCAGATCGGCGCCACCATCGGGCGCAGCTTTACCCATGAGCTGATCGAGGCGGTCGCCAAGATGGAGGCAGTCTCAACACGCTCAGTGCCTCCGGCCTGATCGATACGCTGGGCGAGGCGCCGGATGCGATTTACAGCTTCAAGCAGGCCCTGGTGCAGGAGACGGCTTACGAAACCCTGCTGCGCCAGCGCCGGCAGAATTTCCATGAGCGCATCGCGCAGGCCCTGGAAGCGAATTTCCCCGAAGTGATCGCCGCCCAGCCGGAGCTGCTGGCGCATCATTACGCCGTTGCCGGGCGGGGCCGCAGCGCCATCGGTTATTGGATGCAGGCCGGCGCGCGGGCGCGCAAGCGCTCGGCGGAAATCGAGGCGATCGAACATTTCACCAAGGCGCTCGAACTGCTCGGACAGGCGCCCGAATCGGCCGAGCGCACGGCCGAGGAACTGACCTGCTGGACGGCCCTCGGCCAGGCGCATCTGATCACCCAGGGCTATGCCGCCGAGGAGACCCGCAGCGCATTCGAAACGGCGTTCGAGCTCAGCGCCCACGTCAATGACCCGGAGCAGCAATTCCTCAGCGCCTGGGGCATTCTCGCCTATCACTTTATTCATGGCGATATGGATCGCTCGCTTGAACTGAGCGAAGAATCGGTCAAACGCGCCGAGGCGTCGGGCAATCAGAGCTTCCGCGCGGTCGCCATGGGAAGCCGCGGCATTATTCTCTTTTCGCTTGGCCAGTTCGAACGCTCGGCCGATCAGGTCAAGCGCAGCCTGACTCTCTACGGGCCCGACGAACAAGAAGAGATGGCGCGCCGCTTCGGCCTTGATGTCGCCGTATTGAGCACATCCTATGGCGCGCGCAGCCAATGGATTTTAGGCTATCCGGATCAGGCCTTGGAGATGGCGCAACGTTCGCTCAACCTGGCGCGCGAGCGCGCCCGGCCGTTCGATCTCGCCTCGGCGCTGACCACCGGTATCGGCTACACCCGCCTGTTGCGCGGCGAGGTCAGCGCGACGCGGCAATGCGCCATGGAGGCAATCGAGATCGCCGAGACCAATCACTTCCCCTATCTCCATGCGCGCGGCCTGATCGAGCTTGGCTGGTGCTGCTTGCAGGAAGGCGATATCACGCAGGGGATCGAGCATCTCGAACAGGGCATCGCGGCATTCCGCGCCACCGGTGCGCTGACCACCATGCCGGCGGCGCAAGTGCTGCTGGCCGAGGCGCTCGGCGCCGCCGGGCGGGCCGAGGACGGTCTGCATGTGGTCGCCGAAGCGCTCGACTATATCGGCAAAAGCGGCGAACGCGACTCTGAGGCCGAGCTTTACCGCATCCAGGGCGTGCTCCATCTTGCCAGCGGCGCGGCGGACGCGGCCGCGGCCGAGGCCAGCTTCGACAAGGCGCTGGAAGTGGCGCGCGGGCAGAAGGCGCGCGCCTGGGAGCTGCGCGCCGCGACCGCGCTGGCGCGGCTCTATCACGATAGCGGACGCACCGAAGAAGGGCGCGAATTGCTGGCGCCGCTCTATGCCTGGTTCAAGGAAGGCTTTGAGAGCGCCGATCTACAGGCCGCGCGGGCGCAGCTCGAACTGCTTGCCGCGACGGTGCGCGACGGCGACAAGGTGCGCATCCATTACACCATCCGCGCCAAGGGCGGCAAAATGCTCGACCGCACCAAATCCTCAAGCCCGGCCGAAGTCACGGTCGGCGGTGACGAATTGCTGCCGGTGGTCAGCGAGGCGCTGATCGGCATGGTACCGGGCGCCAAACTGACGCTCACGCTGAGCCCGAGCGAAGCGTTCGGCGAGCGCGATGAAGACCGCATGATCCATGTGCCGCGCGCCTCGGTGCCGGAGGAGGCCAAGGAAGGCGATATTTTCACCATCAACCACGAAGGCCAGAGTGTGCTGATCACGGTGCTCGAGATGATGGATGATTTCGCCACCTGCGATCTCAATCACCCGTGGGCCGGGCAAACGCTCAATTACGAGATTAAACTGCAGAAGATCGTATCGGGCGACGGGCGCTAGAGCAGTTCACGTTCGCATGCGCTCACGCGAACCACTCTATCTCTCTGATATTAAAGCAAATCGTCGTCGCAGGTGATTCCACCTGCTCAGGATTTGCTCTAGCCGCGGCTCTTTTTAGCTGCCGGATTTTGCCAGCACTCTGACCAACGCGCGCCTGACCACCTGGTCATGCTCATACATCAGCCGCTCTGCTTCACGCGGCTGGCGGGAGAGGATGGCGTCGTAGATTTGGTGATGTTCTTCGACGCGGTCTTTGAGGTCTTCCGTTTTAAAATCGATGATGTGGCGCGTGAGCGTGAGCGGCACGCGGCTACAGAGCGCGATCACGTCGGTGACAAGGCGCGAATCGGCGGCGCGGTGGATGGCGGTATGGAAGCGCTCGTTGGCGGCGGAATAGGGATTGCGCACGGCTTCCGCCGGGGCGGCGCTGGCGGCGAAGGTGATGGCGCCGTCAAGCTCGGCGAGCGAAGCGCTGAGATCCGCTTCATTGGCCGGCGTGAGACCGCGCTCAGCGGCGAGGCGGGCGGCCAAACCTTCCGCCAAAGCGCGCATCTCGAACGCATCGACGATCTCCGAGACCGCGAAAGCGCGCACCGAATAGCCCTTGTTGGGGGTGTATTCCAATAGCGCCTCGCCGACCAGGGTTTGCAGGGCACCGCGGACCGGCGTGCGCGAAACGCCAAAATCGCGGCTGAGATGAACCTCATTGAGGCGCGCCCCAGGGCCGTATTTGCCGTCAAGAATGGCGCCCCGGAGCTTGTCGGCAATGGCGCCGCCACGCGGCGGCGCCACATCTAAAGGTTCGGCCAAATCCATTCGTCCGCTTGCCACAAATTGATCCTTCGCGCTATCTGCGTGAATTTACGAAGTGTATACAATTCGGCAGTTGGAATCCAATATTGTATCGGATATAAAAAGCCCAACTTAGGCTTAAAAGCGAAAGAGGACGCCATGTCAGACCAGAACATGCCCATCGAAGAGTTTGAAAACACCCGCGTTGCCCGCTTCAAGGATTTGAAAAGCAGCAAATTGCCGCTGCTCGATGCCGTCATTCCCGGCTGCGAGCGCGAGATTTACAACATCATCGGGCGCGGCGTCAGCGAAGACCGCAATCACCATGTGCCGATCACCGACAATCAGGGCTTCAATGTCTGTGTGGTCGAATGCGAGCCCGGCAAGGGCACGCTGCATCATGATCATGAGACGATTGAGGCCTTCATGCCGCTCAGCGGTAAATGGAAGATTTTCTGGGGCGACGACGAGGATACCTATCACGTCATCGTCGAGAAATTCGATACCGTCTCGGTGCCGATCGGCGCCATGCGCGGCTTCCGCAATGTCGGCGACGAAAAGGCCATGCTGATGGTCACTGTCGGCGGCACCAATCCGGGCAAATGCGGCTGGCACAAAAATGTCGTCGCCGAAGCGGAACGGCGCGGCTATGAGCTGGCCGAGGACGGCAACCTGGCACAAACCGGCACAGCCGCCGAATAACCGCCGACCAGCGAACATCACACGAGTGTCTGTGCGCCACTATGCATAAGGTCGAATATCCGCAAGCCGCGATTGATTTCATCATGCGGCGGCGCGGCAAGCTGCATATCTATGAGGAGATCGAGCCAGCCAAGACGGCGCTGATCGTCGTCGATATGCAGAGCGCCTTTGTGGCCGAGGGGGCGGCGATCGAGACTCCGGTGGCGCGCGAGATCGTGCCCAATATCAACCGCCTGGCGGCCGCCTGCCGCGAAGCCGGCGCCATGGTCGCCTGGGTGATCTCGACCTATGGGCCGAAGCCGGAGGATTACTGGCCGACCTTCTTCGACCATGTGATGAGCCCTGAAGCCGCCGAGCGATTTCGCGGCGCGCTGATCGAAGGCGAAGAGAGCCACGCTATCTATCCGCCGCTCGATTATGTCGCCGGCGAAGCGGTGATTTCGAAAAACCGTTTCGGCGCCTTTATCGGCAGTGGCGGCAAGCTTGAGGAAACGCTGCGCGCGGCCGCTATCGACACGCTGATCATTGCCGGCACAGTGACCAATATGTGCTGCGAGACCACGGCGCGCGAAGCCTGCATGCTGAACTTCAAGACGATCATGGTCTCGGACGGCAATGCCGGGCGCAACGACGAGGAACATAATGCCGCCCTGTCCGCCTTTCTCATCGGCATGGGCGATGTGCACAGCACGGATGACCTGATCGCCATGCTGGACAGCGCGGCAAGTTAACGCCAGCGAAACATCGTTGGCGGCCATTTGGGAGGATGGAAAAAATGAGCGGGGAAAAGAACAACGACTGGGTCGGCGCGCGCCTGAAACGCAAGGAAGACCACCGCCTGACCACCGGCGAGGGCGAGTATTTCTGCGACACCCATGTGGCCGGCGAGCTGCATCTCGTTTTTGTCCGCAGCGACCGCGCCCACGCCCGTATTCTAGGCGTCGACACAAGCGCCGCCAAGCAAGTGCCGGGCGTTGTCGCGGTGGTCAGCGGCGACGATATCCGCGATTTTAAATCGCTCTCGCAGCCGGTGTTGCGCGCCCTGGTGCCGGCCCACTTTCCCGACTGGTACATGCTCGAAATCGACACGGTCAAACATTATGGCGCGCCGATTGCCGCCGTCGTCGCGCGCGACAAATATACCGCCGAGGATGCCGCCGAACTGGTCACCGCGCGCTATGAGGATTTGCCCTATGTCGGCGACGCCGAAGCCGCCGTGGCGCCCGGTGCACCGATCATCCACGAAGGCTGGGACGACAATATCATCTTCCAGGGTAACTTTACCGGCGGTGCGACGCCGGAAGAGCAGGCCAAGAACGAGGCAGAAGTTGATCAAATTCTAAAGCAATCGACGCACACCGTCAGCCAGCGCTTCGAGGTGCATCGCTGCGGCGCGACGCCGATGGAGCCGCGCGGTTTCTTGGCCAAGTGGAGCAAGGCGGACGGCCTGACCTGCTGGTCGACCTCGCAGCGCCCGCATATCGAGCGCGTGGCGATGGCCGATATTCTCGATCTGCCGACCGCCAAGGTGCGCATCATCCACCCGCGCGATGCCGGCGGCGGCTTTGGCGTGAAGGCGCCGTTTTTCCGCGAGCCGGTGCTGGTTGCTTACATGGCGATGAAACTCGGCCGCCCGGTGCGCTGGCAGGAGAACCGCCAGGAGCATCTTCTTTGCGTCGGCCAGGAGCGCGGCCAGAGCCATTATGTCGATGTCGGTTTTGATGATAGTGGGCGCATTACGGCGCTCCGCACGCGCGGCTTCGCCGATTGCGGCGACGGCGCCAACGGCGTCTATCACGGCTTCGTCATGCCGATGACCGGCGCCTTCATGTTCCCCAACACCTATGATTTGCCGCGCGGCGATATCCAGCTCAAGGTGGCGGTGACCAACAAACCAGCCCTGACCCCAGCGCGCTCGTTCGGCGCCTATCCGACGCGCTTTGCCATCGAGCGTACGATGGACAAGATCGCGGCCAAGCTCGGCATGGATCCGGTCGATGTGCGGCTGATCAATTTTGTCCCCGAAACACCCTATACAAGCCTCACCGGGCATTATCTCGACAGCGGCGATATCACCGCCGTGTTCAAGGACCTGCTCAAAGCCGTCGGCTATGACGATTTCCGCAAGCGCCAGGCGGAGGCGCGCGAGCAGGGGCGCTATCTCGGTATCGGCTTCGGCACCGGCGCGGAATTTTCCGGCATCGCCTCGGTCGATTTCGTGCCGATGGAAAACCAGCCCGGCTACGGCGCCGCGACCGTGCGCCTCGATCCGCGCGGCCAGGCAATCGTCTATTTCGGCGATACCTCGCAAGGCCAGGGCCATGAGACCACCACCGCGCAAGTGGTGGCGAGCGAGTTCGGCATCGATCCCGGCCATGTGACGCTGACGCGCGGCGATACCGAACTCACGCCGTTCGGCTCGGGCACCGTGGCGGCGCGCTCCGGCCCCTATACCATGAGCGCCGTCGCCGATGCCTGCCGGGTGCTGAAGAAAAAAATCGCTACCGTCATGGCGCATGATTTCGCGCTCGCCGCGAGCCCGGAAGATTTCGAATTCGAAGACGGTTTCGTCACCTATAAAAATGACAGCAATATCCGCAAGACCTTCCGCGAGGCGACCGAGCGCATCGTCATGGCGCCGATCAATCTGCCGAAGGGCATGGAGGCGGGCCTCGATCACACCTCGTTTTTTGACACTGAACACGGCCTGATCGCCTTTTGCGCCCACGCCGCCATTGTCGAGGTCGATATCGAAAACGGCCAGGTGACGCTCGAGCGCTATATCGCCTGCGAGGATCTCGGCACCATCATCAACCCGATGATCGTTGACGGGCAAATCCACGGCGGCGCGGTGATGGGCATCTCGAACGCGCTGTTCGAGGAATTCGTCTATGACGAACACGGCCAGCAATTGACCGGGGATTTGGAGAATTACAAGATCGCCACCGCCGCCGATGTGCCGTCTGTCGAAATCATTCATTCGGATAACGGCCCCTGCCCCTTTACCACGCTCGGCACGCGCGGCGTCGGCGAGGGCACGCCGGGCTCGGTGCCGGGTGCGCTCGGCAATGCGGTGAGCGATGCGCTCTCGCCGTTCGGCGTCGAGGTTAATGAGCTGCCGATCCGCCCGAGTAAGCTGTGGCGCGAGATCCAAAAGGCGAAGGCCAAACAGGCGGCTGATTAAACTGGCGGGCAGCGGTGCCTTGCGCCAGACTGGCGCGCATGACGAACAAAGATGACAAAGGCTTGCTGCTGAACGGGGGCCTGCTCCTCAAAGGCGGCGTGCTGCCGGATGGCAACAGCGCCGATATTCGCATTCAGGGTGGAAAAATCGCCGAGATTGCCGGCTCGATTGCGGCACCTGAGGGGGTGCGCGAAATCGATGTGACGGGACAGCTGGTTTCGCCGGGGCTGGTCAATGGCCATGTCCATCTCGATAAGACCCTGCTCGGCGCATCCTGGATCCCGCACCTGCCGGGCGATACGGTTGCGGAGCGTATTAAAGCTGAGAAAAAGATCCGCTCAGAGGTGAACGTACCGCTGAAAACGCGCGCCACCGCGCTGATTGATCTGCTGACCGGTTTTGGCACCACCGCGGTGCGCAGCCATGTCGATATCGACCCGGATATCGGTCTCGCCCACCTCGAGGTGATATTGGCGCTACGCGAGGAAATGCGCGAGCGTCTCTCGATTGAACTGGTGGCGTTTCCGCAAAGTGGCGTGGCCGCCGCACCCGGCACAGCGGAGCTGCTCAATGAGGCGATGAAGCTCGGCGTCGAGAATATCGGCGGGCTCGATCCGGCGGCGATCGACGGCGATGTCGAGGGCCAGCTCGACCTGGTGTTCGGCCTGGCGGAGCGTTATGACGCCGGCATTGATATTCACCTGCATGATGGCGGCGAGCTTGGCATCTACGAGCTCGAACAAATTGCCGAGCGCTGCCGCGCCGGCGGGCTCAACGGCAAGGTAACGGTGAGCCACGCTTATGCGCTCGGCATGGTCTCGGGATCCGTTGCCGCCCGCACGGCAGAGAAATTGGCCAGGGCTGGGGTGGCGATCCTGACGGCGGCATCGGGATTCGGCGCCATGCCGCCGGTCAAACTGCTGCTGGAAAATGATGTGCATGTTTTTGCCGGCACCGACAATGTGCGTGACGCGTGGTCACCGTTCGGCAATGGCGACATGGCCGAGCGCGCCGCGCTGATCGCCTATCGCTGCGGCATGAACAGCGATGAAGATTTGCGCGCCGCTTTTGACATGGCGACAACAAGCGCGGCGCGGGCGCTTGGCCTGGAGAATTATGGTCTGGCGGCAGGCAATCCCGCCGATCTTGTGGTTTTCCAGGCCGCCTCGGTGCCGGAAGCCATCGCCAGCCATGCGGCGCGCGGCCTGGTGATTAAAGGCGGGCGCATTGCCGGCGCGCAGGCTGAATAGAATTTCGACTGGCGAATTCACAATTGCCGACTATGATTCCGGAATCGCCGGACTCTCCGGCGCAGGTCTGGAATATGAATCTTAGCGATCAAACGCAGCGCAGAGCGCTCGGTTTTATTTTTCTCGCGCTCCTGGTCGCCAGCATTCTATACGGCACCACCTATCAACAATTTCGCCACTATGACTTAACGGATCCGCGTGGCATCGCGGATATTCACGGCTATTTGGAGATGGCGCACGGCAATTTTGGCGTCGATCCACCGCATCGATACCGGCCCATTGTGCCGTGGTTGGCGAGCGCTGTTTCGACGATTATTGACCCGCCGGCAGGCGCGCGCACCAGCGCCGATGCCCTGTCATTCTATATCGTAAATTTTCTGTTCATTGTCGCCGGCGCGCTGTTTTTGTTTTATTTTCTGATCAAGGTCACAGATTCGGTATTTCTCTCTTTTTTGGGATTGGTGTTTTTTCTAAGCAGCCGCCATACCATTATCGCCGGCGCGACACCGATTATTGATTCTTTCTATTTATGCTCGATTGCGGCATTCGCCTGGCTTGTGGTAACGCGCCGCGTTGTCCTGCTGGCACTGTCCCTGCCCCTCATGGCCTGGTCCAAGGAGACCATGGTTCCTCTCCTCTTCCTGCCACTCCTCGCCAGGGATTTTCGCCGCTGGGAGTTTGGCCCCGGGCTGGCCGCCGCGCTCGTCGGCTTATGGGCCCTCAGGCTTTTCATCGGAGAGATCTATGGCGCGCAAATCGAGCATTATGAGGCAACGGCATATGTGGGTGACGTCACAACGTCGATTGGCCAGTCGCGCACCAGCGGTTTTTTTCAGATTATCGAAGTTGCATGGAATGGCCTCAACGCCCTTTGGCCCGACATTATCACCCTCAGATGGTGGCACAGTTTCCAGAATGGCTTTGCCTTGGTGCTTCCCCTCGCCGCTGCCGGCCTCTTTATTTACTTCCGGCGCAAGGAATCCAATATCCTGCTGCCGATCATCATGTTGATACCGGTGGCGCTGGTTTACCAAT
>JABIXB010000238.1 GCA_018666805.1 Rhodospirillaceae bacterium | reverse complement strand
TCAACGCTGCGCGTCTACCAGTTCCGCCACAGCCGCATATTCACCAAGGCGCACAAAAAGCAGGGGATGGGGCGAAATGTCAAGTCTGCCTGCTCTCGGCGGCGTTGAGCGGCTTGCACGGGCCAGCGGATGGCGGATAATGCGGCAACAGGTAATGCCATAAAACATCAAGAAAAAAGGAGATAAAAATGGCCAACAAGAAAGCGGTTGTCATCGGTGCGCGCGGCACGACGGGACGGAATGTGGTTGAGGCGCTGGAGGCTGCGGGCGGCTGGGATGTGGTTGGCCTCAGCCGGGGCGCGCCCGGTTTCGAGACCAAGGCGACCTTCATTTCCGTTGATCTCGAGGATGAGGCGGACGCCGAAGCCAAGCTCGCGCCGCTCAGCGACACGACGCATGTGTTTTATTGCGGCCTGGCCGGCGGCTTCGAGGCCGAGAATATTTCCGGCAATCTCGCCTTAACGCGCAATTCCATCGGCGTGCTCGACCGTATCGCGCCAGGCCTTGAGCGCGTCACCCTCACCCAGGGCGGTAAATATTATGGCTGTCATCTCGGGCCGTTTAAAACCCCGGCGGTCGAGACCGACCCGCGCCACATGCCGCCCAACTTCTATTACAATCAGCAGGATTATCTGAAAGAGCTGCAGCAGGGCAAAAAATGGGGCCTGACCATGGTGCGGCCCGAGATCGTCATCGGCCTTTCCGCCGGGGTGCCGCTGAATACGCTCAATTTCGTCTCGGTCTATGCCGCCATCGCCGCCGAGCTCGATATCCCGTTCGATTTCCCCGGCCGCCCGGCCGCCTGGCAGGCGCTCAATAAATATACCGATGCGCAAATCCTCGGCCGCTTCGAAGCGTGGTCGGCGACCGATCCGGGCTGCGCCAATGAGGAATTCAACATCACCAATGGCGATTGCTTCCGCTGGGAAAATATCTGGCACGAGATCGGCGAAGCCTTCGGCTGCCGCCGTGGCCAGGTGCGGCCGTGCTCGCTCACCATGTTGATGGAGGACAAGGGCCCGGTGTGGGACGATATCGTGCAAAAGCATCAGCTTCAGCCGTTCAAGATGGAAGAACTGGCCAATTGGATCTTCGCCGACTGGGTGTTCGCACGCGATTGGGACATCATCCTCGAAGACCGCAAACGCATCCGCCACGGCTATTCCGAGATCATCTACACCGAAGAAATGTTCGCGCGCTATTTCAAAACCATGCGCGAGATGCGGATCATTCCGGAAGCGCCTGGCTGAAGCGCAAGCCGGCTTAGAAACTGGGCGGGGTGCAGGCGGAGACGGTTTCGCATTCTTCGCGGCCGGGATTGCGGAAGCGGTGCGGCAGGCGGGAATCGAAATAATAGGCGTCGCCCGGGCCGAGCAGGCGGCGCTGATCGCCGACCGTCACTTCGAGCTCGCCACGGATCACCACGCCGCCTTCCTCCGATTCATGGCGCAGCATGGTGCGCCCGGTATCGCTGCCGGGCGCATAGCGCTCGTGCAGGATTTGCAGCGCCCGGCCCTCGAGATCGCGGCTGACCTGGCGGTAGGAGATGGTGGTGTCGCCGATCTCGAGCAATTCCCCGGCGGCGAAGAAGACTTCCTGGCGCGGCGCGTCCTCAAGGCTGAAGAAATCCGAAAACGACATCGGAATGCCCTGTAGCACCTTGCGCAAGCTGCTCACCGAGGGGCTGACGCGGTTTTGTTCGATCAGCGAAATGGTGCCGTTGGTGACGCCGGCGCGCTTGGCCAATTCACGTTGCGACAGGTGATGCATCTTGCGCACCGCGCTCAGCCGCGCACCGACGTTGAAATCCGTTTCGAGGGGCATAATATTGCGCGCTCCGCTGTTTAAACGGTTAATATATTAAACATAATAAACATGATATTGCAAAATATCAATGGGTTACGCGGTGTGATCACGGATATTGTCTATTTTATTGATTGGTGTTAGTGTGTCGGCTTAGCATAGGGAATACCCGCACTAACTTTGCGCCAATGGAGGCCGACCATGTCCGAGAGCACATCCAGCGAACGTTACGAAAGCATGCCGAACGACCTTGAGCCGCTGTGGATGCCGTTCACCGCCAACAAGCAGTTCAAGGCCGCGCCGCGCATGCTGGTCGCCGCCGAGGGCATGCATTACACCACCAGCGACAACCGCCAGGTGCTTGATGCCACCTCCGGCCTGTGGTGCGTCAATTGCGGCCATGCGCGCAAGGAAATCACCGAGGCGGTGAGCGCCCAGGTCGGGCGCATGGAATATGCCCCCGGCTTCCAGATGGGCCACCCGGCCTCGTTCGAATTTGCCGCCCGTCTTGCCGCCCTGGCGCCGGGCGATCTCGACCATGTGTTCTTCACCAATTCCGGCTCAGAGTCTGCCGACACCGCGCTCAAGATCGCCCTCGCCTATCATAATGTCATGGGCAACGCCGCGCGCACCCGCCTGATCGGGCGCGAGAAAGGCTATCACGGTGTTGGCTTTGGCGGCATCGCGGTCGGCGGCATCGCCAACAACCGCAAATATTTCGGCACCGCTTTCCCCGGTGTCGACCATCTGCCGCACACCTACAACATCAAGCAGACCGCCTTTACCAAGGGCCAACCCGAATGGGGCGCTCATCTCGCCGAAGATCTCGAACGCATCGTCGCGCTGCACGATGCCAGCACCATCGCCGCCGTGATCGTCGAGCCGATGGCCGGTTCCGCCGGTGTCATTCTGCCGCCGAAAGGCTATCTCCAGCGCCTGCGCGAAATTTGCGACAAGCACGGCATTTTGCTGATCTTCGATGAAGTCATCACCGGCTTCGGCCGGCTTGGCGATAGCTTTGCCGCCGAGCGCTTCGGCGTCGTACCCGATATCATGACGCTGGCCAAGGGCCTGACCAATGCCGCCATTCCGATGGGTGCGGTGCTGGTCAGGAAACACATCTATGACGCCTTCATGAGCGGCGCCGAAAACGCCATCGAGCTTTTCCATGGCTATACCTATTCAGGCCATCCGGTGGCCTGCGCGGCGGGCCAGGCGGCGCTCGATATCTATCTTAATGACGGCCTGTTTGAGCGCGCCGCCGAGCTTGAATCCTATTGGATCGATGCCGCCTTTTCGCTTTCCGACCATGCCAATGTGATCGATATCCGCGCCATGGGCCTGGTCGGCGCGATCGAGCTTGAGCCGATCGCCGGCAAACCGACGGTGCGCGCTTTTGACGCCTTCCTGAAATGCTTTGAGCGTGGTGTGCTGGTGCGCACCACAGGTGATATCATCGCCCTGTCGCCACCGCTCATTGTTGAGAAAAGCCAGATCGATCAGATTTTCGATACCATCGGCAGCGTCCTCAAAGAGGCCGCCTAACGCCACCTTTTAACTCTTAACGGCCCGAGGCCGTTTATTTGCAGGAGCAACTTGCCATGCTCGTTGGAATCCCCAAGGAAATAAAAATTCACGAATATCGTGTCGGCGTGCCGCCCGCAGGCGTGCGCGAATTGGTCGATAACGGCCACCAGGTGATCGTGCAGAAAAACGCAGCTGAGGAAATCGGCATGCATGATGAAGATTATGAAAAAGCCGGCGCCGAGATGGTGGAGACGCCGGAGGAAATCTTCGAGCGCGCCGAGATGGTGGTCAAGGTCAAGGAGCCGCAGGCACATGAATGCGCCATGCTGCGCGACGGCCAGGTGCTGTTTACCTATCTCCATCTCGCACCTGACCCCGAGCAGACCACGGCCCTGGTCAAATCAGGCTGCATCGCCATTGCCTATGAAACGGTCACGGATGCGCAAGGCGGACTACCTCTGTTGGCACCAATGAGCGAGGTCGCCGGACGCATGTCGATCCAGGCCGGCGCTCATTGCCTTGAAAAAGAACAAGGCGGACGCGGCGTGCTGCTCGGCGGCGTGCCCGGCGTTGAGCCGGCCAATGTGGTGATCATCGGCGGCGGCGTGGTCGGTAGCCACGCGGCGCGCATGGCGGTTGGCATGGGCGCGCAAGTGTCGATCTTCGACCGCTCCATTCCGCGTCTGCGCCAACTTGAGGAATTGTTCGGCGCCAGCGCGCACACGATTTACTCGACCCGTGAGGCGCTCGAGAATGCGGTTTATAGTGCCGACCTGGTGATCGGCGCGGTGCTCGTCGCCGGTGCGGCGGCGCCGAAACTGGTGCGGCGCGATATGCTGCCCAACATGCGGCGCAATTCCGTCGTCGTCGATGTCGCCATCGATCAGGGCGGCTGCTTCGAAACCAGCAAGCCGACAACCCATGCCGATCCGACCTACAAGGTCGATAATGTGCTGCATTATTGCGTCGCCAATATGCCTGGCGCTGTCGCGCGGACCTCGACGTTGGCGCTTTCCAACGCGACGCTGCCGTTCGTCATCGCCCTGGCGAACAAGGGCTACAAGCAGGCGCTCCTGGATGACAATCATCTCGCCAACGGCCTCAATGTGCATCGCGGCGATGTGACCTATGAGGCGGTGGCGCGCGACCTTGGACACCGCTTCGTCGATCCGCATAATGCGTTAGCCGCCTAAGGGCGGAATAAATTCGGGAGAGAATTGATGAGCGATACACTAAGCCATTGGATTGACGGCCAGGCGGTTGCCGGCGCGAGCGGGCGCATGGGCGATGTGTTTAATCCCGCCATCGGCGAGAAGATTGCCGAGGTGCCGCTCGCCAGCGTCGAAGAGGTAAATAAGGCGGTTGCTTCAGCCCATGCGGCGTTTGCCGATTGGTCCGCCGCGCCGCCGATCCGCCGCGCCCGGGTGATGTTCAAATTCAAGGAATTGATTGAAGCGAATATGGACGAATTCGCCGCGATTGTGACGCGCGAGCATGGCAAGGTGTTGAGCGATGCCGCCGGCTCGATCACGCGCGGCCTCGAAGTGCTCGAATTTGCCTGCGGCATCCCGCATTTGGTGAAAGGCGAGTTCAGCGAGGCGGTTGGTACCGGAGTGGACAGCTATTCCATGCGCCAGCCCTTGGGCGTGGTTGCCGGCATCACGCCGTTCAATTTCCCCGCCATGGTGCCGATGTGGATGTTCCCAATCTCGCTCGCCTGCGGCAACACCTTCATCCTCAAGCCCTCGGAGAAAGACCCGTCCGCCGCCAATTTCATGGCTGAACTGCTGAAGCAAGCCGGCTGCCCAGATGGCGTGTTTAGCGTCGTGCACGGCGACAAGGTGGCGGTCGACGCCATCCTCGAACATCCCGATGTGGCGGCGGTGAGCTTTGTCGGCTCGACCCCGATTGCCGAATATATCTACAGCACCGGCTGCGCCCATGGAAAGCGCGTGCAGGCGCTGGGCGGGGCCAAGAACCACGCCGTGGTGCTGCCCGACGCCGATCTCGACATGACATCGGATGCCCTGGTGAGCGCCGCTTATGGTTCTGCCGGCGAGCGTTGCATGGCGGTCTCGGTGGCGGTTGCGGTCGGCGATGCGGCGGGCGATGCGCTGATTGAAGCGCTGCGTCCCAAAATCGAGCAGATCAAGGTCGGCCCCGGCACCGATAAGGATTCGGAGATGGGTCCGCTGGTGAGCAAAGTTCATCTCGACAAGGTGCGCGGCTATATTGATCACGGCGTTTCCGAAGGCGCCGAGCTGGTGATGGATGGCCGCGGCCTCACGCTGCAAGGCTATGAGAACGGCTATTATGTCGGCCCGTGCCTGTTCGACCGCGTCACGCCGGAGATGAAAATCTACAAGGAAGAGATTTTCGGCCCCGTGCTCTCGGTCGTGCGCGCGCCCGATTACGACGCGGCGATCAAAATGGTCAATGACCACGAGTTCGGCAACGGCGTCGCGATCTTCACCCGCGACGGCGACGCGGCGCGCGATTTCGCCTCGAACGTGCAAATCGGCATGGTCGGCGTGAATGTCCCGATTCCGGTGCCAGTCGCCTATCACAGCTTCGGCGGCTGGAAGCGCTCGCTGTTCGGTGACCACAACATGCACGGCATGGAAGGTGTGCGCTTTAACACCAAAGTCAAAACCATCACGTCGCGTTGGCCGACCGGAATCCGCAGTGGCGTTGACCTCAGCTTTCCGATGATGGGCTAAAGCAAACTCCAACATCAGAACCAATTCTCCCAAGTTACAAGCCCTTCTTCCCTAGCGGGGAAGAAGGGTTGGGAAGAAGGGGAGAGCCAAGCGCGCAGAGCGCGCTCACCCCTCCCCATCACTTTCATTTGCCTGCCCCCCCACCCGGCGCTAATCTTCCGGAAATTGTCCGGACAACGTGACCCAGGGGAGATATCGGTAATGGCGGTGATCAAGGCGGGGCTTATACAGATGAGCCTGAAGGGCGAGGTCGAGAGCGATTTGCCCGAGACCATTAAAAAGAAGATGCTCGATGCCCATATGGTGCTGATCGAGGATGCGGCGCGCCAAGGGGTGCAGGTCTTGGGCCTGCAGGAGATTTTCAACATCCCCTATGTCTGCGCCAGCCATGATGCCAAATGGTACGAAACCGCCGAGCGCGTGCCCGACGGGCCGACGATTCAGCATATGCAGTCCGTCGCCAAGGAGCATGGCATGGTGCTGGTGGTGCCGGTCTATGAGGAGCAGATGACCGGCGT
>JABIXB010000237.1 GCA_018666805.1 Rhodospirillaceae bacterium | reverse complement strand
TCGGCGCGTTCTCAGACCAGGAAGTAACGACCGCCGAAAGCGTCGCGCAATCGCTCGTCGATGAAATTTACGGCGCGCAAAATTAGAACGAGTCCCGCCCGGGCGAGCATCACTGCTCGCCCGGTTCTCGATCGGTCAAATCAGATAAGACATGGAGCGGGCTTCTCAGTCATTTTCCATGCGCGCGACAACCTAGTGCGTAAGTGTAATAACGCTTGAACAATGCTGCCATTGTGTATGACATAAGCCCAATAATTGAGCCCCATTTAACAAGATCAGGGAAAAAGGTAATGCTTCGTGGATTTTTGTTAGTTGCCGTCGCCGCCGTGATTTCCGCCTGCTCCGTGTCAGTTACAGTCCCTTATACCCCTGGAGGCATCTCCGAAGTCAGTGGACAAATTGAGGTTTCGGAGTTTGCCTACGAGCCGCCTGAAGGAACGAAGCCGAACCAACTCCCAAATACCGCCGCAGGTAAAATATTCATGACGGAGCCGGTCAGCGAGTGGGTAAGCAATGCCGTTCGCAGGGAACTGAGGCTGGCAGGCATATCTTCGCGTGGCGACATGCTCTGTACACTGGGAGGTGCCGTCAACGAATTCTCGCTTGATGACCTGGGGTTTGATGTCGACTACGTATCCGACATCGACTACACGCTGTACGCTCAAGATGATTCCATGCTTATGGAACGCAATTATCATGTTGCGTTTAAAGGCGCGAAATTTCTCGAAACCTCTGTTTTCGCCAGTATCAGCAAAATGGTTTCCGACAGCATTAGTCAGCTGCTTGCAGATCCCGAATTCGTGTCCACCGTTGAGACCAAATGTATCGGGTAGGCCTATTCGCTTATCCGGTGCAATGTAATCGTTATACGCGCGCTCAGCCGAGCCGCTGCCACTCCGCGCCGGCCATGGCGTAGCGGGCGTAGCGGAAATCGCGGATGAGGTGGAGTTCGCCTGCGCTGAATTCGAGCAGGATGAAATAGGCCGGTCCGCTGGCGCTGTCTTCGGGGTCGAAGGCGAGCATGGCGGGTCGGCCTTCCACTTGGCCCGGCTTCATCAGCCAATCGTAAACCCGGTCATAATTGCTGTAGTAATTGCCGACGCCCTTTCGGCCATGCGCTTCGGCGCGGCTCACCAGGTCGAGGCGCACTTCGGCGGCGAGCATGTCGCGCAACCGGTCGAAATCACGTGCGTTGAAATGTTCGGCATAGCTGCTGAGCCGCCCTCTTTCTTCCGCTGAGAGCGGTGCCGCCACTTGTTCAGGCGCCTTGGCCCGGCTTTGCTTCAGCGCCGCCCGCCCTCTGTGCAGCGCCGCCTTCACGGAAGCGACGGAAGCGCCGGTGAGGTCGGCCACCTCACTTGCGGTGTAGCCAAAGACATCGCGAAAGATGACGCTGCTGCGTTGGCTTGGCGGCAGCGCCAGGAATGGGCGCAATGAATCCCTGACATCGCTGCGCATTGCCATTTGGGCGGCCTCGAGCGATGGCATATTCGTTGTTTCATCAAGCATGGCGGCCTCGCGTTTTCTGGCGCGTAAGGAATCGAGCGCCGTGTTGTGCGCAATGCGCAACAGCCAGGCGCGGAGATTGTCGACCTGATCGCCGCGCTCGAGCGCCTCGAACGCCTTCATGCAGGCGATCTGCAGGATATCCTCGCCATCGATCACCGAGCCCATCATGCGGGCGCAATAGCGGTGGATATCTGGACGCAGCGCCGGCAGCGCCTGTTCAAACGCCGCCCGCGTCACGCTCTCTTTGCTGGCTGTCGTCACACGCCCTGCCCGTTCGTTATGCCATCGCCTCGGCGCCCGCACCGGTAATGGCGAAGGCGCGCGCACCAGCTTGCTTAGCTTCCTGTGGCTGGTCCAAAAGGTCAACCAGATGGGCGCCGGCAAGTTCGGCGGTAAGCGGCGTGTCCCACTGGCCCATAAACTTCTCGACATCGATTCCGGCCGATGCGGCATAGGCCGCCGAGGCCTCCTTGCCGATATCGGTGCCGGCGATCAATTGCTTGGGAATAATCGATAAAAAATTGAGGCCAAGGCCGAGGCGGTCGGCTTCGCGCTGGCCGTAATTAACCAGGAAATGCTGCATTCGTTTGGCCCCGGCATAACCGCCTGAAAGCGGCGAGCCGGCGAGCGCGGCACCGCTCGAAAAGCTGACAATCGTCGCGCCTTCGGCCAGCGGCAGAGTCAGCGCCGCCTTGGTGAATTCGAACGCCATTTTGGTATCGCTGTTCCAGGTGGCGCTGAAATCCTCCCAGCCCATCTCATGCACAGCGGCTATTTTCGGCCGCTGGCCGCCGGCCAGAACGAGAAGATCGGGCTTATGCGTGGCGAGCAATTCGCCGGCCGCGCCATCCCGAGACGCATCGATAGCCACGGTTTCGATATTGGCCGCTTCGCCGGCGAGCTGCGCTAAACCAGCGGCACCGCGCGCCGCGACGATGGTGTGCACGCCCTTTTTCGCCAAATTTAAAGACAATTCCCGTCCGACACCGCTACTGCCGCCGATAACCAGCGCCTGTTGATAATCCAATGACATGTTCCGTTCTCCTGTTGATTTGCTTTCAATTAAAAGACGGCTGCCGGGTGCAAAAGGATTCGGTCGGAGTAAAAATTATTTTCCACCGGATACGTCTTGATTGCGCCGCCCTGCCATGTTCGGCTGCAAAAAAAGAGGAAGCGGACATGCGGGACCTAACGCCGGACAGAGCCAGTCTGGATGCGATCGAAATTGCCAGCCGCGATAAAATTTCGTCCCTGCAGCTCGAGCGGCTGAAATGGTCGCTCGGCCACGCCTATGACAATGTTCCGCACTATAAGGAAAAGTTCGACGCCGCCGGAATTGCGCCGGGCGATCTAAACGATCTTTCCGATCTCGGCAAATTTCCCTTCATGGTCAAGGACGACCTCCGGCAAAACTATCCGTTCTCCATGTTTGCCGTACCGCGCCAGAAGGTGGTGCGTGTGCATGCCTCAAGTGGCACCACCGGCATTCCGACCGTGGTCGGCTACACCCAAAACGATATCGACAATTGGGCGCGGTTGATGGCGCGCTCGATCCGCGCCGCCGGCGGCAGGCCCGGCGATATCGCCCATGTCGCCTATGGCTACGGCCTCTTTACCGGCGGCCTCGGCGCGCATTATGGCGCTGAGAAACTCGGCTGCACGGTGATCCCGATGTCGGGCGGGGCGACGCAACGCCAGGTGCAACTGATCAACGATTTCAAGCCCGATATCATCATGGCGACACCGTCCTACACGCTCACCATCGCCGACGAGTTCGAGCGCATAGGCATCGATCCGCGCACAACCGCGCTCAAAACAGGCCTGCACGGCGCTGAGCCGTGGAGCCAGGCGATGCGCGCGGAAATCGAGCGCCGTTTCGATATGCATGCCATCGATCTCTATGGATTGTCCGAAGTGATGGGGCCTGGCGTCAGTTGCGAATGCGTCGAAAGCAAGGACGGCCTGCATTTCTGGGAGGATCATTTTTACCCCGAGATCATCGATCCCGAGAGCGGCCAGGTGCTGGCCGACGGCGAGCGCGGCGAATTGGTGATCACCTCGCTCACCAAGGAAGCCCTGCCGATCATCCGTTACCGCACCAAGGATCTGACCCGCCTATTGCCCGGCACGGCGCGCACCATGCGGCGCATGGAAAAGGTGACGGGGCGCTCCGACGACATGATGATCATCCGCGGCGTCAACGTGTTCCCATCGCAAATCGAAGTTGAAATTCTCAAGGACGAACGTTTGTCACCGCATTATTTTTGCGAGCTCAGCAAAGAGGGCCAGCTCGACAGCCTAGCTGTAGTGGTAGAGGCGCGCCCGGATATTGGCCAAGAAGACAAAGACGCAGCACAACAGTTGCTGGCGCAGAACGTCAAGACTTATGCCGGGGTGAGCGTTGCGGTGCGATTGGGTGAAGCCGGCAGCATCGAGCGCTCGATGGGTAAGGCGCAACGCATCAAAGATCTTAGACCCAAGAGCTAGAGCCCGAGATAAGCCTGCTTGACCCGTTCATTATCGATCAGTTCCTGGCCGCTGCCCTCCAGCACCACCTCGCCGGCTTCGAGCACATAAGCACGCTCGGCGATGGAGAGCGCGAGATAGGCGTTTTGCTCGACCAGGAAGATGGTGACGCCGTCGGCGCGCAGGCGTTCGACAATGGCGAACACCGCGTCGACCAGCTTTGGCGCCAGGCCCATGCTCGGTTCGTCGAGCAGCAGGATCTTCGGCTTCGCCATCAAGGCGCGCGACATGGCCAGCATCTGCTGTTGGCCGCCGGAGAGATTACCGGCCGGTTCGTGGCGCTTGTCGCGCAGCATCGGAAACAGTTCGAGCAAATGTTCGAGCGTCTCGCCCGCCTCCTCCTTGGCCCGCGTGTAGGCACCGAGCGTTAGATTATCCTCAACCGACATCGGGCCAAACACCTGACGCCCTTCCGGCACCTGCACGATGCCATGGCGCACCCGGGAATGCGCCGTGGCACCGGTGATGTCGCGCCCGGCAAAGCGGACCACCCCGGCGGTGGCTTTTTCGATGCCCGAGATGGCATTCAGGAGGGTTGTCTTGCCGGCGCCATTGGCGCCGACCAGCGCCACCAACTCGCCCTCGTCAACCGAGACCGAGACATCGCGCAGCGCCTGAATGCGGCCATAATGGCAAGAGAGACTTTCAACTTCGAGCAACATGCCGGTCAGCGCCCGCGCGCCTGTTCGCCGAGATAGGCGGCCACCACATCCGGATTATGGCGGATTTCCTCGGCCGTGCCCTCGGCCAGCTTGCGGCCGCTTTCGAGCACCAAAATATGGTCCGAGACGCCCATCACCAGGCGCATGTCATGCTCGACTAGAATGACGGTAACCCCGCTCTCGGCGATCTTTTGGATGAGGGTGTCGATGGCCTGGGTCTCGGCCGGATTGAGGCCGGCGGCGGGCTCGTCGAGCAGCATCAGTTTCGAACGCGTCGCCAGCGCGCGGGCGATTTCGAGCCGCTTCAGCGCGCCATACGGCATCGCCGCCGCGTCGGCATCGACATAGTCAGCCAGATTGACGAACGCCATCAGG
>JABIXB010000236.1 GCA_018666805.1 Rhodospirillaceae bacterium | reverse complement strand
TCTCGGGCGCCACACTGGCCACATTATCGCTGCGAAAATCCATTTTTCTTTTCCTTAAAGCTCTTCGTCATGCTTTTCATCTCCGGGCAAACAATCGAGCCCGATATCGTTAAACCGCGTGCCGCCTTCGGACAATAGATGCGCCGTCGATTGCACCGCCTGGCCATCGACCACGGCGGTGATCAACCACACCAGATCGGGCTCCCAAGCCATTGAGAGGTCGGTCGCCGAGGGCCGCGCCGTGCCATCCGGGTGGGAGTGATAATGACCGATAATGCTCCGGCCCGCGCCTTTCAGCGCTTTGGGCGCGCCAGCGCGCAGCTCGCGCATCAGGCTGAGACGCATTTCCGGATCGATCTCGAAGCGGTCGTTTTGTGCCGGCTCGGCAACGTTCTTGCTTGGCGCCACCTGGGTGACGACGATATCGCCATCGGCGCTGTGAAACCCAGCCAGAAGGCCGCACGCCTCCAGCGGATAGGCCGCTTCGGCCTGATCGGCGATCTGTTTCAAATCCTCTCGCTTGAGCAATAGCATGGCGCCCCGTTCACCACCGTTCAGCGCGGCGCCTCAAGGGCGATGTCGCCGAGAACCGCGCCGCTGTTCATATCTATAATCACCACCCGCTCAACCCCGCCGGCGGTGCGCACATTAAGGATTAGCCGGTCGCCCTCCGCCACCATATCCTGCACCCGGGCGCCCCGGCCAAGATCGAGATGCTCGACCGCTTCCGGCATAGGCGTTGGCGCGCTTTTCGTCACGGTTGCCGGTTCCGGCGACGGTACGTCGATAGCATCTCCCGGCTCTTCGCTGAAAGTTTCCGCCACCTTGATCGAATCCTGATAAATCTTGACGCCGATCACCGCCAGGCCCCCGACGATCAGGATGCCCATGACAACGACTGCGACCTTGAGAAAGGGAATCATTTGAATCCACTGTATCCGCTATGTTGAAATCGATTATGCCGAACGAGGGAGAAACACAATATAGCCTCAGCGCCGGGGACGAACGTGCGCGGCTCGACAAATTCCTCGCCCTCGCCCTGCCCGACTTGTCACGCAACCGCCTCAAAGGTCTGATCGAGAGCGGCCAGGTGCGCGTCGGCGGCGAGACGATAACCGAGCCGGCATACCGGGTCAAACCGGGCGCGGAGGTGGTGCTCACCGTGCCCGAGGCGAGCGAGGATGCGGCGCCGGCGGCGCAAGCCATGGCGCTTGATGTGCGCTATGAGGATGACGACCTGATCGTCATCAACAAAGCGGCCGGGCTGGTGGTCCATCCGGCGGCGGGCAATTTCGAAGGCACCCTGGTCAACGGCCTGGTCGCCCATTGCGGCAAAAGTCTCTCCGGCATCGGCGGGGTGCGCCGGCCGGGCATCGTGCACCGCCTCGACAAGGACACCAGTGGGCTTCTTGTGGCGGCAAAGAACGACGCTGCCCACACCGGGCTCAGCAAGCAATTCGAGGCGCACAGCCTGGATCGCGCCTATCTCGCCCTGGTGTGGGGCTCGCCGCTGCCGCCCCAAGGCGAGATCGAGGGCAATATCGGGCGCAGCCCACGCAACCGCAAGAAAATGGCCATTCTCAAGCGCGGTGGGCGCGCGGCGCGCACCCATTACCGCGTTATCGAACATCTCGCGGATGGCTGCTGGAGCCTGGTGGAATGCCGTCTCGAAACCGGCCGCACCCACCAGATACGCGTTCACCTGTCATCGCGCGGCTATACGGTTGTCGGCGATCCGGTTTATGGCGGCACAAGGCGCGGTTCGGCCAAGGCGCTGCCGCAAAAAGCCGCCAAGGCGGTGGAGAATTGGCACCGCCAGGCGCTGCATGCCTACCGGCTCGGCTTTAAACATCCACGGAGCGGCGCGCCGATCGAACTCGAAAGCGAGCCGCCCGAAGATATGCTGGCGCTGCTTGCGGCGGGGCGGGAATATTGATTTCCCTCAACGAGTTACGCGCCAACATATTGCCATAATAGCTACGGTATACCTACTGTGCCGGAATCGATGGGAGTGGCGCATGACGGCTGAGGTTGAAAGCGCGGATCAAGCGGCGGTGGCGGAATTTCTGGCGCGGCCGGAGAGCCATGGTCTTGCGCCCGGCGAGACGGTCGAGCGCATCGATACGCACGGCGCCATGGTGTTTCTCGCCGGCGCGCGCGTCTACAAGGTGAAGCGCGCGGTGCGCTTTCCCTATATGGATTTCTCGACCCTGGAGTTGCGCCGGAGCGCCTGCGAACGCGAGATAGCGCTCAACCGCCGCACCGCGCCGGCGCTCTATCTCGGCGTGGTGACGGTTACGCGCGGCAAGGGCGGTACGTTACACCTAGGCGGCAGTGGCGAAATAATCGAATACGCCGTCGAGATGCAGCGCTTCGAACAGGCCAGCCTGTTCGACCGCATGGCCCAATCCTCGTCACTCAGCGACGATCATCTCGATCAATTGGCCGGCGCCATCGCCGAATTTCACGCCGCTGCCGAAATATCCCACGACGCCGCCTTTGGCGGGCGTGATGGCATGGCCTGGGTGATCGAAGAAAATTACCAGGAGCATCAGCAATTCCCCGGCCTGTTTCCGCCCGAGGCCGCCGCCGCCCTCGACCAAAGCGGGCACGCGGCACTGGCAGCGGTGAGCAAGCTACTCGAAGCGCGCCGGCGCGACGGATTTGTGCGCCACTGTCATGGCGATCTCCATCTGCGCAACATCTGCCTGCTCGATGGCAAACCGACCCTGTTTGATACGATAGAATTTAACGATGCGCTGGCGGTGATCGACACCCTCTACGATCTTGCCTTCCTGCTGATGGATTTCGAACACCGCAATATGCGCCCGGCCGCCAACCGCGTGTTCAACCGCTATCTCGGCGCAAGCGGTGATTTTGCCGGCCTCGCCGCCCTGCCGCTCTTTATGAGCGCGCGCGCCGGGGTTCGCGCCAAGACCGGCGCCGTGCAGGCGGAAGCGCTCGACGATCAAACAGCGGCGTACGAGGCACGCAGCGAAGCGCGCGCCTATCTCGGTCTCGCGGCCAATCTGCTGGCCGTCGAGAAACCGCGCCTGATCGCTGTCGGCGGCCTCTCGGGCAGCGGCAAAACCACCCTCGCGCGCCGCCTCGCGCCGCTGATCGGGCACGCGCCCGGCGCCCTTCATATACGCAGCGACGTGATCCGCAAACACCTGTTCGACTGGCACGAGACCACACCGCTCGGGCCGGAGGGATATACGCCGGACGCCAACCGGCGCGTCTACGGCGAAATGGCGCGCCAGGCCAAGGCGGGGCTCGCCGGCGGTTATGCGGTCGTCATGGATGCTGTGTTCGCCAAACAGGCGGAGCGGGCGGAAATGGCGGAATTGGCCGCCGAAGCAGGTGTGCCGTTCACCGGGTTTTGGCTCGATGCGCCGGCGCATTGCCTGCGCGAGCGCATCACCGGACGCCACAATGACGCCTCGGACGCTACGCCCGCGATACTCCGCCAACAGCTCGATTATGACCTCGGCGAGATGGCGTGGCAGCGCCTCGACAGCAGCGGCGACGCCGAACAGATTGCTGTTCGGGCGGCCGGCATGTTTTCGTCACCCCACGATCTGCCTGATAACGCCAACAAGATTAATAAAATTTAAGCACTTAGCACTACACTCCCCTTATGCAGGTCGACCAAGCAGATAGCAGGGATATTTTGAATTCACTCGAAAGCCATGCCGAGCGCAATCGTGTGCTCGAGCAGTTGAACGTAGAATTTCGCGAGCAGTGGAAATTCGGCAGTAACGCACTTGTCGGATGGCGGCCCGTCGAAGGCGGTATCGACTATATCGTGGTTCCGGCGCTGGCGGTATTTAGCTCGGCGCAGAAACATCGCCGTGTCGTCAATGGCGGGCGCATGATGGGCCGGCGCACTTTTGCCGAAGTAGCGGAATTGCTGGAGACCAAGCCGCGCCATTTTTCCTATGGCGTGCCGCCCGCTGCGCCGGCGCCTGTTTCGCCGGCCGATATCAACACCATTTTCATTCGCTACACCATCACGCAAACGCGCAACCGCGCCGTCTTCCTGCACGATATCGCCGGGTTCTCGCTGTTTTCGCCGGAAGAGCAGGCGGCGCAACTAAGCACGCTCGAATATTCCCTCAACATCGCCGAGGAAAAAATCGCTGATTTCGGCACCGCGGTTGATCTCGCGCGCTCGACCACGGGCGACGGCTATTACGCCTGGAACCGGATAAAGGGCGAGGATGCGGATGTGAACGTGTTTTGCGTGCTGATGGTGGCGCTCGCGCACCAGGCGTTACAGCAGCGCAAGGTCACGCACCGGCATATCCCGACAATCCGCACCGTGTTCGGCACCGGCAGCCATTACAGCTACCATCAAAACAACCGGGTGAGCGCCGTCGGCAGCGATTATATCGTCGGCGAAATAACGATAAACCTGGCCCGCTTGATCAACCATGCCCAACCGAATCAAATCTTGATTTCAGGCCTCAAAAACGGCAACGCGGAAGGGTCCGGCGGGACAAAAATGTTGGATTTTTTCGACCACGCCGCGGCAATTTTGGAAGGTTTCACAGATATCGAAATGGGCGAGCTCACCATCTCGCGCATATCGACCTACCTCACGGGCGAGCAAAAAGACGACGGCTCCTATGCCGTGCGCGAGCTCAACATCACCGACAAACACGGCATGAATCACACCGCCTATAATGCCAAGGTCAATATATTTCTGAGCGACGATGAGCCAATTTTTCTCGGTCTTCAGGACGAAGACGCGAGCCACCAAAACACCTAACCCGCGATCACGCCGGCGCCACGCAACGCCGCGATCTCCTCTCTACTCAGGCCAAGCTCAGCCAGAATTTCGTCCGAATGTTCGCCCAACAGCGGCGCGCCATGGCGAATACCGGACGGTGTCTTGTCAAAGCGCGCGGCCGGGCGCGCCTGGCGCAGACGCCCGGCATGGGGGTGGTCGCTGGTGACGAGAATGTCGCTCGCCACCACCTGCTCATGTGCGATCAGTTCGTTGCGCGTCAAGGCCGGGGCGCAGGGCACGCCTTCCGCCTCAAGCCGGGCCAGCCAATCGGCGCTGGTGCGCGCCTTCAATACCTCTTGGATGAGAGCGAGGCGCTCATTGATGTTTTGGTCGCGCAGCGCCGGTGTGGTGAAGCGCCCATCTTCGAGCCATTCGGGCCGCTCCAAGGCGCGCGTCAGCGCCTGCCATTCGCGGTCGCTCATCACGGCCACGCTGATATGGCCGTCCAATGTGGCGTATATGAGATCGATGAAGCTGGCCGCGCGCTGGGCACTGACCGGCTTGTCGACAAAGGTTTGCCCGCCCATGTCGGAAGACCAGAGAAACGCCAACACCGCATCGAGCATCGAGAGGCGGACATGCTGGCCCTCGCCGCTTTTTGCCCGCGCCAATAAAGCCGCGGTAATCGCCTGGGCGGCGGTCACGGCGGTCATTTTGTCGGGCACAATCGTGCGCACCAGGCGCGGCGGATTTTCATCCGAGCCGCCCTGCACGGAAGCGAGGCCGGAGACCGCCTGAATGATCGGATCATAAGTCGGCTTGGCGGCATAGGGCCCGCTCTCGCCAAAGCCATTCAGCGAAACATAAACGATATCGGGCCGAACGGCGCGGATATCGGCCTCGCCAACGCCCAGACGCTCAACCACACCAGGGCGAAAATTTTGCACAAATACATCGGCGCCGGCGGCAAGGCGCAATAAAACATCGCGCCCTTCCTTGCTCTTCAAATCGAGCGCGATGGAGCGTTTGTTGCGGTTGTTGTTGAGAAAATTGGCAGCGAGCCCGCCCGAGCGATGCCCGCCGGCGCGCACATGATCGCCCTGCTTCGGCGTCTCCACCTTGATCACTTCGGCGCCCTGATCGCCCAATATCATGGTCGCGAACGGGCCGGAGATCATGGTGGTGAGGTCGATAATCCGGTAGCCATGCAGTGGCCCGCCGGTTTCCGCACCCAACACCGCGTCACTCTCTTTAACCATCGATTTTCATTCCGCCATAAATAGGAAGCGCGCCAGTATAGAGGCTTTGACCGCGCCGCGCGCCCTGCTTTCAACCGAAATCAGCACGTTCAGCCGGGAAGCGGAGGGTGACGGTGGTGCCCTTGCCGGGCGCGCTGGTCAATTCGAACGTACCGCCATGCATTTCAGCGAAGCTTTTACACAGCGGCAAGCCAAGACCGGCGCCGGGAAATTTTCGCGTGAGTGAATTATCGACCTGCTCGAAAGGCAGCAGCGCGCGGGCAATATCTTCGGCAGCAATGCCGATGCCATTGTCATAAACCTGAAATTCATAACCTATTTCAGGCGCCGCTCGCACCCGGACACCAATGCACCCACCGGCTTCGGTAAATTTTATCGCGTTGGAGAGAAGATTGCTCAGCATCTGCACCAACTTGCGCTTATCGGCGTGAAACGGCGGAAGGCTCGCCGCGACATCGCTCTCTACCGTCAGCCCGCCCTGGTCGGCAATATTGGCGACAAGCGCCAGGCAGGAACGCACGGTCTCAGGCACATCCAACGTCTCTTCAAGCAGCGGCTCCTTGCCCGATTCCAATTTCGAGTAATCGAGAATTTCACCGATGATGTCGAGCAAAAGGCCGCCTGAGTTGTGAATATCCTGGGCATATTCGAGATATTCAGGTTTGCCCACCGGCCCCAATATCTCCTTGGCGATAATTTCCGAAAATCCGATGATCGCATTCAACGGCGTGCGCAGCTCGTGGCTCATGCTGGCGAGGAAGTTTGATTTTGCCAGGCTGGCATCTTCCGCCATATCCTTGGCGTGCAGGAGCGCTTCCTCGGCCATTTTTTCCTTGGTCACATCCTGCGCCAAGACGTGAAAACCAAGGACAGTACCGTCATCCGCCTTGCTCGACATGAAGGTTCCCTTAACCTCGCGGCGCACGCTGCCCGCGGTATCGAAGCTGACCAGGTAATCCTGCCGCTCGCCCGCCAACGCGCCGGCGATATATGACTCAATTTGCTGCGCGTTCGCCGCGCCGAGAACTTCCGTTACCGTGCGCCCGATGATGTTCTCCGGTGAGAATCCGTACCATTTTTCATAGGCGAGGTTGGCAAATTGATAGCGCCGGTCATTGCCAATAAAGGCAATCAACGCCGGCACGTTATCGGTCGATTGTTGCAATTGCCGTTCGCTTTTACGCAAGGCCTGATCAGCCTGCTTGCGTTCGGTTATATCCTGCACCGCGCCGACGCGCCGAATCACTGCGCCGGTTTCGTCATAATAGGGAACGACCCATTCCTGCAGGTGGCGCACTTCACCATCGGGCCTGACGATACGGTGTTCATGCGAATAACGCCCCTTCGGCCGCCATCCGGGAATTAGAACCCGTTTCACCCTCTCCCGGTCGTCCGGATGCACACAGGCGAGAAACGTTTCGTGGCTGGGCGAAAAGCTATCTTTGTCCTGGCCGAATATTCGGTAGCATTCATCCGACCAATGCACCGTGCCGCGCTCAGCGACAAATTCCCAATTGCCCATATTGGCAATACGCTGCGCCTCGGCGAGACGCGCCTCGCTGTCGTGCAGCGCTTGTTCGCGCTGCTTCAACTCGCTGATATTTTCCACCATGGCCAGCTTAAACAGGATGCGGCCATTTTCGTCATTGACGCGCGATACCTTAAGGCGGCCGAAAAATTCACTGCCGTCAGGGCGCAGATAGCGTTTGTCCAAGGTAAATTCGTTGATCTCACCGCTATCCATGCGCCGGTTCAGATCATTGCTGGCCTCCGCGTCGTCGGGGTGGGTGATGGCCAACTTTGGACGGCCGACCAGTTCCGCCGCGCCATATCCCATCATGCGCTCGTAGGCCGGATTGACGCCAAGATATAAATTGTCCGGAGAAATCAGGGAAATGCCGAACGCCGCATGCTGAAATATCGCCTGAAACCAGGCTTGCTCGACCGCTGCATCGGCGGGACGCCCGGTTTTCCCCATTTCATCGAACATATGGCGCGCCACCAAATTAACCCCGGTAAACGCTTACCTTAACATGCATTTACGCGCAAAAAAAAATTGGCAGACATATTTGAGCCGTCAATCGCTGAACGGGTCCTGCACCAAAATTGTGTCTTCGCGCTCGGGACTGGTGGAGAGCAGCGCCACCGGCGCCTCGATCAGTTCTTCGATGCGGCGGATATATTTAATCGTGCTCGCCGGCAATTCGGCCCAGGAACGCGCGCCCCTGGTGCTCTGTTGCCAACCATCGAAGCTCTCGTAAACCGGTTCTGCCTGCGCCTGCTCCGCCGCCTGGGCCGGCAGATGATCAAGCTCGCAGCCATTCACCTTGTAGCCGGTGCAGACCTTAAGCTCGTCCATGCCGTCGAGCACATCGAGCTTGGTCAGGGCAATGCCTTTGATACCGCCGATTTTGACCGCCTGGCGCACCATCACCGCGTCGAACCAACCGCAGCGCCGCTTGCGCCCGGTGACGGTGCCGAATTCCTTGCCGCGCTCGCCCAATCCCTCGCCGATCACATCGTTGAGCTCTGTCGGAAACGGGCCGGAGCCGACGCGTGTCGTATAGGCTTTGGTGATGCCGAGGACATAGCCGATTGTGCCCGGCCCGATGCCGCCGCCCGCCGCCGCCTGCCCGGCGACCGTGTTGGACGAGGTCACGTAAGGATAGGTGCCGTGATCGATATCGAGCATCGTGCCCTGAGCGCCCTCGAACAGGATACGCGTACCGGCACGGCGTTCCGCGTCAAGCCGGCGCCACACCGCGCCCAAATAGGGCAAAACATGGGGCGCAATATCGCTCAGCTCGGCTTTCAGGCTCGCCTTGTCGACATTATCGATGCCGAAGCCCCGGCGCAGGGCATTGTGGTGCAGCAACAGCTCGTCGAGACGGGCGTCGAGATCCGCGAGCGAGCGCAAATCGCCGATCCGAATGGCGCGCCGTCCGACTTTATCCTCGTAAGCCGGGCCAATGCCGCGCCCGGTGGTGCCGATGGTCTGGCCGCCACGCGCCGCTTCGCGCGCCTGATCGAGCTCGCGGTGAAGCGGCAGGATCAGGCAGGCATTTTCCGCGATCATCAGATTTTCGGGCGTGATAACGACGCCCTTGGCGGCGATCTCCTCGATTTCGCGCTTAAGCGCCCACGGGTCGATCACCACGCCATTGCCGATCACCGACAGCTTGCCGCCGCGCACCACGCCGGACGGCAGCAGGCTCAATTTAAAGACATTGCCGTCGATCACCAAGGTGTGGCCGGCATTGTGGCCGCCCTGAAAACGCACCACCACATCGGCCCGTTCAGACAACCAATCAACAATTTTGCCCTTGCCCTCGTCGCCCCACTGGGCGCCGACGACCGCGACATTCGACATATGATTCTGTTCCTCGGATTAAACTGCGGTGAGGCCGCTCTTCAGATAGAGATGGCTGCAGCCAAGGCGGCGCGCCTCTTGCGTATCATCGCCCGACGGCCCGAGCGCTGCAACAGCAATCCACCCCTCGGCGCGCAATTCGCGCGCCGCGCCGGCAGCCGTGCCATGCGGCAGAAATACGCGTTTTTCGGCCTCACCGGCGGGCAGTGCACGCAGCAGTGAGTCCATATAGAGCGTGCAGCCGGCAGCGTCTTCGCTTTGCGTGCCACCGGCGGAGTTCGCAGCCAGTGGATAACGGCCGCCGCGCCCCAGTTCACCGCGCACACCGGCGGCGAATAGGGTAAAGCTCACCCCGGTCTGATATTCGAAGCCACGCCGCTCGACCGGATCGATCGTCATGCTCAAATCGGGTGACGCCTCCAAGATCAGGCCGGCCACCTCGCGCAGGGAATCGGCGGCGGTGCGCGCCGTCTCGGGTAAATCGAGTTTCGCCAAGGCGGCCAGCGCCGGGCCGGCAACGCCGGTGGCGCCGAGGAGTCCGTTCAGTTGCGCCGCCGCATCGCCGTCAAGTGAGGCAACGCCCGTGACATCCTTACGGTCCAGTGCCGCGCGCAGCGCCGTGTGGGTCTCGCCGTCCAAATCCAGCCCACCGAGGATCGCGGTGACCAATGTCGGCGCGTTGAGATCGACGGTTAAATTCTCCAGGCCGAGCTCGGAAAGCGCCTCAACCGCGAGCAGCACGACCTCGGCGTCGGCATGCGGCGAAGCGGCGCCGATCAGCTCAAAGCCGACTTGCGCGAATTGACGCTCCGGGCGCAGTTCGCTGCCTTCGACACGCAAAATATCGCCACCATAGCTGAGCCGTAACGGGCGCGGGCTGCGCCCGAGACGGGTGCGGGCGATGCGCGCCACCTGGGGTGTCATGTCGCTGCGGAGCGCCATCATGCGGCGCGACACCGGGTCCATCAGGCGGAAACTGCTTTCCGCCAGGCCGGCGCCGGTACCGCTCAACAGGCTGTCCTCAAATTCGATAAAGGGCGGTTTTACCCGCTCATAACCGTGGCTGTGAAAACAGGCGAGCAGGCGCGCGCCGAGTTCCGCTTCGCGCGCCGCATCGGGCGGCAATAAATCCTGCAGCCCCGCCGGCAGCAGAGCCTTGTTGGTGAGATCATTCATGGCGGCGGAGTTTTTACACACTTTGAAGGCGCTCTCAAGCGCTGGGCGAAGGGGCACCGATCAGCAACGCTGTCAGACGGTCGCCAGAGAAGCGAATTGGGCCGGGTCCGGGCGTGGTCGACAGCGTCGATATCGGGCACAGTGGCAGCCGAAATAGGCGCGGAAACCGGCTTCGGCATGAAACCGGTTATTTTTTGCTCCCTTCCAAGGCATGCTCAAGCACCGCCGAAAGCTCCGCTTTCTTGAACGGCTTGGGAAGTAAATTCTTACCCACGCCCAACAGATCCATATTCTCGAGCGCGCCATCGGCGTAGCCGGTCATATACACGACCTTGATAGCCGGAATTCGCTTTTGAACCCGTAGCGACAGCTCCAAACCGTTCAGACCGCCGGGCAGAACGATATCAGTCAACAACAAATCAAACGCGCTGTCATCGGCGAGCAGAGCCAAGGCGGCCTTCGCCGTTTCCGCTGGGACGACCGCGTAACCCATATCCTTAAGCAGCGCGAGCGCAAGGTGCCGCACCTCCGCGTCATCCTCGACGAGAAGCACACGCTCCCCTTCCGCCGCGCGAATTTCCTCGACCTCCCGACCCGTCCCGCCCTCTGCCGAAGCGATTACCCGCGGCAGATAAATCCTGACGGTGGTTCCGACGCTCTCGGCGCTATCGATTTCAACATGGCCACCCGATTGTTTGACGAAGCCATAGATCATGCTCAAACCGAGGCCGGAGCCCTTGCCGACCTCCTTGGTGGTGAAGAAGGGCTCAAAAACATGCTCCAGAGCCTCTTCCGGGATGCCACTGCCATCGTCCTTGACGGATAACATGACATATTGGCCGGGCAGCACTTCGGCCCAGGCGGCGGCATATTCTTCATCGAGTACACAATTCGTCGTTTCAATGGTGAGGGTGCCGCCGCGCGGCAGGGCGTCCCGGGCATTGATCGCGAGGTTCAGAAGGGCGTTTTCCAACTGCGACTGATCGACCTCGCACAGCCCAATGTCCGCCGCCGCCCGAATGTCTATTTCAATCGTTTCAAGCAGAGTGCGGCGGAGCAAGTCGGTCATGCCCGCAACCAGCTCGTTGAGGTTGATTATTGAGGGCAGCAGTCTTTGCCTGCGCGAGAAAGCGACCAGACGGTGGGTAAGAGCCGCGCCCCGTTCAGCGGCGCCCAAGCACCGATCGATCATATCCCGGACGCGGCTATCCCCGGCAGCACGGTCCTGCACCAGTTCCAGATTGCCCATTATCACGGCCAATAAGTTGTTAAAATCATGCGCAATGCCGCCGGTCAACTGACCCACGGCCTCCATCTTTTGCGCCTGTTGAAGCTGCTCCTCGGCAAGCTTGAGTTCCGTTATGTCCTGCACCGTTCCGGCACGCCGGCGCAATTTTCCGCCGGAATCATATTCAAATACGGAGTGTTCCCTAAGCGCCCGCACTTCGCCGCTGGCGCGCACAATCCGATATTCGTGGGTGTGGGGCTCGCGCGGCGCGCCATGGTTCGAAATATTGCGGGAAAACCGCTCCCGGTCATCCGGATGAATACAGCTTGTGAAGCTGTCTCCACTGGGGTCGAAATGGTCTTTCTCCTGGCCAAATATGCGATAGGTTTCATTCGACCAACTGCGTGTCCCCGATACAGCATCATATTCCCAATTGCCGATATGAGCGATGCGCTGCGCTTCCTCGAGCCGCGCTTCGCTCTGGCGCAACGCCACCTCCGCTTGCTGGCGCTCGGTGATATCAATCGATGCGCCGACACAGCGCCACCCCGTCTCGCTACCTTCGTAGGTAAAGCGGGCGCGGGTGGAAATATGTCGAATTTCGCCGTCGGGCCGGAGAATTCGGTGATCCATCTCATATAAACCGCCGTCGTGTGAAGCGGCGGCCCATGCGGCTTCGACGCCGGCGCGATCGTCGGGGTGCACATATTCAAGATAGGCCTTTAAACTGGTTGGGTAGGAGTTTTCAGCAAGCCCGAATATTTGGCACTGCCCGGCCGACCAATGCACCCGCGCCTGCTCCGTGCCGTGATAGTAAATTACCCAATTTCCGACATTGGCGACCAGTTGGGATTCGAGTAAACGGGCCTGACTTTCCTCCAATGCCGCCTCGGCTTCCTTGCGCTGGGAAATATCCTCAACGATTGCGATGCGAAATCGCGACCGCGTGTTGACTTCACCCGCAAACGAAACTGAGAGGAGAGCCCACAGCACACTGCCATCCTTGCGCAGGAAACGCTTCTCTATGGTAAAGCTGGAAATATCTCCGGCGATCGCCTGATCCGACATGCGGATATTTTCAGCGATATCGTCCGGGTGGGTGACCTCCGAGAAATGCTTGCCATTGAGTTCGCCGTCTTCATAGCCGAGCATATTATTCATGGCGGGATTACATTGCTGGAATGTTCCATCCGTCCTGGCAATGATGATACCACTGGGCGCGCCCTCGAACATGGTGCGGAAGCGGCCCTCGCTTTCAGCCAAGGCTTTCTCCGCCAGAGCAAACTCCGTGATATCCGTAAAGGTGCCGACCGTGCGCTCCGGATTGCCGGCCGCATCGCTCAACAGCACACCTTGGGAACGCACGGTACGCTCCATGCCGTCTTTGTGGACGATGCGGAAAACCGAATCGTAATTCCCGCCCTCCGCCACCAATTTCGCATTCTCCGCCTTCACCCGCTCGGCATCTTCGCGGTGAATCAATTTTAAAAAATCCTGGTTCGACGGCTTGAACGCCTGAGCCTCAAAGCCAGCTATCCTAAAATACTCGTCCGACCAGTATTCCTCGCCCGTCCTAAGGTCGCGTTCCCAAGAACCGCTATGGGTAATGCGCTGTGCCTCGGCCAAACGGGACTCGCTATTCCGCATCGCCTCCTCGCGGTTCTTGGTATCGGTAATGTCGATGACGACACCCACCATACCGCCATCGCGCAGTTTGAGATTGCTGATACGCCGCCAGGAACCATCGGAACGACGCATTTCCACGGCTGCACCCGGGGCGCTCCGGCGTGCATCTTCCTCTTCCAGAAAGGTGCTCACGCGCCCGGAGGCGGCACTTACGATACCCGAACCGTAATAAGCCCGGCGGATATCGCGACGGTGCGCACCCGGCTTGAGGAAAGAAGCCGCCTCGGGATGAAGTTCGTTAAATTTCTTGTTGGTAAAAACCAAACGCTCTTCCGCGTCGTAGATGATAATTCCCTCGGATGCGTTATCGATGGCTTGGCGAAATTGTTCGGATGCCAACTCGGCCTCGCGACGCTCGGCAATTCCTTCGACCATCGCCACACTAAATTGAAATTCCCCATCAGGCCCAAAATGAGGCGTGGACGTGATCCGCGCCCATACGGTTTCGCCGCCTTTGGACAGATAGCGCTTTTCCTGCCGGTAAAAGGGTTTTTCCTGGGCGATCGTGCGGCGCCGGTTCGAGGCTGTCTCGCCCATGTCTTCGGGGTGGGTAATATCGGCAATATGCTTGCCGGCCAGTTCGCTGGCTTCATACCCCAACATGTCAGCGAAGGCGCGGTTGACTTTCAGGATACGGCCGTTGGGATCAGCCAAGCCAATCCCAACGCC